>JACDGG010000087.1 GCA_013815355.1 Solirubrobacterales bacterium
GGACCGGCGCCGGCTGGAGGAGCTACGCCGCCTCGTCGCGATGCTCGGAGCGCGCCTGCGCGTGGAGGAGGGCGAGGACGTGGCGGAGGTGGCTATCCGGGTCGCGCACTCGCTCGGCAGCACCTACGTGCTGATGGGCACGCCCTCCGAACGCCGCGGCCTCAGCCGCCTTGGCGGCCTCTCCGAGCGCTCGCTGCTCACACGTCTTCTGCAAGGTCTGCCCGGTGTCGACGTGCGCGTCGTCGCCGATCCGAGCCTGCGCGCCACGCCCGCCGGCGCCGAGGGAGCGCCGGGCGCCTGCTGAGGCAGGCCAGCCGAGGCACGCCTGCGCGTCACGCCTGTCGGCAGGGAAAGCGCGCGGGGTGCGCCGGCTCACGCGCGCCACCGCCGTGCGCACTTCACTCGGGCGCGGCGCCCGCGTCATACATACGTCCGAGGCGTCCCGGGCGCCGCGCGGAGCGACTTACGCTCGCAGAGATGCTTCGGGGGCTTCTTGCGGCGGCTCTGCCTGCTGCCTTGATCTTCAGCGCCGGCGCGCAGGCGGCCGGCCTGTCGGCGGCCGGCCTGTCGGCGGCCGGCTGGGGCTTCAACGGCAAAGGCGAGCTCGGTGCGCGCTCCGCGAGCAACGTCGTACTGCGCCCGATGCCGGTGCCGGGCGTCTCGCCGATCAAGGAAGTCGTGACCACCAGCGAGTGGAGCATGGCGCTCCTCGGCGACGGCACGGTCGAGACATGGGGCGGCAATCGCGCCGGCCAGCTCGGCGACGGCAGCACCGAAGCGAAACAGGCCCCCGTCACGGTGCGCATCGGCCCGGTCAAGCAGATCGCGGCCGCCGGCGAGCACGCGATCGCGCTGATGGCCGACGGCACCGTGGAGGTGTGGGGCTCGAATCTGTTCGGTCAGCTGGGCAACGGCACCGACGGCGGCGCCAGGGAAGGGTGCCTCACGCTCTGTCGCTCGAGCGTCCCGGTCCCCGTTGCGGGCCTCAGCGGAGTGAGCGCCGTCGTCGCCGGCGGAGCCAGCGACGCGGCTCTGCTCGGCAACGGGACGCTCGAGGCGTGGGGTGAAAACAAGACCGGTCAGCTCGGCGATGGCACCACCGCCGAGAAAGACTCGCCCACCCTCGCTCGCGTTAGCGGCGTGACGAGCGTTGCGATCGGCGGCGAAGCCACGCTGGGCGGGCACACGCTCGTGCTGCTCGGCAGCGGAGCGGTCGAGGCCGTCGGCTTCAACGGCCACGGTGAGCTCGGAGTGCCACCCACGAGCCGCGTGCGCACGAGCTTCGCGCCTGTTGCCGGTCTACCCGCGGTCAGCGCGCTCTCGGCGTCATGGACGCACAGCCTCGCGCTCAGCCGCGACGGCACGGTGCGGGCATGGGGCAACGACGCCCGCGGAGAGCTCGGCGTGCGCGCCCGGCTGCGCTGCGGGCGCCGCGCCTGCGTGGTCGGCCCCGAGCTCGTGCCGGCGCTCCACGACGTGACGGCGGTCTCGGCGGGCTACGCCTTCAGCCTCGCTGTGTCCGGCGGGAGCGTCTACTCGTGGGGTCAGAACAACTTCGGCCAGCTCGGCAACGGCACGCGGGTGGGCTCGCTGACACCGCGGCCGATCGCCGGGGTCTCCCAAGTCAGCGGCGTCTCGGCCGGCAACTACTCGGCGATGGCGCTCACCGCACTGCCTCTGCAATAGGGCGCCCGGGCGCCCTGCAGTGGAGGACTCGCCGCGCGGGACGGCGAAGTAGTCGAGGCCGGGCCGCTGACGCGCCCTGCGTCTAGCGGCGCGGCTCAGCCTAAGCGCGCCATAAAGAAACCGGCGCCCAGCAACCTCCGAGCCCGAGGTCTGTTCAAATGAGGAGCATGAGAACGCCAAGACCACGCCTGCGCAGAGCGCTCGCGCTCGCGAGCGCTCTGCTCGTGGGCCTCCTGGCCGTTCCCAGCGCGATGGGCACCGCCAAGCCCCGCGTGCACGCCGCAGCCTCCTATCTGACGGGAATTGGCGATGAGCAGTCCGCGATGTTCACGAACCCGCTGTGGCGCCAGCTGCACACGAAGGTCGTCCGCTACATCGCGCCGTATGACGCCGTCGCGCACTCCTACTCGCTCTCGCTCGCACGCCAGTTCATCCAGTCTGCCGAAGCCCAGCACGAGCAGGTGCTCGTCGCCTTCTACCACTCCGAGTACACGCCCACGCGGCTGCCGAGCGTCTCGCTCTACCAGCATGACGTGCAGAAATTCGTGCGCCTGTTTCCGCACGTCAAGCAGTACCAGTCATGGGACGAGGCCAACCGCGGCAACGTGCCCCGCGCCTTCTCGAGCCCCTCGGCGGTGTCGGCGGCGCGCTACTACCAGGCGCTGATCCGCGTCTGCCACGGCTGCACGGTGATCGGCCTGGACGTGCTCGATGCAGCGAACATCACGCCCACGCTCAACTACATCTCCGAATTCAAACGCGAGATCGGGCGCCTGCGCACCGTCATGCCGCGGATCTGGGGCCTGCACAACTACTCCGACATCAACCGCCTGGAGAGCTGGCGCACGCGCGCACTGATCGCGGCCTTCGGCGGCCAGGTGTGGCTGACCGAGACAGGCGGTCTTGTCAAATTCGGCGGCGCCTATCCGAATCGCAGCGGCGCGGGGCTGAGGCGCGCCGCGAAGGTGCTCAAGTACATGTTCGCCGTCGCCGCATCGCAGCCGCGCATCAAGCGCCTCTACATCTACAACTGGACCGGTGGCACGCCCTCGACGCGCTTCGACGCGGGCCTGATGAACGCCCGCGAGCAGCCGCGCGCCGGCTACCAGGTCGTCTGCCGCCAGCTGCACGGCGCCCGCTGCAACGCGAAGCTCGCACGCAACTGAGGCTCTAAGCGCTCAACGCCGGGTGTGAGGCGCCTTCGGCGTCGGCCTGCTCGCCACGCGGCGGGCGCGGCGAGGCGCCCCTCGCGCTGCGCAGTAGGGCCATCGCCGCGAGCGCGAGCAGCGCCGCGGCGGCGGCCACCGGTGCGAGCGTGCGCAGCGGGTAGCGCGTGCCGTCGTGGAGCGTCAGGTTCAGCGCGGTGTGATCGCCCGCGCCGAGAATGCTGAGAAGGCCCTGGTGGTCGATGCCGAGCACGGTCGGGGCGAGCACCGCGAGAATCGCCCAGCCGAGCGCCACAGCGGCGCCGAGGCCGAGTGCGCGCCAGGGCAGTCGCAGGCGCGGAGTCGCCCACGCCGCCAGCGCCACGCCGGCGCCCGCCGCTCCAAAGAACGGCCAGATCGCGCCCCAGCTGCGCCCGAGTCCCACCGCCGAGCCGATCGTCGGCTGGAAGGAGCCCTTGCTGAACAGGCGCATCCAGATGACCGTCTCGTTCTCATAGCCCACGAGCGGGTGCGTGATCGTGGCGATCACCGTCGTTGCGATCGAGATCGCAGCCAGCGCGATCGTCGGCCCCGGGTAGCGCTTCAGCGCCAGCGCGAGCGGGCAGGCCAGGAACGGCAGCATCGTGGTCATGAAGCGCGGCCCCATGAAGCCCCCGCCGAAGGGCAGGTAGTAGCCGGAGTTGTAGAGCACGTAGCAGAGGCACACGCCCGTGATCGTGAGCGCCTCGGCGCGCTTGCCGCGGCGATACAGGAGCACCGTGCCGATCGCGCCCATCGCCAGCACCGGTGAGATCGTCAGCAGCCCGCGCGAGTCGAACAGCAGCGTGATCAGCACCTTCAGGCTCGGCAGGCCGATCCCGAAGAAGCCTTTCTGCTGACGCGGCACGTCGGAGTAGGCGAGGTGTGTCCAGGAGTGAAAGGCGTAGTGGTTGTAGAGCGCCAGCGGCACGATCCCGACGAGGCCTCCGGCGATGTAGGCGCCGGCGCGGCGGATCACGCCGAGCGGATTGAGAGCGTCGCGGCGCGAGAGCAGGTAAAGGCCGAGCACGGCCGCGACGAAGAACACCGGGTACTCCGAGGAGGCCGCATAGCCCATCGCCAGGCCCGCCAGGGCGAGCAGCATCGGACTGGGCGGACCGTCGCGCTCGCGCAGCATCAACGCGAAGGCGGCGAAGCCGAGAAAGGCGCTGAAGACGTGCGAGAACAGCAGCGTGGAGAGTGGCAGCATCATCGTTCCGAGACCGAGCACGACCGCGCTCGCCACGCCGTAGCCCGGCTCGAAGCGCTCCGACACCCGCCAGACGAGGACGAGCAGGAGCAGACCGGGCAGCACGTTGGCCCACAGCCCGATCAGGTAGATCATCTCGTCGCTGCCGCGCTGCGCTTCGGATTCTTCGGCGAGCGATTCCCCCCCGGCGAGCTTCAGCGCGTCGTAGAAGGGGAGCGAGGCCAGTGCAAGGCCGGGGGCGCGCGCCGAGTAGAAGTGGCCCTTGTAGAAGACCTTGTCGCCCGTGTTCTGCTGGTTTGCGTCGATCGTCGTGCCGTCGCTGTCGAGCGCGCGGATCAGGTCGTAGTGCGAGGCCTGATTCCAGGAGAAGCTCTGGATCAGCGTGGCGTAGGCGACGGCCACGAGCGCGAGCGCGAGGAACGTGCGCCGGCGGCTCATCAGTCGTGTCCGTGCAGAGCGGCGGGCCCGGGGCCGATCTCATAGATCACGAGCGAGCCGACCTGGCGGCGGGTCACGCCGAGGCCGGCGACCGGTTTGGCGGCAGCCGCGGGCAGGTCTGGAGGCTCGGCGATCGCGTAGCCGTGGATTCCCGGCAGCGTGGGCATCACCAGGTGCAGTACGACCGTGCGGATGCCGTAGTAGCGGAGCTTCTCGATGCTGGCCTTATCGGGGAAGCCGCTGAGGCCGCCGCGCAGATCGTCGACGGCGGGGATGTCGAAGGTGCTGTTGCCGATCGGGATCTTGTAGAAGCCGTTGGTCGAGAAGTACTGCCAGACGCGGTCGGCGGGCCCGTCGGTCGGCAGGTCGAGCAGCGGCCCCGGAAGACCCACCTCGGCCTTCTGCGGCTGCGGGACGACGGGGTGGGCGAGATGCCCGGCGCCTTCGCCGAGTAGGCCGACGAGCATCACTACGCCGACAACGGCTGGCGCCGCCGCCAGCGAGTGGCGGCGCGCCCAGGGGGCGATCAGGCGCACGAGCTGCTGCGCCCCGGCGGCGGCGAGCAGCGCGTAGAAGAGCGTCCCGAGCGTGAACACGCGTCCGGGGACCCTGACGCCGTTCCAGCCGGGGGCGTAGTTGAACAGCAATCGATAGGGATAGCCGGCTCCGGTCAGGCCGAGCCCCATCGCGAGGATCGAGCAGCTGAACGCCCCCGCCGCCAGGCCGAGGCGCAGGTTGCGCGTGTACACCGATCCGCCGACCCCGGCGAGCCCGAGCAGCGCCAGCACCAGGATCAGGCCTCCAGGAAAGAAGACGTCCTCGTTCTTGGAGTGGACTTTCGCGCGCATGCCCGAGGTCGCAGCGCCCCAGACGCGGTTCTCTGAGGAGGCAGACAGCAGCGCCGCCGGGCCGGATGAGTAGTTTTTGACTTCCTTGAGGGTGCGCTTCGCGGTGGGATAGTCATGCGAGATCTTCAGGTAGGGGCGCGCCTGGTAGATCGAGACGAGCCCGCACAGCGCCACGCCGATCAGGCTGACGGCCAGCAGCCGGCGCGGAATCAGCGGGCCCCGCTGCGTGGTGAGGGCTCGCTTCGCGGCCGGCTCATCGGTGGTGTTCGCGGGCAGCTCCGGAGCCTGCGGCGCTGCCGCGGAGACCCGCTGCCAGGCGGCGCCCGGGAACAGGCGTCCGCGCCACCAGTAGACGAGCACGAGCAGGGCGAGGATCGCGAGCAGGTAGACGTACTGCAGCCCGAGCGTGAAGCCGAGAGACACCTGCCAGGCGGAGAGGAGCCAGCCCGCGAGCACGAGCCGCGCCGAGGAGCGGCGGCAGCCGCGGATCAGCAGGAACAGCGCCAGCGCCAGCCCACCCGAGGAGATCACATGCAGATGCCCGGCCTCGGTCACGCGATAAGGGGCGTAGGCGAAGGCGATGCCGGCGGCGGCTCCGCCGAGGCGCCCGAGGCCGAGCTCGCGTGCCAGCAGGTAGGCGCCGAAGAAGCACAGCGACCACGCGAGGAGGAACAGCAGGTTGTAGCGGACGAGCGCGGCCACGGTGCCCGAGCCGAAGAAGGCCGCGGGACCGTAGCCGAGCAGCGAGTCCGAGAAGGCGAGGCTCAGCGGGTGCGGGTAGAAGGTGTTCGCGTCGAACAGGTGCAGCGGGCTGTGGAGCATCGCGTGCCCGACCCAGGCGACCTCCCAGGCCGTGCGCACCGGATCGCCGAGGTCGGGGGCGATGCGGCTCGGCATGTGCAGCACGAGCGGCCACGTGGTCAACACCGCCAAGAGCACGCCCGCGAGCGCCACGAGTGCGATCTCGCGACGAGGCAGTTGCGGCGAGGGCGCCCAGCGCGCCGCCGGCGCGGAGACGCCTACGCGTTCGCCCGCGGGTCCTGCCGTCGCACCGTTGCACCCGGACCCAGGCGCTGCGGGTGGCGGGGTGTGTGGCGGACTTGGGAGACCGGTGCTCATGGCCTTGAGGTGTTCGAGACCGCGCGGATCGGCGCAGCATACGTGAGGCGCCTGCGACATAGCGGCGCATCGGGCGTCCGCCGATGTGACGTTCCGGGATCGCCGTTTGCGTAAGACTGCGGCCATGCGGGTTCTCGTGGTCGGAGCAGGTGGTGTGGGCGCGGCGTTCGCCGCGATCGCCCAGCGCCGTGAGGCGTTCGAGCACATCGTGCTCGCGGACGTGGCGCTCGAGCGCGCCCAGGCCGCCGCCGAGCGCTTCGGCGAACGCGATCGCTTCAGCGCCGAGCGCGTCGATGCCTCCAGCCGCGCCGATCTCGTTGCGCTGATCGAACGCGTGCGCCCCGACGCGGTGCTGAACGCCTGCGACCCGCGCTTCAATGAGCCGATCTTCGGCGCCTGCTTCGACGCCAAGGTGACCTACCTCGACATGGCGATGACGCTCTCGCACCCGCACCCAGAGTGCCCCCACGAGCTGCCCGGAGAGATGCTGGGCGACATGCAGCTCGCCCAGCACGAGCAGTGGCAGGGCGCCGGGGTGCTCGCGCTTGTCGGGATCGGCGTGGAGCCCGGCCTCTCAGACATCTTCGCCCGTTACGCAGCCGATGAGCTGTTCTCGAGCATCGAGGAAGTCGGCGTCCGCGACGGCGCGGACCTCGTCGTCGAGGGCTATGACTTCGCGCCGACCTTCTCGATCTGGACGACGATCGAGGAGTGCCTGAACCCACCGCTGATCTGGGAGCGCGAGCGCGGCTTCTATACGACCGCGCCGTTCTCCGAGCCCGAAGTGTTCGACTTTCCCGAGGGGATCGGCCCGGTGGAATGCGTGAACGTCGAGCACGAGGAGGTCGTGCTGATCCCGCGCTGGGTCGACTGTGAGCGCGTGACGTTCAAGTACGGCCTCGGGCAGGAGTTCATCGACGTGCTCTCCACGCTGCACAAACTGGGGCTCGACTCGACCGAGCCAGTGACGGTGCGCGGCCAGCAGATCGCGCCGCGCGACGTCGTCGCCGCGGTGCTGCCGGACCCGGCGACGCTCGGCGAGCGCATGAGCGGGCGCACCTGCGCCGGCACCTGGGTGCGCGGGACCGGCAAGGATGGCCAGCCGCGCTCGAGCTACCTCTACCACCTCGCCGACAACGAGATGACGATGCGTGAGTACGCAAGCCAGGCCGTCGTCTGGCAGACGGCGATCAACCCCGTTGTCGCGCTGGAGCTGCTCGACCGCGGCGAGTGGAAGGGCACCGGCGTGCTCGGCCCCGAGGCCTTCCCGCCCGGGCCATTCCTGGAGCTGCTGCGCGAGCTGGGAGCCCCGCACGGCCTTCTCGAGCTGCCATCCGGGTAAGCCGCTCCTAGGCGGGTGGGCCCCCGGGCGGCGGCTGAGGCGGCTCCTCGCCGGCCTCCGGGGTGCGCAGGTGCGCCCCGTGGGTCATGTGCTCCGGTCCCATCAGGTGCGTGGTGCACGCTCCACCGGTGCGTCGATCAGGCCGGGCGGAGCGACTTCCGTCTTGCGCGCGAAGAAGGGACGGAAGTAGAAGCGAGAGACGACCATCAGGACGCCGCCCACGACCATGCCGATCAGCCCGAACCAGAGAGGCAGTGTCAGGCCGGCGTAGATTTTGCCTTCTGAGTTGGCGGCTTTTCCGTAGTAGTAGATCGCGTAGCCGCCGATGGCGTAGAACATCAGGCCGCCGATCAGCGGGGCGAGCCCGACGAACAGGAACTTGCGCGCGCTCGTGAATATCTCCCGGCGGTAGTACCAGGCGCACGCCAGGCCTGTCGAGCCGTAGTAGAAGCAGACCGGAATGCCGAGCGCGACGACGGCGAGTTCGAGCACGGTTTCCGAGATCAGGATCAACGGGACCGCCACGAGGATCGAGAGCACCCCGAAGCCCCAGGTGGAGATCGTCGGCGTCTGGAAGCGGGGATGAATTTTGCCGATTGCCGAGGGGATCGCGCCCCAGTGCGCCATCGAGAGCGTCGTGCGCGCGGTGGGAAGGATCGTCGTCTGCGTCGAGGCCGAGGCCGAGGTCAGCACGGCGACGATCAGGAACTTCACGCCGACGGCCCCGAGGACGCCCTTGCCGAGCGCGTTCAGCACGTCGCCCGCGTTTTCTTCGTTGGCGAGGAAGCCAGCCCCGTGGTAGCCCTGCGCGCCGGCGGACACGAGCAGGTAGATGGCAACGAGCAGCACCGTCGAGATGACCGCCGCTCGCCCCGGGCCCTCGCTGGAGTCCTCGGACTCCTCGTTGACAGAGACCCCCGAGTCCCAGCCCCAAAATATGAATATCCCGAGCAGCATCGCGACGATCAAGTCGTGGAATTGGATCGCGAACGGGTTGAACCAGTCGGCGCGCGGTTCGATCGAGTGGGCCGGGGGGTTGCCAGAGTAGACGTCGAGGAGCGCGACAACCGCGAAGAGCACCAGCATCACTACCTCGAAGCTGAGCAGGATCTGCTGCACGCGGGCTGACAGCTCGATTCCGCGGTGGCAGATCCATGTCATCAGCAGAATCCAGAGCACGGATCCGGCAAGTGCAGCGCCGGTGTGCGCTTCTGCCCACTGCCACTCGAACAGCTTGAAGGTGTATGTCGCCGCGACATAGGCCAGGGAGGCCATCACGAGCACGTCCGCGAGGAAGATGGCCCAGCCGTTGAGCCAGCCCATGCCCGGGCCGAAGGCGCGCGTCGTCCACGCGAAGCTCGTCCCCGCATCGGGGTCGGCGCGGTTCAGGTAGCGGTAGGCGAGCGAGACGAGGAAGATCGGTACGAACGAGGCGAGCAGGACGCCAGGCGCATGTGTTGTGATCCCGGGGTCGAGGGCGATGAAGCCGAGGGTCGCCGCCAGAGAGTAGGCGGGCGCCGTCGAGGCGACGCCGATCACGATGTTGGAGATGTAGCCGATCGCGTTTTTCTTCAGGCCCTTGTCCATGACTCCAAAGGGCTGCGGCGTTCCCGAAGCTGCGGCGGATGACTCGGTGGCCATGCTCTCGGTTCCTCCCGTTTGGCTCGTGACAGAAGTTACGGCGCGCTCAAAGCGAAACTTACGCCGTTTCGTGGCGGTGGTGCAAGGGGCAGGTGTCCCAAAGGAGAGCCCTCGTATAGACAGTCCGTACAACGGACAAGTTGGTTCTTGAACAGCCGGGGCCTTGTCGGGGACATGGCGAGTGGATATCGTTATCCGCACTGTCTAGTTGGCTAGGAAGGAAGCGTGATCTTTCATGAGCGGTGATCTCCAGGAACAGGCCAAGCGACACCTGTGGATGCACTTCACGCGCATGGGCTCATACGCGCAGGCAGATGTGCCGATCATCGTCAGCGGCGAGGGCTGCTACGTCTACGACGAGCACGGCAACCGCTATCTGGATGGCCTTTCGGCCCTCTACTGCGTGAACATCGGCCACGGTCGCGGCGAGCTTGGCGAGGCAGCCGCAGCGCAGGCCAAGGAGCTGGGCTTCTACACGAACTGGAGCTACGCGCACCCGCGCGCGATCGAGCTGGCCACGCGCGTGGCGGGGCTCGCTCCCGGGAACCTCAACCGCGTGTTCTTCACCTCCGGCGGCTCGGAGGCGGTGGAGTCGGCGTGGAAGCTCGCAAAGGCCTACCACCGGGCCAAGGGCGAGCCGCTGCGCCACAAGCTGATCTCGCGCAACCTCGCCTATCACGGCGTCACGATGGGCGCGCTCACCGCAACCGGCCTGACCGCGCTGCGCCAGCCGTTCGAGCCGCTGACGCCGGGCGGCATCCATGTGCCCAACACGAACTCCTATCGCTGGGCGGAAGACCGCGAGAACCTGTGGGCGGCCGACGCGATCGAGGAGGCGATCGAATTCGCCGGGGCCGAGACGGTCGCGGCGGTGATCCTCGAGCCGGTGCAGAACGGCGGCGGCTGCTTCGTCCCGCAGGACGGCTACTTCCAGCGCGTGCGCGAGATCTGCGACCGCCACGGCGTGCTACTGATCTCCGATGAGGTGATCTGCTCGTGGGGCCGCCTCGGGCACTGGTTCGGCTGCGCGCGCTACGGCTATGCGCCCGACATCGTCACAACCGCGAAGGGCATCAGCTCCGCATACGCGCCGCTCGGTGCCGTCATCACCGCCGACCACATCGCCGAGCCGTTCCTGCACGGCAAGGAGATCTTCAATCACGGGTTCACCTTCGGCGGGCACCCGGTGGCGTGCGCGGTGGGCCTGGCCAACATCGACGTGATCGAGCGCGAGGACCTGTGCGGTCATGTGCGCGAGAACGAGGGTCGCTTCCGCGAAGTGCTCGACGGGCTGCGCGATCTGCCGATCGTCGGGGACGTGCGAGGCGCCGGCTACTTCCAGGCGATCGAGCTCGTCAAGGACAAAGGCACGAAGGAGACCTTCGACTCGCACGAATCGGAGGAGCTCCTGCGCGGCTTCCTCTCGGGTGAGCTGTTCCGCCGCGGGCTGATCTGCCGCACCGATGACCGCGGCGACCCGATCGTGCAGCTCTCGCCGCCCCTGATCGCCGGCGAGGAGCAGTTTCAGGAAATCGAGGCGATCCTGCGCCCGGTGCTGAGCGAGGCGTCGGAGCGGATGGAGAGATGGAGCTCACTGTCGCGAGCCTGATCGGCGAGCTCGGCCTGACGCTCGCCTCCGGGCAGGCTGAGGAGCAGGCCCATGTGCGCTTCGTGCACAGCACCGAGCTCGCCGACCCGACGCCGTGGCTGAAAGGCGGCGAGCTGCTGCTCACTACCGGGCTGCAGCTGAAGGGTCCGAAGCTCCAGCGCGAGTTCATCGAGTGCCTCGTCGAGCACGAGATCGCGGGGCTTGGCTTCGGCACGGGCTTCACGCACAGGCGCCTCCCCGCGGCGCTGCTCGCGGCTGCGCGCAAGCACGATTTCCCGCTGTTCGAGGTTCCGTATGAGCTGCCGTTCATCGCGATCACCGAGCGGGCCTTCGCGCAGCTGCTAGACGAACGCTACGAAATGCTGCAGCGCAGCATGGTCGGCGACGTGCTCGCCGAGGCGCTCACCGGGCATCTCTACCCCGAGGATCTGCAGGCGCGGCTGCGTCCCTTCGGGATCGGCGAGCAGGTCGCGGTGCTGGCGTTCCGCACGAGCGATTCGAC
>JACDGG010000286.1 GCA_013815355.1 Solirubrobacterales bacterium
CGATCTGAACCAGCATCGGGCAGGGTAGACGCTCCGCCTGCAATCCCGGGCGGTAGGAGGCGAGGCTCAGCGCGATCCGTGCCGCGACCTCGTTGCGCCAACTCGGGCCTGTGATCGCGCGGTAGCCGGGCTCGGCGTCAGGGCTCGTCATCATGCCGAGGCTCCCCGGCGGCGCGACGACCGGCACCGTCACCGGCGCGCGCCCGCGCAGCGAGCCGGCCAGGTCGCGCAGGCCTGCGAGCGTGAGCCGCGCGAGCATCGCCGGCGTGGCGGCGCGGGCGGCGCCCGCAAATGTGACGATGCCGTCCATCGACGGCGTCTGGGCGATCGCGGCGATCACGCGCCCGTCGGCGACCGCGACGGGCACGACGTGCCCGCCCGAGAACGAGGAGCCCCATAGGACGATCCGCTCTGGGTCGACGCCCTCGAGCGTGCGCGCGAAGGCGATCGCGGCCGCGTAGTCCTCGAGCTGGCGCTTGATCGAGAGCAGCTGGCGCGGCTCGCCCTCGCTGAGGCCGAAGTGGCGGTAGTCGAACGCCAGCGCGTCGAGACCCGCCGCGGCGAATCCTTCCGCGTAGGGCATCAGACCCGAGTCGACCGTGCCGGCGAAGCCATGCGCGAGCACGACGCACGGGCGCCTGCCCTGCGCGTCGAGGAACGCATCGCCCTCGCCGAGGAGGTGCACGCCGGCGCAGCGGGACCCGCCACTGTCGAAGGACACGGCGCTCATACCGCGAGGGCCACGTCCGCCGGCCCGGCCGCTCGTCCCGCCGCCGCGAGCCCGGTCCCAGCGCCGCCGCGTGCACGCGCCTGCCCAGCCGGGATCGAGCGGGTGAGCAGCTCGTGTTGAAACCCGTACCACTCGAGCTGCATCGTGTGGCGCGGCTTGTTCGTGAAGTGGCCCGTGTGAAACGCCTCGTCGCGCTTGATCTCCGCCTCCATCGCCGCGTGCTCCGGGGGCGCCCAGTCGCCGCTCAGCCAGCGCGCGGCGAGCTTCGCCTGCAGCTCGGAGAACGGGAAGATCGTGGGGATCGGCTGGCCCAGGCCGATGAACGCGAGATCGTCGATGCCGGGCTTGAGCATGCGCTTGTAGAGCGGCAGCACGTTTTCGGGCGCGGAGAGGAAGTCGGGATCGAAGAACGGGAAGCTGACGTTGTAGCCCGTGGCGTAGATGATCGCGTCGATCGCCTCGACGCTCCCGTCGGTGAAGCGCACGCGGTCGCCGAGCAGCTCCTCCACGTCGCCCTTGGCGACGGCGTCGCCCGCGCCCAGGCGCCCCAGCAGCTCGCTGGAGACCGTCGGGTGCGCGTCGAGGAACCTGTGATTAGGGGTCGGCAACCCGAAGTCCTCCATGCGTCCCGAGAAGATCCGCGGCAGTATCCGGCCCATGCGCCGCTGCAGGCCCACGGGAATGCGCGGGTTGGTCTTGACCACCTGGTCGGCCGGCTTGCCGAAGATGTACTTGGGGATCACATAGGCGCCCGAACGAGTCGAGAGGAAGACGGTGTCGGAGACCGTCTTGCGCGCCAGCTCGGAGACGATGTCCACGGCGCTGTTGCCGATTCCCACGACGAGCACGCGCTTGCCGTGGAGATCGAGCGGGTCGCTCGGGTCGATGTAGTCGTGGGAGTGGATCTCCGGGCCGTCGAAGCTGCCCGGGAAGTCCGGACGGCGCGGGTCCCAGTGATGGCCGTTGCACACGAGCAGCGCATCGAAGGCCTCGCGCGAGCCGTCGGCCAGCGTGATCAGCCAGCCGCCGTGCTCCCCGCGCTCGGCCTGGGTGACGCGCGTGTTGAAGCGAATCCGCTCACGCACGCCGAAAGCGTCGGCGTAGTCGCGCAGCCACTCGAAGATGTGCGTGTGATGGGGATAGTCCGGATAGCGCTCCGGCATCGGGAAGTCCCGGAAGGAGATCGAGGGCTTTGAGATGTCGATGTGCAGCGAGCGGTAGGCCGAGGAGACGCCGTTGGGGTTCTGGAAGTACCAGTTGCCCCCGACCTCGTCAGAGGCCTCGAAGCATGTGTGCGGTACGCCTGCGTCCTCGAGCGCCTTGCATGCGGTCAATCCTGAGACACCCGCTCCGATGATGCAGACCGAAGGAAGCTCGCCCATGGCACTGCATCCTACGCCTCGCGGCGCGCCGCGTATCGGGGAGCAGATGCGTGGCGCTCATACGAACGTCTACGCCGGGCCTGGAACGAACGTCCGCCCTCCCCGGCCGCCCTCAGCCAGATCCACACGACCGTCGAGTGCATTGGTGTCAAACGCTCCTCCTGCACCCCATGCGCCACACGACATCGCTCCCCCAAGCCCCCCGTTCGACGCGAGCGACCCTGAGCGTTCCGCTCGCGCTCCTGGCGACGCTCGCGCTCCTTCTCCCGGCCGCCGCGGGCGCC
>JACDGG010000287.1 GCA_013815355.1 Solirubrobacterales bacterium
GGCGATCGCAGCCGAGGCGGCCGGGGCCTGCGGCGCGCGCGCGCTGGCCGGCGGCGGTGTACTCGACCGCGCCCGGCGCGACCTCGACCTGTTCCTGCTGCAGCATCGCCTGGAGCCGAAGCTCGTGCAGCTGGGGCGCAGGGCGCTCGAGGCAGCAGCGCTATGAGCGCGCCGCTGCGCGCGCGCACACCCGCGTCGCACTTCGAGGCTCTGTATGAGTCGAGCACGGACCCCTGGGACTACCTCTCGAGCGCATATGAGAGCGAGAAGTACGCGGCCACGCTCGCGGCGATCGGGCCGGGACCATTCGCAGGAGCGCTCGAGGTCGGCTGCTCGATCGGGATCTTCAGCGCAATGCTCGCGCCGCGCTGCGGCGAGCTCGTGGCGATGGACTTCTCGGCCCGGGCGCTGCGCCTCGCGGGCGCCCGTCTCGCTGATCTGGCCAACCTCGAGCTCGTCCAGGGCAGCTTCCCCGAGCAGGCACCGGAACGTGCCTGGGAGCTGGTGGTGTGCTCGGAGGTCCTCTACTACCTCGACCGCCCCGCGCTCGCCATGGCACTTCAGTGGCTGCGCGTCCAGCTCGCGGGAGGCGCGCGCGTCGTCGTGGTCAGCTGGCGCGGCCCGTGCACGAGCGAGCCGCTGTGCGGCGATGAGGTGCACGACATGCTCGTCGCGGAGCTGGCCGCAGAGCACGCGTTCGACGGACGCAGCGAGGGCTATCGCCTTGACTGCTTCGATCGTAATGAGCGCTGAGCGAATCGTGATCGTCGGCGCCGGCCCGGCTGGGCTATCGACAGCGCGCGCCTATCGCGCGTGCGGTGGCGAAGCCGAGGTGACGCTCGTCGGCGAGGAGCCGCTGCTCCCCTATCGGCGCCCGCCCCTGACGAAGGAGCTCGTGCGCGGCGAGCTCGGCGCGCACGAGCTCGCGATCGAGACGGAGGATTGGTTCGCGGCAAACGATGTCAAGCTGCTGCGCGGCGCCCGCGTCACGAGCATCGCTCCCGAGGAAGGCGTCGTGACGCTCGAGAGCTACGTGCGCCTGCCGGCGGAGACGATCGTGCTGGCAGCCGGCTCGCGACCGGCGCGACCGCCGATCGCCGGCGCGGAGCATCCAGACGTGCACACGATCAGGACGCTCGCCGACAGCGAGCGCGTGATCGCCGCCCTCGATAGCGGGCAAAGGGCGGTCGTGGTGGGCACAGGCTTCATCGGCTGCGAGCTGGCCGCGTCGCTGGCGCTGCGGGGAGTCGCTGTGACGCTGATCGGGCAGGAGCGCCTACCGCAGCTGGCGCGTCTGGGCGAGCTGGCGGCGAGACGCATCGCCGCCTGGCTGGCGGAGCTCGGCGTCGAGCTGCGCGGCGAGTCCTCGCTCGCTGCGGTCCACGAAGGCCGCATCGTCGAGCTCGACGACAAGAGCCGCCACGACGCCTGCGCGGTGATCCTCGCCACGGGCGTTCATCCCCGCGGCGAGCTCGCCCAAGCGTCGGGGATCCAGACCAGCGACGCCGGAGCGGTGATCGTCGATGCGGCAATGCGCGCGCGCAGCGCCCACGGCAACGTGCTCGCCGTGGGCGATGTGGCCTGCGCGTTCAACGCCTGCGCGGGGCGTCATCTGCGCGTCGAGCACTGGGGCGATGCGCTCGGCCACGGCGAGGTCGCGGGGCGGACGCTGGCGCACGGCGACGGCTGCTGGGAGGAGGTCCCCGGCTTCTGGTCGACGATCGGCGCGCACACGCTCAAGTACGCGGCGTGGGGCGACGGCTTCGAGGACGCTCGTACCGTCAGCGCTCCCGACGGCTCCTTCACCGTGTGGTACGAGCGCGACGGCGCGACCGTCGGCGTGCTCACCCATGAGCGCGACGAGGACTACGAGCGCGGTCGCGAGCTGATCGCGGCCGGGGAGCCGGCGCCGTGAGCGCCGTCGCAAGGACCCCCACCCTCCCCGATCCCAATCCGTCGCTGCGCGCGATCGTCGTCGTGCCCGCGCGCGACGAGGCCTCTCGGATCGCAGCGTGCCTGCGCGCGCTGGCCGCCCAGCAGGGGCTGAAGCCCAGCGAGTACGAGGTGATCGTCGTGCTCGACGGCTGCCGCGACGCGACCGCCGCGGCCATCGAGGAGCTCGCCGCCGAGGAGCCGGCGCTCGTCGTGTACACCGTAGAGCTCGCACAGCCCCAGGGCGTCGGGCGCGCGCGGCGCTGCGGCATGGATCTCGCCCATCAGCGCCTGCGCTTCCTCGAGCGCGGTGAGGGCCTGATCGCCAGCACCGACGCCGACAGCGTGGTGGCGGCCGACTGGCTCGTGCGCCAGCTCGAGCTGATCGGCGGCGGCGCGCGCGCGATCGGCGGCTACATCGAGCTCGACATGCGCGAGGCCGCTTCGCTCACCGAGGTGGCAC
>JACDGG010000288.1 GCA_013815355.1 Solirubrobacterales bacterium
GCCGCGCAGAGCGCTCTGGGCCGCCGGGCGCAGCACGCCCACGCCCGGTGCGGCGCGAAACGTGGCGGCGTGCTCACGTGTCACGAGGAAGCTCTCCACACGCGCCTTGCGGCTGCGTGGCAGCAGCTCGCGCAGCGCCGGGAGGTAGAGCTCGCGCAGCGCATCGACGCTCATCGCCATCTCGCGCGCCGCGCCCGACAGCGACACCGCCAGATACTGGCTGCCCGCGGGCGCGCCCGCGGCGCGCGTGCGGTCGAACAGGTACTGCACGGGCGTGCCCACCCCGGCCGCGAACGGCTCGCCGCAGACCTCGCGGTCATAGACCACGTGCAGGTTGACGATCGGCGAGACACCGATCGCGGCGAAGCTCCGTGCGCGATCGCCGAGCACCTCCTCGAGCAGCCCCGCCGCGCGCGTGTGCGGCACGGCCACGATCAGCGCATCGGCGCTCAGCGCGTCGGCGGCCGGCGCATCGGCGGCCAGCGCCACGTCCTCGCCCTCTTCGCGCCCGTGGCCGCCGCCCTGCAGCTCGAACCCCTGTGCGGTGCGCAGCACCCGTTCGGCGCGCCAGCCGAGACGCACCCGCACCCCCGCCGCGCGCAGTGCGCGCGCCGCGGGCGCCGCGATGATGTCGCTGAGCGTGCCGCGGTGAAAGCCGATGTCCCCGGCGCCCGTCTGCTCGAGCAGGCCGCGGCGAAAGACGAGCGCCCCCAGCGCGAGCGAGGCCTCCGCCGCAGGCACGTTGAGCGTCGGCAGCGCGATCAGATCCCACAGCGCCGCGAGCGCCTGCTCGCCCTGCCCGTGGCGCTCGAGCCACTGCCCGAGCGTGAGCCGGTCGAGGCGCTCCTCAGCGCCGAAGCGCGCGAAGCGCCCCGCGAGCATCAGCGCGAGCGTGGCGCGCGTCGCGGCGAGGCGCTGGAGCGGTGAGAGGTGCGGATAGTGTGCGAGCGCGCCCGCGAGCTGAAGCGGCGCCGGCAGCGAGGAGCGCCGCAGCACATATGGAGGCGCGCCGGGCTTCAGCACCGGTATCCGCAGCCGCGGCTGCACCTCGACGAGATGATCGCTCCCGAGCCTCGCCAGCAGCGCCCGGTAGGCCAGACAGCAGCGCAGGAAGACGTGCTGGCCGTTGTCCATCTCCAGGCCCTCGCGCTGGAAGGAGTAGGCGGCGCCGCCCAGCCGCCGGCGGACCTCGACGAGCGTGACCTCGGCGCCTGCGTCGGCGCAGTCCAGGGCGGCGGTGATGCCCGCGAGTCCCCCGCCGACGACGATCACGCGCTCAGAGGCGCTCATCCGCCGCGCCCGAACATGCCGCGCGCGGCCACCAGCGCCTTCTCGTGAGCGGGCAGCGACATGCGTGTGGCGAACGCGGCGAGCGGATCGCGCTCGATGCGATCCAAGAGGCGCCGGTAGATGCCCGCCATAGCCAGCAGGCAGGCCGCGCTGCGCCGGTCCAGCAGCGCGCCGAGCGTCATCCCGCGTGCGAACCACTCGCGTCCGCGTGCGGCCTGGAAGCGGATCAGCGCGGCCATCCGCGCGAGCTCCTCGGCGTGCTGCGCGGCGAGCTGCGGCGAGCTCGCTGCGCGCGCCAGCTCCGCGATGTGTGCCGCGGTCGCGCCCATCTCCTCCCCGCCGAGCAGATCGAAGCGCCGCAGATCCTCGGCGGGCAGGTACACGCGGCCGTTCTCGGCGTCCTCGCGCACGTCGCGCAGGATGTTCGTGATCTGCAGCGCCACGCCGAGATCGTCGGCGAGTGCTTCGGCCTCGGCGAGCCCGATGCGGTCGCGGCGCAGGGCGAAGATCGCGAGGCACAGGCGGCCGATCGCACCCGCCACGCGCCGGCAGTAGAGCACGAGCTCCTCGAAGCTCTCATAGCTCCTGCCCTCCACGTCCATGCGCACGCCGTCGATCAGCGCGCCGAGCGCGCCATCCGGCAGCGCAAAGCGCGAGCGCGCGTCTCCGAGTGCGGCGATCACGGGGTCGTGGCCGTGGCCGTGGCCGCAGGGCAGCGGATCGCCGCCCGCCTCGAGCTTCCTCAGGGCGATGGCCTCGGTGTCGAGCAGGCGCAGCTTCTCCGCGGCCGCGAGGCCGCCGTCGCCGATGTCGTCGATCCTGCGCGCGAAGGCGTAGACCGCGCTCATCGCCTGGCGGCGCTCGCGCGGGAGCAGACGGATGCCGTAGTAGAAGTTCGCGGCCTGCCGGCGTGTGATCGCTTCGCACTGCGCGTAGTCGCGCGCGAGATCGCTCGCCGGGCCGGGCGGACGCCTGCGCGAGTCGCGCATCAGCGTCGTGGCGAGCACGGAGAGGAAGCGCGCGCGCCCGGCCCGCGGCGTCGCGGCGAGCACGTCATAACCGGCCGCCTCGATCGCGTCCGCGCC
>JACDGG010000088.1 GCA_013815355.1 Solirubrobacterales bacterium
CCCCCGGGGAAGGGGTCACGGGTGCTGAGGTGGCAGCGCAGCGCCTGCGCGACCAGGCCTCAGAGGCAGAGCTCGAGCTGGCGAGCGTCGCGAAGCGACTGGAGCTCGCGCCAGCAGAGCAGCAGGCGCCGGCGACGGAGCTCGACGAGGAGGCACGCGAGCTGCTGCGCAGCCGCGTGGAGCGCCTGAACCGCCGGCGCGAGCAGCTCGGGCCGGTCAACCCGCTGGCCAAGGAGGAGTACGCCGAGGCGCTCGCTCACGTGGAGAAGTTGGAGGGCCAGCGCACCGACCTGGAGACGGCGCTGCGCGAGCTGCGCGGCGTGATCCGCGAGACCGACCGCCAGATCCAGGAGACCTTCGAGCAGACCTTCCAGGCCGCGGCGCGCAACTTCGAGGAGCTCGTCGGCGACGTCTTCCCCGGTGGCAGCGGGCGCCTGCGCCTGGTCAAGGACGAGCAGCCGCAGCGCGGCGTGCTCGGCGGGCAGCCGCTGCCGGGCGCCAGCGAGGATGCAGCGGCGCTGGAGGCGGCCGCCGAGGCCGAGGCCGAGAGCGAGGAGGAGCACGCGGGTGAGGAGGAGCTTCCCGGCGTCGAGATCGAGATCACACCGGCGGGCAAGGCTACGAAGCGCCTGTCGCTGCTCTCCGGCGGTGAGAAGTCGATGACGGCGCTGGCGTTCCTGTTCGCCGTGTTCCTCGCGCGCCCGTGCCCCTTCTACATCCTCGACGAGGTCGAGGCCGCGCTGGATGACCTCAACCTGGACCGCTTCCTTGCGCTGCTGCGGCGCTACGCGAGCCGCGCGCAGTTCATCGTGATCACCCATCAGAAGCGCACGATGGAGGCGGCGGACTGGCTCTACGGCGTCTCGATGGGCCAGGACGGCGTCTCCAAGGTGCTCTCGCGCCGCCTGCCGCAGGAGCGCGAGCAGACCGAGCAGCTCGCCGAGGTGGCCGAGGTCGCCTGAGCGAGGCGCGCCGTCGCCGGAGCGACGCTCATCCCTGAGCGAGCCGCCCGAACGGGGCGCCCTCGCTCGAGCGAGGCGCTGCTACAGTCGCGCGGCCCGTGGCACGCGACTGGAGCGATCTGTTCATCACGTCTGAGCCCGGGTCACCGGGCGGTGCTGAGGCGGGCGCGGAGTCGAGCGCCGCTCCCCGCCGCGGCCTGTTGCGCAGGCTGCGCGAGAGCATGGCCAAGACCCGCCAGGCGCTCGGCTCGGAGATCCACTCGACGCTGTTCGGGGTGCTCGACGAGCACACCTGGGAACGCCTCGAGGAGGCGCTGATCATGGCCGACGTCGGCGCGAGCACGACCGCTTCGGTGGTGGCGACGCTCGAGCACGAGGCTTCCGATGGGACGCTCGAGGGCGGCGAGCAGCTGAGCGAGCGGCTGATCGAGCTGCTGGCCGAGACGGCGCGTGTCGGTGAAGGGCACATCGACCTGCGCGCGAAGCCGACCGTGATCATGGCCGTCGGCGTCAACGGCACCGGCAAGACGACCACGATCGGCAAGCTCGCCTGGCATCTGCACAATGAGCTCGGATTCAGCGTGCTGCTGGGCGCGGCCGATACCTTCCGCGCGGCCGCCAGCGAGCAGCTCGAAGGATGGGCAGAGCGCGCCGGCGCTGAGTTCGTCACCGGGCCAGAAGGCTCAGATCCCGGCGCTGTCGCCTTCGAGGCGATCGCCGCCGGGCGCAGCAAAGGCACCGATGTGGTGATCGTCGACACGGCCGGGCGCCTGCACACCCAGGATGACCTGATGGGGGAGCTCGGCAAGGTCCGCCGCGTGATCGCACGCCAGCTCGAGGGGGCTCCGCACGAGACGCTCCTGACGATCGACGCCACGACCGGTCAGAACGGCCTGCGCCAGGCGAAGCTGTTCGCGCAGACGGCCGAGGTCAGCGGTGTTGTGCTCACGAAGCTCGACGGCACGGCCCGCGGCGGCATCGCACTGGCGATCGCGCGCGAGCTCTCGCTGCCGGTCAAGTTGATCGGCGTGGGGGAGTCCGTCGAGGATCTGCGCCCCTTCGATGCGGAGGACTTCGCGCGCGCTCTGATCGCGGAGAGCTAATCTTGCTGGCATGGAGTGGATTCTGTGGCTTGTGGCGGCGTGCATGCTCGGCGTCGGAGAGATGCACCAGGGAGGGCTCTACCTGCTGCCCTTCGCGCTCGGCGCGGCGCTCGCCGGCGTCGTCAGCCTGCTCGGCGTCTCCACGCTTCTGAGCGTGCTGATGTTCGTGGCGGTCTCGGCGGTCGTGCTCGCCACGCTGCGACCGGTGGCCCGGCGCCACCGGCGCATGGCGCCCGCGATCCGCACGGGCGCGGCCGCGCTCGTGGGCAAGCGCGCGATGGTGCTCGAGCGGATCGCCAACGACGAGGGGGTCGGCTGCGTGCGCATCGACGGAGGCGAGGTGTGGACGGCGCGCAGCTATGACGAAGACGAGGTGATCGCCGCGGGCGAGCGCGTCGAGGTGGTCGAGATACGGGGCGCGACCGCGCTTGTGATGCACTGATTGTGCGTACTCTCTGCGTGCGCTGAACTTTCGCGCGAGCCACAAGAAAGGAAACCCGCCTCATGGCCGTTCTGATCGTCTTTGCCGTCGTCGTCCTGTTCGTGCTGATCGTCGCCTCGCGCTCGATCCGCGTGATCCCGCAGGCGCGCGCAGGCGTGGTCGAGCGTCTCGGGCGCTACAGCCGCACGCTGGAGCCGGGTCTGACGATCGTCACGCCCTTCATCGATCGCGTCAAGCCGCTCGTCGATCTGCGCGAGCAGGTCGTCAACTTTGCGCCGCAGTCGGTGATCACCGAAGACAACGTCGTCGTGGGGATCGAGACGGTCCTCTACTTCACGATCACCGACCCGCGCTCGGCCTCCTACGAAATCGCCAACCCGCTGCAGGCGATCGAGCAGCTGACGGTGACGACGCTGCGCAACGTGATCGGCGGGCTCTCACTCGAGGCGACGCTGACGGCGCGCGAGAACGTCAACACCGAGCTGCGGGTGGTCCTCGACGAGGCAACGGGCAAGTGGGGCATCCGCATCAACCGCGTCGAGATCAAGTCGGTCGACCCGCCGGCGGACATCCGCACGGCGATGGAGAAGCAGATGCGCGCCGAGCGCGACCGCCGTGCTGCGATCCTCACCGCCGAAGGCGAGAAGCAGGCGCAGATCCTGACCGCCGAGGGCGCCAAGCAGGCGGCCGTGCTCAACGCCGAGGGCGCCCAGCAGGCCGCCGTGCTCGACGCCGAGGGCGAGCGCCAGGCGGCGATCCTCCGCGCCGAAGGTGAAGCGAAGGCGATCGACACGGTCTTCACGGCGATCCACGAGGGCAAGCCCGATCGCGAGCTGCTGGCCTACGAATACCTGCAGATGCTGCCCTCGCTGGCCGAAGGCGACGCGAACAAGGTGTTCGTGGTGCCCTCCGAGTTCGCCCAGGCCTTCGCGGGCATCGGCGAGGCGCTGAGCAGCCGCGGCGAGGGCACCGGCGCGGCCGGCTCGACCCCGCCGCCGCCGCCGCACCTTCCCCCGAAGAGCTGAACGCGGCTCCTCGCGCCCGAGCTGGGCGCGAGGACTGCGAGAATCAAGCGCGCATGTTCGACTCTCTCGCCGAGAAACTCCAGACGACGCTTGGCGAGGTGCGCCAGCGCGGCAGCCTCACCGAGTCCGACGTCGATGCGGCGATGCGCGAGATCCGCTTGGCGCTGCTGGAGGCCGACGTCAACTTCAAGGTCGTCCGGCAGTTCACGAGCGAGCTGAAGGAGCGCTGCCTCCAGGCCGAGGTGATCGGACAGTTGAACCCCGGCCACCAGGTCGTGAAGATCGTCGGCGAGCAGCTCACCGAATTGATGGGAGGCCCGCCCACCGGCGCCTCGGCCAGCCTCAGCTTCTCCCCTCGCCCGCCGACCGTGATCCTGATGGCCGGCCTGCAGGGCTCGGGTAAGACGACCGCGACCGCCAAGCTCGCGCGCTACCTGCGCGAGGAGCACTCCTCCTCGGTCGCCGTCGCCGCCTGCGACGTCTACCGCCCGGCGGCGGTCGATCAGCTGATCAAGGTCGGCGCGCAGGCGGGCGCAGACGTATACGAGCAGGGCACCGACCGCGACCCGGTGGACATCGCCAAGTGGGCGCTCGAGCGCGCGCGCAGCGACGGCAAGGACGTGCTGATCCTCGACACCAGCGGTCGCCTGCACGTCGATGAGCAGCTGATGGATGAGCTCGTGCGCATCCGTGACGCGGTCAAACCGCACAACGTGCTGCTCGTCGTCGATGCGATGACCGGTCAGGACGCGGTCAACGTCGCCGAGAGCTTCGCCGCGGCCGTGCAGTTCGACGGGGTCGTGATGAGCAAGCTCGACGGCGACGCGCGCGGCGGCGCGGCGCTGTCGGTCAAGGCTGTCACGGGCAAGCCGATCCTGTTCGCCTCCACGGGCGAGAAGCTCGACCAGTTCGAGCGTTTCCATCCCGATCGCATGTCCCAGCGCATCCTCGGCATGGGCGACGTGATGAGCCTGATCGAGAAGGCCGAGGCGCACATCGACGAAGACGACGCGCTCGCGCTGGAACGCAAGCTGCGGCGCAACGAGTTCGGGCTCGACGACTTCCTCGACCAGCTCAAGATGATCCGCAAGATGGGGCCGCTGACGAGCCTGTTGGGGATGATCCCTGGCTTCGGTGCCCAGCAGCTCAAGAACATGAAGGTAGATGAGCGCGAGCTCGACCGCATCCAGGCGATCATCCTCTCGATGACCCCCGAGGAGCGCCGCCGTCCGGAGCTGATCAAGGGCTCGCGTCGGCTGCGCATCGCGCGCGGCTCGGGCACGAACGTGCAGCAGGTCAACAAACTCGTCAAGCAGTTCGGGCAGATGCGCAAGGTCATGCGCCAGGTGGGGCGCGGCAAGATGCCGGATATCGGCGCGCTGATGCGTAACGCCCGCTGAGCGGTCCACACGCCGAAGCGGCGCAGGAGACCGACACCGTCTAAGCTCTCACACTTGACGTGCACGACGCTGCGCCGAACCGGCGGGCGCCTGTGGATGTCGACTAACTCGTTCAGCATCAGAGAGGACACCGTGGCAGTCAGGCTCAGGCTCACCCGGGTGGGCGGCAAGAAGGACCCGATGTGGCGTGTGGTCGTCGCCGATCAGCGCTCCCCCCGCGACGGCCGGGTGATCGAGACGATCGGCCACTACAACGCGCAGACCGACCCCTCGACGATCGTGATCGACGAGGAGCGTGCCCGCAGCTGGCTCGCCCGTGGCGCGCAGCCCTCGGACACCGTGCGCAAGCTCCTGCGCATCCAGGGCATCGAGACCCGGACCGGCTAGCAGGCCGCGGGCGAATCCGATGCCCACCGAGAACCCACGCAGGCTGCTCGAGTACCTCGCCGAAGGCCTGGTCGAGGACCCCGAGGCCGTGGCCGTCGAGCAGTTCGAGGAGAACGACGGCACGATCGTGCTCGAGCTGTGCGTCGGCGCCGATGACTACGGCAGGGTGATCGGCCGCGGCGGGCGCACCGCCCACGCGCTGCGCGCCATCGTCAAAGCTGCGGCGGCCGGCGAGGGCAGCCACGTGCTGCTCGACATCGTCGATTGACCAGCGAGTCCGGCGAGCGGGGGGCTGCTTCCGGCGCTGAGGGCGCGCGCCTGCCGGTCGGGCGCGTCGGGCGCCCCCACGGGCTCGACGGCAGCTTCTACGTGACGCGTCCGCGTGTGCGGCTGCTGAGGATCGGCGTCCTCCTGTACGTGAGCGGACGCAGCGCGAGCGTCGTGCGTCGCGCCGGCACCGAGCAGCGCCCGATCGTCCGCCTCGAGGGCATCGTCGACCGCGAGGGGGCCGAGGAGCTACGCGGCCTGGAGCTGACGGTCGATGCCGGCGACGCCCCGCCCCTCGCGGAGGGCGAGTGGTGGGCGCACGAACTCGAGGGCGCCAGCGTGCACGACGGCGAGCAGCTGCTGGGAACGGTCGTGCGCCTGATCGAGCTGCCCTCCTGTGAGGCGCTCGAGGTGCGTCCCGCCCAGGGAGGCGAACCGGTGCTCGTGCCGCTCGTCAAAGACGCGGTGCGCACGGTCGACCCGGCGGCGGGGCGGATCGAGGTCGATCTCGAGTTCCTGAACCTCGCGCCGCCCCGCGCACAGCTCCGCGAGCGCGGGGACCGCCGCGGCCGGGGCTGCGCGTGAAGATCGACGTCTTCACGCTGTTCCCGGAGTGGTTCGAGTGGTTCGCCGCTCAGCGCCACGTCGCCAACGTGCTGGCGAGCGGCTCGCGCCTGGAGCTCGTGAATCCGCGCGATCACACCCCGCTCAGCGGCCGCCAGGTCGACGACACGCCCTTCGGCGGAGGCGCCGGGATGGTGCTGCGCGTCGACGTGCTCGACGCTGCGCTACGCGCTCGCTATGGGATCGATCCGGTGCAGCTGCGCGAGCGCCGGCGGGTGATCGCGCTTGCGCCGGGCGGGCGGATGCTCGACGACGAGCTCGTCGACGAGCTCGCCGCCGAGCCCGAGCTGACGCTCCTGTGCGGCCGCTATGAGGGCTTTGACGAGCGCATCGTCGAGCACTTCGCCGGCGATGTGATCTCGATCGGGCGCTACGTGCTCAGCGGCGGGGAGCTGGCGGCGATGGTGCTCTGCGATGCCGTGCTGCGCAAGCTTCCGGGCGCGCTCGGCCATGCCGACTCGGCGGCCGAGGAGTCCTTCAGCGCCGCGCTCGGCGGGGATCCGGAGTATCCGCACTACACGCGTCCCGCCGAGTATCGCGGCTGGCGCGTGCCCGAGGTGCTGCTCTCCGGGCACCATGAGCAGATCGCCGCGTGGCGGCGCGAGCGCAGTCGCGAGCGGGGCGCCGGCGAAGATCGAGGGCCCGCAGCGAGCTGAGACGCGGACGCTCGTGCGGCGCCGTACCGCGACGGTTCGCTACGATGCTGACTCGCGCAGGCCGAGCGCTCTGTCTCGGAGCCTCCACAGGTCGAGCAGGCGCGCAATCCCTTTCTCTCATGAGCAGCGTTATCGCAACAATCGAGCGCGCGCAGTTGCGCCGCGTCCCCAACTTCGCGCCGGGCGACCGCGTCAAGGTCCACTTCCAGGTGACCGAGGGGACCCGCAGCCGCGTGCAGGTCTTCGAGGGCGTCGTGATCAAGCGTCAGGGGCACGGCGCACGCGAGACCTTCACCGTGCGCAAGCAGTCATTCGGTGTCGGCGTGGAACGCATGTTCCCGGTGCACTCCCCGAAGATCGAGCGCATCGAGGTCGCGGCACGCGGTGACGTGCGCCGCGCGAAGCTCTACTACCTGCGCGACCGTGTCGGCAAGCGAGCGCGCGTCAAAGAGCGCCGCTACACGGGCCCCGAAGAGGCGGTCCAGCCAGGTCTTCTGCACGAGCCCGACGAGGCGACGGACGCCGAGGGCATGACAGCCGAGGACGCCGTCGCGGCCGAGGCGGTGCAGCCGGTCACAGACGGCGCCGTCGAGACCGACAGTCAGGAACACAGCGAGCAGACACAGGACGTCGCCGAGCCCGCCGCGGACACGAAGTCCGAGGCGCCTGCGCAACCGGCCGAGCCGGGCGCAGGCGAGTCCTCTGGCGACGCCGGTGGCACCGACGAGGGTGCTCCCGCCGGCGACCAGCCGGCGTGAGCCCCGGCGCCGAGGCCGGCAAGAAGCGCTCGAAATCCCTGGCCGGCTCGGCCGTCGAGCTGGTCCTGATCATCGCCGTCGCGCTCGGGCTCGCGCTCGGCATCCAGGCATGGGTGATCAAGCCCTACCGCATCCCGAGCGGCTCGATGGAACCGACGCTCGCGGTCGGCCAGCGGGTGCTCGTGAACCGCATCGGGATGGACTTCAGCGACCCGCACGTCGGCGAGATCGCCGTCTTTCACCCGCCTCAGGGCGCCGAGCAGGAGCAGTGCGGCCCGGTCGCGCACACGATCAAGCTCGGCGGCGAAGCCTGCTCGCAGCCGATCCCGAAGAAGGCTGACGTGAACTTCATCAAGCGGATCGTCGCCGGCCCGGGCGACACGATCTCGATCAGCGAAGGTCACGTCACGCGTAACGGGGTGCGCGAGAAGGACTCCTACATCCGCCAGTGCGGCGCGAGCCCCGAGTGCAACTTCACCAAGCCGATTAAGATCCCGCCAGGACATTGGTTCATGATGGGCGATAACCGCGGCGAATCCGACGACAGCAGATTCTGGGGGCCGGTCCCCACCGGTTGGATCATCGGCGGTGCCGTGGCCACCTACTGGCCGCTGGACCGCATCGGCACTCTCTAGGCCGAAGAGAGACAACGGCGTCGAGCTCGCGCAAGCGCGCTCCGCGGCATTGATCGGCCTCGCCGGCAACTGATTCGGCGTTTAGAGCCGTTCGCTAGCATCGCCAGCTCGCGTGGGCCGAGGCCGGGGCATTTGCAGGGACTCTGACATCGGCGTGCGCGCGTCTCACTCATGAGCAGCGTCAAACAACGCAACCGACCGCCGAACGTCTCGCGACGCCCGTGGGCCGAGCGCATCAGGCGCGGCTCAAAGAACGGTGAGAGCGAGCCGAAGTCGCGCTCGAGTCAGCTGATCGAGCTCGCCGTGATCGTCGTCGTCGCGATCGGCCTCGCGCTCGCGATCCAGGCCTGGGTCGTCAAGCCGTACCGCATCCCGAGCGGCTCGATGGAACCGACGCTCGCCGTCGGGCAGCGGGTGCTCGTAAACCGCATCGGCATGGATCTGGGCAAGCCGCGCGTCGGGCAGATCGTCGTCTTTCATCCTCCCGCCGGCGCCGAGCAGGGACAATGCGGCCCCGTGGCCCACTCGATCGCGCGCGGGGGCGCGGTGTGCGGGGAACCCGTGCCGCGCGAGGCGGGCGTGAACTTCATCAAGCGCATCGTCGCCGGGCCGGGCGATGAAATCTATGTCGCCGAAGGCCACGTGTTCCGCAAGGCCGCCGGAGCGAGCCGCTTCGCGCGCGCGAGCGACTCCTACATCAAAGGCTGCGGCTCGAGCTCGGAGTGCAACTTCCCGAGCGCCGTAAAAATTCCCGCCGGTCACTGGTTCATGATGGGCGACAACCGTGGAGACTCCGATGACAGCAGGTTCTGGGGGCCTGTTCCCACCGGCTGGATCATCGGGGGAGCCCTCGCCACCTACTGGCCCATCGACCGGATCGGCATCCTCTAGCTCGAAGGCCGCAGCGGAGCTCGAGATGGCCGGCAAGCCGCGCAGCGCGCGCCCCTCCGCACGTTCCCGGCGACGCACGCGCCGAGCCGGCAGCGGCCAGCGCCTGTTCGCGTTCGACCGCCGCCTCGGCTATCGCTTCCTGGCGGGCGCCGATGAGGCCGGCCGCGGCTGCCTGGCCGGGCCGCTCGTGGCGGCGGGGGTGCTGTTCGACTACGAGCGCTTGACCACGCGCGAGCTGCGCTCGCTGAAAGCTCTGAACGACTCCAAGCAGCACAGCGCCGAGGCGCGCGAGGAGCTCTACCCGCTCGTGCTGCGCAGCGCCGCACGTGTGCACGTCGTCTCGCGCTGCGTGCGCGGCATCGACAGCCGCGGTCTGCACAAGACGAACCTGGCGGCGCTGCGTGACGCGTTGCGCGGTGTCACCGCCGAGCTCGACGGCGAGGTGCTGTGCCTCGTCGACGGATTCTCGGTTGCCGAGTTCGAGCGCCCGCAACGGGCGATCGTCGATGGCGACGCGACGAGCGCGGCAATCGCGGCAGCCTCGATCGTCGCCAAGGTCACCCGCGACCGCTTCATGCACCGGGCCGCGGTCCTGCACCCGGGCTGGAGCTTCGCTGAGCACGTCGGCTACTCCACTCCCTCGCACCGCGAGGCGATCCTGCGAAACGGCGTCTCACCGCTTCACCGCATGAGCTTCCAGTCGCTCGCCTATCAGCAGCTCGCGCTCTGAGACCCGTCTCAGCTCCACCCGCTCAGGACAGCCTCAGCCTTACCAGGCTCCCTCGAGGTGATCGAGACGCAGCAGCCGTCCGCGCTCGTCCAGGACGACGCCGATCGCGTCGAAGCGCAGCGTCTGCACGCGCGGGCGGGCCTGCTCGCGCGCCAGCCAGGCGCCGGCGAGCCGCCGCAGGCGCTTGCGTTGCGCCCAGCCAAGCCCCGCGAGCGGCTGTGGCTCTGCGGCGCCGGGGCGTGCCCGTAGCGTCTTGACCTCGACGAACGCGAGCACGCGCTCGTCGCAGGCGATCATGTCGATCTCACCGTGGCGGGTGCGCACGTTGCGGTCGAGCACGCGAAAGCCGCGCCGCAGGAGGTGCGCCGCCGCCAGATCCTCGCCAAGGCTCCCAAGCGCTCGGCGATGGTCCTGCTTCGCCGCAGCGAGGGGTGCTCGCGCGGGCTCGTGGGCGGCGTCTTCGGTGGGCACCGGCGCAACGTAGGGTGGAGGTTGTGACCTGCCATGAGGGTCTGCGCCGCTTCTGTGTAGCAACTGCGCCGGCTTTGTGACATGTTCGGTTCAAGCACAGAACGCGCAGCGGAGGTAGCCTCCCGGGCGTGGCCGATGACGCGACAGTGCCAGTTCCCAGCGCGCCCGGCGCCGGCGCCGGTAGGCCGACCGAGGACGGCGCCGGCGAGCCCACGCCGACGGAGGGGCCGCGCGGCTTCGACGGCATCACGAGCTTCATCGGCATGCGCTGGGAGGACCCGCAGACGATCCGTCTGGCGATTCGTCCCGAGCTGATCAATCGCGGCGGGCTGCTCTCCGGCGTCGTGACCTACGCGCTCGTCGACTACTGCATGGGCTCGACGTTGTGGGCACAGACCAGCGAGGCGGAGCACATCGCGACGATCAGCATCTCGATCAACTACATCCAGACCGCCGTCGAGGGTGAGATCGTTTGCCGCACCGAGCTCGATCGCCGCAACCGCAGCGTCGGCATTCTCAAATCCGAGATCCATCACGAGGACGGCCGCCTGATGGTTACAGCGATCGGCAGCTACTCGATCTTCCCCGCGCGCCGACGGCTTCGTTGAGGACGCCGAGCGTTCTGAGCATCGCCGGCTCGGACTCCGGCGGAGGCGCCGGGATCCAGGCCGATCTGAAGGCGTTCGCGCGCTGCGGCGTGCACGGGACGTGCGCGATAACGGCGATCACGGCTCAGAACACGCTGGGCGTGCAGGCGATCCTCCCTGTCGACCCGGAGATCGTGCTCGCACAGGTCCGCGCGGTGATCGAGGACATCGTGCCCGATGCCGTGAAGGTCGGGATGCTCGGCACGGTCGCGGTCACCAACGCGGTCGCGCAGGCGCTCGCGGAGCTGCGCCCCGGCACGCCGGTTGTGGTGGACCCCGTGATGGTCGCCGAGTCCGGCGCGCAACTGCTCGAAGATGACGCGCGCCGCGCGCTGATCGAGCAGATCGCACCGCGCGCGAGCGTGCTCACGCCGAACCTGCCCGAGGCGCGCGAGCTGCTCGGCGAAGGCGCCGTGCCGGCCGAGGAGCTTGAAGGCGAAGCCGAGC
>JACDGG010000289.1 GCA_013815355.1 Solirubrobacterales bacterium
CGCGCCGGGGGCTTCACCCCAGCCGCCGAGCGCTGCGCCGGGGGTCGGAGTGCCGGAAGTCCCTGCACACGCCGGGGTCCAGTTGCGTGGAGCGCCGGGGTCGTGGCAGGGAAAACATTTTCGAGCAGATCAATGGGGAAACGCCCACCTACCTGCACCACGACCAGCAAGGCTCAACGCGACTGCTGACCGGATCGGCCGGCACCGTCACCGGCACCACCACGTTCGACGCCTACGGCAACAAGACCGGTAGCACAGGCACGAGCACCACCCCGCTCGGGTACGACGCCCAATACACCAGCAGCGACACCGGCCTGATCTATCTCCGCGCTCGGGCCTACGACCCCGCCACGGCTCAGTTCTTGAGCACCGATCCAATCACGGCAATCACGCGGGCGCCGTACACCTACGCCGCTGATAACCCCTTGAACTTCGGCGATCCCACGGGGCTCTGGACTCCCACCGAAGGTCTAGAAAAGGTCTCGAATGAAATTGGGGAAGAGATCTCAAACGTGAGCGGCGGCCTGCTCAATGGGCTTACGGGCGGTCTGCTGGGTGGCAGCGGAAACGCTTGCAGCACCGGCTATGCCATCGGAGAATATGGCGCCCTGCTCGGAGTGCTGCTACCGGAGGATTGGGGGATACAAGTGTTGGGTAGAATTGGAAAAGTATTCCCGAGAGTCAGCGACTTCATTTTAAAGGTCCAAACAAACAAACGGGTAACCGAACCAGGCAATGTAAAAATTGTGATCGCCACCCTAGAAAAGCTCAAACATCTCCTCTGATGGGCCAAGGCAGGAGCGAGGCACCCAACATCAGGGAGGACGAAGCTCTTGCCCAGCTCCAACGCAATGACCTTGACGTGCGGCGGCGTAGAGCGGTAATATCGGTGCTCGGCCAAGTTGGCAGCGAGCGAAGCATCAACGCCCTCCGAGACAATCTGTATCAAAACGACCTGAAGACTAAGGTTGAGGCCGTGCTGGCCCTGGCCCGGATCGCCAGCGACGAGGCCGTAGATGCATTGAGCGAGTTTTTGCGCAAACACACAGGACCGCCGTTTGCGCTTGCGGTCAACTCACTCCGCATCGCCAACGCTCATCGAGTGATGCCCACGCTGATCGAGATCCTGCAGGAGCGGCGCAGCGAATTGAGCGACGGTGACAAGCGAGTCATTATCCATGCACTCGCCCATGTGCCTCATCGGAGCCAAGTGCCAGCGTTGTCGGCAGCACTGAACGAAAGGAGCTTGCTGACGAAACGTGTCGCCGCAATGGCGCTCTCCGGGATACGAGCGCCCGAGAGCCGAACAGCGCTCCAGGACGCCGCGCAATCGCTATCCTGGCTAGGCGGGCTGTACGCACGACGCGAGCTACGCAGATGCCAAAATGACGATGACGAGTAGAGAGCGAGATGCAGTCAAGCCGACCCTCCGGAGGCGGCTGCTAGACCTGCTCGACAGAGTGTTGACCGCGATCCTGCGGGTGCTCTTCTCATAGCATCGAGTTAGAAGATACGCTTGCGACCGCGGGGCGATCTTCGTGTCTCGTGGACGATCTCGTGATCCAGACGATTCAAGTCAGGCAGCCCTGCCGACGAGCCTCGCTGATGGCGCCGACAGTCATTGACTGTCGAGCAGATCTCTACCGGCGGGACTGTTCTTTACCTCCACCACGACCAGCAAGGCTCCACACGGATGCTGACCAGCTCTACAGGCGTCAAAGAAGCCAGCGTGACCTACGACGCTTACGGCAACACCACAGGCACCACCGGCACCGCCACCACCCCCCTCGGCTACGACGGGCAATACACCAGCAAAGACACCGGGCTCGTCTACCTCAGAGCACGCGTCTACGATCCGGCCACCGCACAGTTCCTCAGCGTCGATCCCCTCGTCGGAGAGACGCGAGCGCCCTACAACTACGCCAGCGACAATCCCGTGAACGGTGGCGATCGCACGGGACTCAGCAACTGGAACCCGTTCAGTGAAAGTTTCTGGACGGAAGGCAATGTCATATCCGAATGCGCGCTCAACCCGATCCCCTACTACGAAGCAGAGATCAAGAGCTACGAACGGGTGCGGATACCTGGCATCCGTCGTGCATGGGCTAGAAGGCGCGGTCGCCGGGGCAGCCTGTTCGCTGGAGGGGAGGACCTCGCGGGAGCAAAGGCCGCAGAGGAGGCCGCCACAGGTGCAGCGGATATCACCTTCGGTCATGGCGCGCGCCACCTTGCCGGCACCGCACTAGATGAGTAGTGCCACGGTGTCAGGCTGTGTAGGTGGCGAGGGAGCGGGTGGGGCGGCCGAGGCGGTGGTTGAGGGCGATGCTGGCGGCGAGTGCTGCGAAGCGGGTGAGTAGTCTGACGCGGA
>JACDGG010000290.1 GCA_013815355.1 Solirubrobacterales bacterium
GTGTCGAAGCGCTCGGACTGCCGGTAGGGGCCGACCGGTCCGCCGATGTCGGGGCCCTCGTCCCACGTGATGCCGAGCCAGCGCAGGGAGTCCAGGACCGAGTCGTAGCCCTCGACGGTGTTGCGGGCCAGGTCGGTGTCCTCGATGCGCAGCACGAGCGCGCCGCCCGCGTGGCGGGCGAGCAACCAGTTGAACAGCGCCGTGCGCGCACCGCCGATGTGAAGCGCGCCCGTGGGGGATGGTGCGAAGCGGACCCTCATCGTCGAGTGCGTGGTCGGCCGTGGCCACCGATGCTCAGACGCTCGTCAACAGATCACCAAGGAGCTGCTCGAAGCCCCTCTCGGTTGTCGTGAAGTAGCTGGAGTGGGTGCGCTTGATTGTGTCGAGCGAGTCTGCGCCGAGCAGGACGATGTCAAGGTCATCCCGCCCTAGATGCTCCTTCTCAATCTTCTCGTAGGCAGCAACCGCGGCGTCGTAGTCCTCGAACTCTCTGACCTTCGCATTGCCCGCACGAACATCGTAGATCACAAGAAAATGGCGTATTTCGTCGACGTTCATGCGGTCTCCCCATCAGATAGCGAACTCAAGTAAGGCTTTGCAACCACGTATCGGCGACGCAACTCCTCGCTAAAGCCCGCAGGCGGCTCCTTCGATCCTTCCCTCATCTCGAGTAGCTGGCTCACGGCTACATAGTACGCGTGGACGGCGTCTTGACCCTTCCCAGACTTGTAGTCAACTCGCAGGGAACGCGAGTCGTGCTCAACTTGGTTCGCCCAAAAGTCCTGCAGGTAGGTGCGTAGCTGGACCTCGATCTTGACCCCCTGCTTGACCACGATGAGATGTAGCGCGCGGTAGCCCGAGTCCTTTGGCTTGCGAAGGTAGTCGCGGTACCGATGAACTTTCCAGTTCTTGCGAAGCTTGCGAGCCACCTCGTCTGCCGTCGCCTGATTCGGCAGAACGACACGCACTCCGCCGATGTCCTCCATGGCGGTGAGCCGCATCGTGGGATAGCGATTGAGCTTGTCCAGGATGGTCGAGAACTTCTTCAGCCGCTGCGTGACCGACACGCCCTCGCTCGAGTGGGGACGCACGTAGTGACGTAGATTCGCGTTCGTATTGCGCAGAGGACCGGCGTGACGCTCTCGCCAACTCTCAATCAGCTCACAGTCGGCGCTGATCGGCTCCCACTCGGGTGTGGACAGAGCGTCAAGATCAACGCTGCCGTCGAGCGCGCCCGTGCGGATGAGTGCACAGCGCCTGGCAGCGCCGTTGATTGTGCTGATACGAGGCTCAGAAGCCGCCGATGCTTTGCCCGATGTCGCCACTGCTCGAGCCTACCCCGCCATGGTGACGGCGCTCTTTGTCTCTGATAACGCTACCGCTCACCATTCCCGCGGCGCCCAAACCCTCATAATCCGCGCCCATGCTAATCGGCGCTCACGTCTCCCCCGCCAGCGGCCTGCCGAAGGCGATCGCGCGCGGTGTCGAGCGTGGCTGCCGCGCGATCCAGATCTTCAACCAGTCGCCGCGGATGTGGCGGGCGAGCACCTACCCGGAGGCCGACATCGCGGCGTTCCGCGAGGCGATGGCCGACAGCCCGATCGACGCCGTGGTGATCCACGCCGTATACCTGCTCAACTGCGCCAGCGAGGACCCCGATATCCGCGCCAAATCGCTGGCGTCGCTGACGAACTCGCTGCGCGTCGGACAGGCGATCGGCGCGGCCGGCGTGGTGCTGCATCCCGGCTCGGCCAAGACCGGGCATGTCGGCGAGGCGATCGCGCGCGCCGCCGCCACGATCCGCGAGGCCCTCGAAGAGAGCGAGGGCTGCGAGCTTCACCTCGAGAACACCGCCGGCACAGGGGGCACGCTCGGGCGCTCCTTCGAGGAGCTTGCCGAGCTCGTCGAGCAGGCAGGCGGACAGCAGCGCCTCGGCGTCTGCCTGGACTCCTGCCACCTGCTCGCCTCCGGCTATGACATCCGCACCGCGAGAGGCATGACATCCACATTGCGGCGCTGCACCACGGCGCTGGGGCGCGGGCGGGTGCGCTCGCTGCATCTGAACGACTCCCAGACGCCGCTCGGCTCCAACCGCGACCGCCACGCCAACATCGGCGCGGGCGAGCTGGGCGAGAAGGGCTGCAGCGCCTTTCTGGCGGCCCCGAGCCTGCAACGACTGCCGTGTGTGCTCGAGACGCCCGGCGAGAATCGCGAAGGACCGGGACGCGAGGAAATCGAGCTGGCCGGACGCCTGCGCGAGCGGGGCATCGCTGCGCGCAAACGCGCAGCGAAAGCGCGGGCGGCCCGCTAGCGGACGGCGGCGGCCGGCCGCGAGCGCCTGTGCTCGTCGGCGGAGGCCGCGGC
>JACDGG010000089.1 GCA_013815355.1 Solirubrobacterales bacterium
ACGCGAGGAGGTGCTGTACACGGCGTACTACGCGACGCAACCCCCTGCTCTTCGATAGCCTCGAATGGTGATCCAGCCATCCCGACGCCGAGGGTGAGCACCGGCGAGATCCTCCAATGCGCCTGCTCATAACGGCGCCGTGGGGGGAGCGCCTCGGGGGCGCTGAGGAGATGCTCCAGATGGCGATCGAGGGCGCTTCGGCGGCGGGGCACGAGGTGGAGATCGTGTTCTTCGAGCCGGGGCCCTGGCCGGATGAGCTGAGGCGCTCGGGCGTGCACGTGGAGGTTCTCTCGGCGGGGCGCCTGCGCGAGCCCTGGCGTGTGCTCGCGACGATCGCGCGCCTCGCGCGCATCCTGCGCCGCCGCCGGCCGGACCTGATGCTCAACTGGATGACCAAGACTCATCTGTATGGAGCGCCCGCCGCTATCCTCGCCGGCATGCGCGCGCGCGTGCTCTGGTGGCAGCACGGCATCCCGACGCGCAGGGATTGGCTCGATCGCGGCGTCTCGCTGCTGCCGAGCCTCGTCGTCGGGTGCTCCTCGCAGACCTCCGCGCGGGCACAGGCCGCGCTGTTTCCTCATCGCCGCACGTTCGTGGTGAACCCCGGCGCACGTGTGCCTGCATCGCAGCGGGACGCCGTGCCCCTGCAGCTGCCCGCAGAAACGACGGTCGTCGGACTCGTCGGGCGCCTGCAGCCGTGGAAGGGTCAGGATCGCCTGCTGCGCGCTCAGGCGATCCTCCGTGCCCGCGGTCAGGAGATCCACACGCTGATCGTCGGCGGAGACGCCTACGGGCTCTCGAGCGCCTACGCAGACTCGCTGCCGGCGCTGATTGCCGGCCTGGGGCTGGCCGCAGCGGTCACGATGACCGGACAGGTGCCCGACGCCGGGCCCTACATCGAGCAGATGGACATCCTCGTCAACGCCTCAGACCCAGAGCCGTTCGGCATCGTGCTGCTCGAGGGGATGGCCAGGGGCGTGGCCGTCGTCGCGGTTGACTCGGGCGGCCCGCAGGAATTCATCACCGACCGTAAGACGGGCGTGCTCGCGCGCTCGGGCGAGCCCGAGGCGCTGGCCGATGCGCTGGAGGTCCTGCTGGACTCGCCTGAGCTGTGCCGGAGCATCGGCCAGGCGGCCCGTGCACGCTTCATGGCCGAGTACACCGAAGCCGCGATGTGCCGGCGCCTCTACCGCGAGCTCGAGGGCCTGCTCGACCCAGCGGCGGCCGAGCGTTAGCTTGGCGCGGCAGGATGTAACGATCGTCTCGCATCACGTCGGTCGGGTCGGCGGGATGGAGCGTCAGCTGGCAAAGCTCGCGCTGGGTCTGCGCGAGCGCGGCCACCACGTGACGGTCATCGCGCACGAGTGCGAGTTGCCGGCGTCGGCCGGCGTGAGCTTTCACCGCGTGCGGGGGCCGAGTCGACCGTTCCTGCTCGGTTATCCCTGGTTCTTGGTGTTCGGCTCGCTGGCCGTCAGGCGATGGCGTCGCGGGGTGGTGCAGGCAACGGGAGCGATCGTCCTGGGCCGCGTCGATGTGATCGCGGTTCACTACTGCCACCAGGTCGGAGTGGTGACACCGAGTCGCGCCACGCGCCTGTTCCGTGCGCACGTGCGCGCGATGGGCCTGCTCAGCCGCGTCGGCGAGCGGGTCTGCTTTTACCTCAATCGCCGCGCGCGGTTCCTGTGTGTCTCTGAGGGCGTTGCCGATGAGATTCGCGAGCATTACCCGCAGCTCGCCGGGCAGGTGGTGACGATTCACAACGGCGTCGACACTGACACCTTCGCGCCGGGCCGCCACGTCGAGCAGGCGCGCGCGATGCGCGAGCGTGCGGGAATCGCCGACGGGCGCCTGGTGGCGGCGTTCGTCGGCAGTGAGTGGCAGCGCAAGGGCCTTGCCGCGGCGATCGAAGCGCTCGCAAGCGCGCCCGGCTGGGATCTCGTCGTGGCGGGCGCCGGCGATCAGGCTCACTACCAGCAGCTGGCCGACTCGCTCGGCGTCGGTGCATCTGTGCACTGGCTGGGGGTGGTGCGCGAGGTCCAGACGGTCTATGCGATGGCCGATGTCTTCGTGCTGCCCTCGAGCTATGAGACGTTCTCGCTCGTCACCTTCGAGGCGGCCGCGAGCGGCCTGGCGATCATCGCCTGTCCGGTCAACGGCGTGCGCGAGCTGATCCAGGACGGACAAAACGGCTACCTGATCGGGCAGGACTCAGGCGAGATCGCACGGCATTTGTGTCAGCTGGCCGGCGACCCGGCGCTGCGTGCCCGCCTCGGCGCGGGCGCTCGCGAGGCGGCGCTCGAGTTCAGCTGGGAGCGCATGATCTCAAAGCACGAGCAGCTCTATGAGACGGTGCTCGAGCGGGGCGCCTGAGCGGCGCCCGGTGCTTCACCGCACGCGCCGGCGGCTGCGGAGAATGTCTGAGACGAACGCGGTCATGCGCCGTTGCTGAGCTGCGCGGTCGAACGGTTCACCCTCCCGCGCGCGGATCGCATCGGTGTGCTCGCGCACCTCGGCGAGGCTCAGCGTCTCGAGCATCTGTGCGAGCGCCGCGATGTAGGTCTCACTCCACGGAGCGCTGCCGGGCAGGCGCCAGAGGTAGCCTTCGTCGAGGTCATAGGCGACGGGGATCTCGCCGGTGATGATCGGCAACTCCGCCGCAAGGTACTCGCTGAGTTTGGTCGTGTATCGAAAGGAGCCGACGCCGTCGACGCTCTGGGAGAGGCTGCCGACATCGAAGGCGGCAAGATGGTCGGGCACCTCCTCGGGGGCGACACGGCCGGCGAGCACCACCCGCGTGCCGAGGTCCTCGCCCGCCATCTCCTGCAGGCGCTCGCGCCCCGAGCCGTCGCCGACGATGCACACCACGACGTCGCGGCGGCTCACACGCCGGATCGCCTGGACGAGCTCCGCGCCGTAGGCATAGCTGAGGTGATCGTTCCAGTGAAGCGTGCCGACGAGGCCCACGACGAGCGCGTCCGCGGCGATCCCGAGGCGCTGCCGGACCGCCTCGCGTGCGCCCTCGCGCGCGTGCCCGCGTGTCCAGCCGGGCGCTGTCATCCCGCGCGGCGCGCCGAACGTCAGCGCGCGGCCGACCAGGTAGGGAGTCCAGCCGACGAACCCTGCCGCGCGCCGGCACAGCAGACGCTCGTAGAGGCCGCCGAGCGTGCCGATCAGGCGCGAGTGCAGGTGCAGGTAGGGCCCGACCGCGTCGCCGCTGGAGAACACATATGGCACACCGAGCAGTGCGTCGATCGCGATCAGCGTCAGGCCGCCGGCCGTGCCGGTTCCCTCCATCACGATCAGATCAGGGCGCTCGCGGCGCGCCCTGCGCAGGAGCCCGATCGCCGAGCGCAGCTTGGCGGCCCGGTCGAACTCATACACCTGCGGCTCGAGCGCTTCGAGCAGGCCGTAGATGCGTTCGTCCTCGATGTGACCGCGCCCCTGCGTCGCAAAGCACAGGATTTGCGACCCGTCTCCTGAGTCTTCCATGCCTTCTCTCCCCGAATCGTGCGCCGTTTGGTGTGCCCGGATATCCTGACAGGGAAAGCGTGCAGCTATGCTTGCTTCGCTCGCGCTGGGTGTGTGCCCCCCAGTAGTCTTTAGCGACCGATTAGTCAAGCCCTTATGATGCCAGAGCCACGCGGCCATGGACGGACCCTGCAGCGATGAACCAGACCACCGATGCCACAACCATCTTCGCGCCGCTGTGGCGACGTAAGTGGCTAATCCTTGCCGTTGGCATCATCGTCGCGGGCCTGAGTTACGCCTACTACAAGCGCCAGCGTCCGGTCTATCAATCTTCCACGCAGGTCTATCTCGGCGCCGCACTTGAAGAAGCCGCACCAGGTGAAAAGGCGAGCGCCAAAGGTCAGACTGCAAGCATCCTCGACCAGGCCGCGGTGATCAATTCGATCATCGTCGAAAATGTCCACAAACAGCTTCGCGGCGAACACAAGCTCGCGCTTCTGCAGGGAGCGGTCATTCGCGCGAAGGGCGCCGAAAAGGGTCAATTCATAACGATCAGCTCCGAAGCGCACACCGCCAAAGGCGCTGCGCTGCTGGTCAACCAGACCGCACAGAGCTACATCAAGCGACAGCGCGTCGAGCATCGGCGCGTGATCGAAAAAGCGATCGCGATCAGTCGCCGTCAGCTGCGCCGCATCGAAGCCGCCAACACACCGGCTCCCGCCACGGGCGCGGGAGGCTCGACTGCGAAAAAGAAATCGGCTTCGCCCAGCACCGCGAGCATTCTGCAGGCTGCGAGCCTCAACAGCAAGATCAATCAGCTCGAATCCAGTCTCGTGATCGCCGGGGCGCAGCAGGTGAAACCGGCGAAGGCCGCGACCGCGCTTCAGCTCTCGCCCAAGCCGCGCCAGGACGCGATCTTCGGATTCGTGCTGGGTCTCGTGCTGGCCGCGATCGCCGCCTACATCCTCAGCCGCTTCGACCGGCGCCTGCGCACGCTGGCCGGCACCGAGCAGGTCTTCTCAACACAGATCCTCGCGGCGTTGCCCAAAGTCGGACGCCCGGTGACCCACCACGACGGGCAGCCAGCGCCCTCCAAACAGCTGCTCGAGCCGCTGCGTCGCCTGCACACGGCCCTGCAGCTCGGTGACAAGCTCGGCCCCGAGCCGGCCACGCCACGCCGCGTGATCCTCTTCATCAGCCCGGATGCGGGCGATGGCAAGTCGACGCTCGTCGCCGATCTCGCGATGACCCAGCGCGATGCCGGCCAGCGCGTCGCTGTGATCGAGGCCAACTTCCGCCGCCCCGTCCTGTCCAGGCTGCTCGATCTGCAGGGCACGAGCGGACTCGCCGAGGCGCTCGTGGGCACCGTCGCAGTCGGTGAGGTGATGCAGCGCGTGCTGCCGCTGCAGCCGCCCGACGGCGGCGAGTCCCAGCCGGCCGGTGGCACGCTCACCGCGGTCGAGTCGCGCGCGGGCTCGCTGTTCCTGCTCAGCGGCGGGCTCGGCGTCGCCAATCCTCCGGCGCTGCTCGGCCATCCGGCGATGGCCGAGTTGCTTCGCACCGTCGCCGCGGACTTCGACTACGTGCTGATCGACGCGCCCTCGCCGCTGGAGGTGAGCGACGTGATGCCCCTCTTGAAGCTGGTCGACGGGATCGTGATCGTCGCCCGTGCCGGGCACACGCGCGAAGTCTCAGCGCAGCGGCTGATGCAGTTGCTGGAGCACACCGAGTGCGCGCCGCTCTTGGGCGTGGTGGCCAACTGCGTGGCGCAGGGGGACACCGAGCGCTACGGCTTCGCCTCGTCCAACGGGCGAGTCTGGCCGCTCAGGCTGATTGGGCGATGAGCGGCGGCGCCGCGTCGCGCCACTCCGGCGCCGTCGCGCCCCATCCGGTGGTGCTCGACCGCCGCCTCCGCGAGTTGGCCGCGCTCGGGCTTTCGGCGCTGATCCCGGCGCTGCTCGCGCTCGGCGTAACCGTCGCCTTCCCCGGGGCGAGCGTCGTCCTGGTGCTCGGCGTGGTGCTCTGTCTGGTCGGCATCGTCGTGCTGATGATGAGCCCGCGGCTGGAGATCACGGTCGCGATCCTCGGTCTGTATCTCGGCATGCTCGACGGCCCCGTCAAGCTCTCGATCGGGTCCCACGAAGTGACGGCCGCGGTGCGCAACGTATTGATTCTCGCGGTCTGCCTGGGCGTGCTGATGAGGATCGTCGTGCGCCGCCAGAGCGTGCGCCTGCCACCGCTGTCGGGCTGGGTGCTCGCGTTTACCGCAACGGTCGTGATCGAGGTGTTCAACCCCAAAACCGAAGGAATCCTGAAGATCATCGGCGGCTTTCGCCAGCAGCTGCAGTGGGTGCCGTTCTTCTTCTTCGGCTACCTGCTGATGCGCTCGACCAAGCGCTTTCGGATGCTGTTCATCCTGATCGGCGTGATGGGCCTGGCCAACGGCGTGATGTCGGCCTACCAGACCGAGCTCACCCCGACGCAGCTGGCCGCGTGGGGCCCCGGCTATCACAACCTGATCTTCGTGCCCTCCGAAGCCAGCGGCAGCGGCCGCACCTATACGAGCGAAGGCGTGGCACGCGTGCGTCCACCGGGCCTCGGCTCCGAGGCCGGCTTCGGCGGCGGCGTCGGTGCGATCGCGCTACCGCTGTGCCTCGCATTGATGGCGACCTCGCGGCGACGAAAGTGGGTCGGCGTGCTGCTGGCTCTGGGGGCGATGCTGGCGATCCTCACCGGACTCGGACGCCTGCAGGTCGTCGGCGCGGGCCTCGCCGTGGGGAGCTTCGCCGCGCTCGCCTGGCTCGCCGGCCAGCGCGTGACGCGCGTGATCGCCACGGTGCTCGTGATCGTGATCGTGGCGATACCCGTCGGCATCGTGGTCGTCTCGCTGCTGCGCAGTGGCACCTTCAAGCGCTATGAACGGATCTCGGCCTCGCCCGCCACGGCGACCTACAAGGAAAGCGCCTGGAAGAAAATCCCGCAGTACCTGGAAGCGGACCCGTTCGGCTTCGGCCTGGGCAGCGTGGGGGCCGTCGGCAGCTTCGGCGGCAAGAACACACAGTTGCTAGAAGGACACAGCCTCAGCTCGGAGACTCAGTACAACTTTATAGTCAACGAACTTGGGGCTCCGGGGCTGATTGTGTGGGTAGCATTGTCCGGCTACATGATTGCCTTCATCGCACTCGGGATGAGACGTGTTCGCGACGGAACGCTCGCGATCATGCTGGCCGCCACCTTTGCGCCGTTCATCGCGATCTTCATCGAGGGCTTCTCCGGACCGACCTCGGCGAGCGCCGCGGCGGGTCCTTACTTCTGGTTCGTGATGGGGGTCGCCTCCTACTGGTTCGCGGGGCCTGGCCGCAGCGCACTGTCGAATCTCGCCCCGGGCGCTGAGCCGAGGCGCTCGACGCTCGCCGGGGCGCAGTAGTGGCGAAGGCGACGCCAGTGCTGGCGCAGGAGAGTCCTGCGCCGAGCGGATCGATGCGCAAGCGTGTGAGCCTCTTGATCGGCGATCGCCGCGGCGCGGTCGTGGCGCTCTCGGCCTGCTCGATCCTCTCGGCCTTTACCGAAGCCGCGATGCTCGCGCTCGTGGCCCAGGTCGCCGCCACGCTCGTCACCGGCGCCAAGCACCTGAGCACGCATATCGGCCCGTTCCATGTGCACTCCTCGCTCGGCACGCTGATCGCGATCGCCTTCGGCTTCGCGCTCGCGCGCGTCGTGCTTCAGATTCCGCTCTCACGGCTGCCCGCCCGGATCTCCGCCGACGTGCAGGCGGCGCTGCGCACGCGGCTGTTCGACGCATTCTCGCGAGCCTCCTGGGAGGTGCAGTCACAGGACCGCGAGGGCCAGCTGCAGGAGACGATGACCAGCCAGGTGATGCAGGCCACGGGCGGCGCCCAGCAGGCCACGATCCTGATCAACTCGATGTTCATGTTCCTCGTGCTGATGGCCTCGGCGCTGGCGCTCAACGCGCTCGCCGCGGTGATCGTCGGGTTCACCTCCGTGCTGCTGTTCGGCCTTCTGCGACCCCTGCGCGCGCGGGGCGTGAAGAGCGCACGCGGGCTCTCCAAAGCGCAGGTCTCCTACGCCGGCGGCGTCGCCGAGGCGATCCGCGTCGCCGAGGAGACACAGGTCTTCGGCGTGACGGGAGCGCAGCGCACGCGCATCGAAGGCTTCGTCGCGGCCTCGCAGATCCTCTACTTCCGCACGCAGGTGCTCTCGCGACTGGTCTCGAACCTCTACCAGAGCGTCATCTACCTGCTGATGGTCGCCGGCCTCGCCGGCCTCTACTACCTCGCCGGCCCGGGGCACGCGGGCTCGCTCGGCGGGGTGATCCTCGTGCTGACCCGAGCGGGGACCGCCGGGCAGCTGGTGCAGGGCGCCTACCAGGGCCTCGCCCAGGCGATGCCGTTCATCGAGCGCACCCAGGAGGTCGAGCGACGCTACCGCGAGAGCCGTCCGCTCGAGGGCGAGGTGGCGCTGCCGGCCGTGCGCACCGTGAGCTTCGAGAACGTCGACTTCTCCTACAACGAGGGCCGCCCGGTGCTCTCGGAGATCACCTTCCAGGTCTCGGGCGGCGAGGTGATCGGGATCATCGGGCCATCCGGCGCGGGCAAGTCCTCGCTCGTGCAGCTGCTGCTGCAGCTGCGCGTGCCGGACAAGGGCCGCTATCTCGTAAACGGCGTTCCCGTCGGTGAGTTCTCGCGCGATGACTGGCACCGCCAGGTCTCCTACGTGCCGCAGGAGCCGCGCCTGCTGCACGCGACGGTCGCCGAGAATATCCGCTTCTTCCGTGACATCCCCGACGAGGACGTCGAACGCGCCGCGCGCCTGGCGAGCATCCACGAGGACATCGTCTCCTGGCAGGAGGGCTACGACACGCTCGTGGGCCCGCGTGCCGACGCCGTCTCCGGCGGCCAGCAGCAGCGGCTGTGCCTCGCCCGCGCGCTCGCCGCGCGACCGGAGGTGCTCGTCCTCGACGAGCCCACGAGCGCCCTGGACCCGCACTCCGAGGCGCTGATCGGCGAGTCGCTGAAGGCGCTCAAAAGCGAGCTGACTCTGTTCATCATCGCCCACCGCATGTCCACACTGGACATGTGCGACCGCGTGATGGTTATCGTCGACGGGCGCCTGGTCGCGTTCGACACCAAAGCGCTTTTGCAGCGCGAGAACCCCTACTACCGCAACGCATCGCAGCTCGCCGCCGGCAGCGCAGAGCATCGTGGCTGAGCCTGCGGCGGGGCGCCTCCCCGACTTCTTCATCGTCGGCGCGCCCAAGAGCGGCACGACCGCGCTGTACGAGATGCTGCGCCGCCATCCACAGATCTTCATGCCGGCCGGCAAGGAGCCGTGGTTCTTCGCAGAGGAGCTGCACGAACGCCCGCCGCCGCGCCCGGAAGGAACGGCGCAGAGCCTCGCGCAGTATGCGGCGCTGTTCGCCGAGGCTCGGCCTGGGCAGCGCGCCGGCGAGGCGAGCGCCCTGTATCTGTGGTCGCGAACCGCCGCTGCGCGGATCGCCGAGGTGTGTCCGCAGGCGCGGATGATCGCGATCCTGCGCGAGCCGGCCAGCTTCCTGCGCTCGCTGCACCTGCAGTTCGTGCAGACCTATATCGAGGTCGAGAACGACCTCGCCAAGGCGCTCGAGCTCGAGTCTGAGCGCCGCCGGGGCAGGAGCATCCCGCGTCACACCTACTGGCCCGGCGCGCTGCTCTACTCCGATCACGTCCGCTACGTCGAGCAGCTGCGCCGCTACGAGGCGCTGTTCGGGCGCGAGCGGATGCTCGTGCTGATCTACGACGACTTCCGCGCAGACAACGAGGCGAGCGTGGCGGAGGTGCTGCGCTTCCTTGAAGTCGAGGACTCCGTGGCGATCCCAGCGGTCGAGGCGAATCCGACCGTGAGGGCGCGATCGCAGCGCCTGAACACGCTCGTGCACGCCGTCTCGGTCGGTCGCGGACCGCTCTCGCTGGCCGTGAAGGGGGCGATCAAGGCGGTCGTTCCGCAGGGCGCTCGCCGGCGCGCGCTGGGCGCGACGAAGCGCCGTCTCGTCTTCTCCGAGCCCGAGCCTCCCGACGAGCGCCTGATGGCAGAGCTGCGCCTGCGCTTCAGGGGCGAGGTCGAGGCTCTCGGCGGGTACCTCGATCGAGACCTGGTTAGACTTTGGGGCTATGACGGCATCAGCTGAATCCTCGGCTGTTGCCCGTACACCGGTGAGCGGGGCGCCGGGATTCTTCATCGTGGGACAGCCCAAGTGCGGCACCACCGCACTGTTTGAGATGTTGCGCGGCCACCCGCAGCTGCACATGCCGGTGAAGGAGCCCTGGTACTTCGCGACCGACCGTCAACCGCTCGATTCCGAGGGCTATCCCAAGACGCTCGAGCAGTATCTCTCGCTGTTCACCGGCGCTGCCCCGGGCCAGCTCGTCGGCGAGGCCTCGCCGGTCTATCTGATGTCCGGCGTCGCCGCCGGGGCGATCGCGCAGGTGCGTCCGGACGCGCGCATCGTCGCGATCCTGCGCGAGCCGGCGGAGTTCCTGCGCTCGCTGCACCTGCAATCGGTTCAGGACCATGTCGAGACCGAGAAGGACCTGGGCCGCGCGATCGCGCTCGAGCCCGCACGGCGCGAAGGACGCGAGATCCCGCGCCACACCGACCGCCCGCACGAACTCATGTACTCCGAGCATGTGCGCTACGTCGAGCAGCTCGGGCGCTATCGCGACGTCTTCGCCTCCGAGCAGATGCTGGTGCTGATCTATGACGACTTCAGGGCCGACAACGAGGCGACGGTGCGCCAGGTGCTCCGCTTCCTCGGCGTCGATGCGGAGGTGCCGATCGAGCCGAGCGAAGCGAACCCCACCGTGCGCGTGCGCTCGCCGCGGATGCACGAGCTGCTGCGCTCGCTATATCTGGGGCGTGGCCCGGTCGCGGCGGGCGCCAAGGCCGTGATCAAGACGCTGACGCCCGCGCGCCTGCGCCGCGATGCGCAGAGCGCCCTGCGCCATCGGGCGCTATACGCCAAGCCGCACGCGCCTGACGAGCAGGTGATGCTCGGGCTGCGCCGCCGCTTCAAGAGCGAGGTGCTCGAGCTGAGCGCCTACCTCGACCGCGATCTCGTCTCACTGTGGGGCTATGACGAGATCGTCTGAGGCGCCGGCGAGCGCCGCCGCGCGGCGCGGCCGAGTCCCGGACTTCTTCATCGTCGGACATCCCAAGAGCGGCACCACCGCCCTATATGAGATGTTGCGCTCCCACCCGCAGATCCACATGCCGGTGAAGGAGCCGTGGTTCTTCACGCGGGAGCTGATCAGCGGGGCCGTGCCGCGCTCGCCCGAGCGCCCGCAGACGCTCGAGGCCTACCTCGCGCTGTTCGAGGCGGCCGGCTCCGAGCAGCTCATCGGCGAGGCCACGCCCTCCTACCTGCGCTCGCACCTCGCCGCCACGAGCATCGCCGAGCTGTGTCCCGATGCGCGCATCGTCGCGATCCTGCGCGAGCCCGCGGAGTTCCTGCGCTCCTTTCACCTGCAGTCCGTGCAGTCGGGCATCGAGAACGAGCGCGACCTGCGCACCGCGCTGGACCTCGAGCCGGCACGGCGCGAAGGGCGCGAGCTGCCGCCCGGCTCGGCGCGCCCGGAGGCGCTTCAGTACTCGAGCCACGTCCGCTACGTCGAGCAGCTGCGCCGCTACCACGAGGCGTTCGGCGCCGAGCGGGTGCTCGTCATGATTTATGAGGACTTTCGCGCCGAGAACGTGGCGAGCGTGCGCCGCGTGCTGCGCTTCCTGGGGGTTGACGATGAGCAGGAGCTCGCGCCGAGTGAGGCCAACCCGAGCGTGCGTGTGCGCAATGCGCGCCTGGAGCGGCTGCTGCGCTCGCTCTCGCTCGGCGCCGGCCCCGGCGCGCGGGCGCTGCGGGCCACGAG
>JACDGG010000090.1 GCA_013815355.1 Solirubrobacterales bacterium
GCTGACCGCGGCGCAGCACGACGCGCGCATCCTCCGGCCCGAAGGCGCGCAGGGCGAACAGCAGCGCCGGATAAAGCACGCAGGCGGCCGCGATCAGCGCCGCAAGCGGCGCGTCGGCGAGGCGCATCAGGCCGAGCAGCGCGCCCAGCACCGCAGCCGCCACGGCGGTGCGTCCGATCCGGCCGGGTTTCGGCAGCGGCATCTCGAGCTTGGCGAGGATCTCTTTGGTCGTTGCGAGCAGCACCACCACCTCGGTCACCACCGTCATCGACGCGGCGCCCATGAAGCCCACCAGCGGCACCAGGATCGCGTTGCCGAGCAGGTTGACCGCGAGCGCCAGCAGGCTGATCCGCAGCAGCCGGTGCTGCAAGCCGAGCACGACCATCAGGTTGCCGTTGAGATAGCCGAAGCAGATCAAAAGGAAGGCGCCGCCGAGCACGGGTAGCGCCGGCGCCGCCGCGGAGAACTGGGCCCCGAAGATGAGACGCACGACGGGCCCGGAGGCGGCGATCGCAAATGCCAGCGCACCGAATGAGGCGATCGCCAGCAGCTCCGCGGTCAGCCGCGCGGTGCGCAGCAGGCGGGCGCGATCGGCCGGCCAGGCTGCGGACAGAACCGGCGAGAGCGTCGTGAGGATCGAGATCGGCACGAAGTGAGACTGCTCGAGGATGTTGTAGACCGCGCCGTAGAGGCCGGCCTGGCGGCTGCCTGCGACCGCGAAGACGATCACCTGGTCGATGCGCGCGTAGGAGATCACGAGTGCGCCGGCGATCCCGAGCGGCACACCGAGCTTGACGAGCGGCGCCAGGCGCGTGCGCGAGGGCCGCGGCCAGCGCCCGAACATCCTCACCGCCGCGAGCGCCTGCACGATCGAGCCGATCACGTTCGTAGAGACCATCGCCACCGCCAGCGCGATCATGCCCGCGTGCTGGGTGTAGATGATCACCACCGCCACGCCCCAGAGCACGCTCCTGAGCGTCAGCACGAGCATCGGCACGCGATTGTCGACGCGCAGCTGGAAGACCAGCCCGAGCGCGCTGATCCCGCCGAACGGCATCGCGATCACGAGTATCAGCCCCGAGATCAGCATCTGGTGGCTCGCGTGCAGCAGCACGACCGCGATCAGCGAGGCGATCATCACGGGCGTCAGCGCCAGCAGGCGCAGCAGCATCACGGCGCCGATCCACTCGAGCTCGTCGGCCGGCTCGCGGGCCGCTTCGCGCAGGGCCACTTCCTCCATGCCGAAGTTCGCGAAGTAGGCGATCAGGCCGAGCACGATGAAGATCGTCGACCACTGCCCGTAGCCGACCCGTCCCAGCGCGCGCACCACGAGCGCGGTCACGACGACGCCCATCGCGAGGTTGACTATGCGCACCGCAACCTGCATGAGGATGTCGTTGGCGGCACGTTGCCGAGTGGCGTGGCGGGCTAGTGTCGGCATCGGCGCGTGGCTTGGTGCAAGCCACGTCACAGTATCCCTTCAACTTCGGCGCTCATTGCCTCTCAAGGACGTGAGAGCCGGTGCCGATAGCCGCTATACCATGCGCTGACCCCCAGCGTGAGGCGTCCCTCGAAGGCTTGCCGGAGTGTTTTTCTCGGGGCCGGCACGAAGAGAAGCACGACCAGCGAACGACGAGAGAGGAACCATCAGGTGGCCAACACAACTTTGATCACGGGCGGCAGCGGCTACATCGGATCGCTGCTCGCAGCGGAGCTGCGCGGAGCCGGCCGCGAGGTCCGCGTGCTCGACTCGCTGCTGCACGGCCAGGAGGACATCGCCGCCGAGCAGGAGCAGGCCGGCATCGAGGTGTTCCGCGCCGACATCCGCGACGCCGACGCACGCCGCCGCGCCCTGGACGGCGCCGAGGCCGTCGTGCACCTCGCCGCGATCGTCGGCGACCCGGCCTGCGCCCTTGACCCCGCGGTCTCCGACGACGTCAACGTCAAGGCCACCGAGTCGCTCGTGGCCGATGCTGGCGCGGCGGGCGTGCAGCGCCTCGTGTTCGCCTCCACCTGCTCGAACTACGGCCGCATGGCCGACCCCACGAAGGCGATCACCGAGGAGGGCGAGCTCGCGCCCGTCTCTCTGTACGCCGAACAGAAGGTCGGCATGGAGAAGCTGATCCTGGGCGGCGGGGCCGGCAGCGTCAAACCGACGTGCCTGCGCTTCGCAACCGTCTACGGCGTCGGACGGCGTATGCGCTTCGATTTGACCGTCAACGAGTTCACGCGCGAACTGTGGGCAGACCGTGAGCTGGAAGTCTTCGGTGAGCAGTTCTGGCGCCCCTACATCCACGTGCGCGACGCCGGCAGGGCCGTGCGTACCGTGCTCGAAGCGCCCGAGGAGAAGGTCAACGGACGCGTCTTCAATGCGGGACGCTCGGGCGAGAACTACCGCAAGCTCGACCTCGTCGAAGAGATCAAAAAGCAGACCCCGCGCGGCACGGTCTCCTACGTGCAACGCAACGAGGACCCGCGTGACTACAAGGTCAGCTTCGACAAAATCAAGGCCGAGCTGGGCTTCGAGACGCTGATGACCGTGCCCGATGGGATCGGCGAGATCATCGCCGCGCTCGACGTGGAGCAGTTCGGGGACCCGTTCGCCGCACGCTACAAGAACGTCCCCTGAGCGTCGGAGGCGCCCGCAAGCGATGGCCAGCACCGAGTCCTTTCCCGCGCTGCCGCTGTTCGACCTGCAGCTGCAGCCGCAGGATCTGGAGGCGGTCGCTGAGACGCTGCGCTCGGGCTGGCTGACGCTCGGCCCGCGCACGCAGGCCTTCGAGGAGGCATTCGCGGCACAGCTCGGCGTGCGCCACGCGATCGCCGTCTCCAGCTGCACGGCCGCCCTGCATCTCGCCTACCTCGCCGCCGGCGTGGGTCCCGGAGACGAGGTGATCGTGCCGTCCTTCACGTTCGCGGCGACCGCAGCGGCGGTGCTCTATTGCGGCGGCACGCCCGTGTTCGCGGAGATCACCTCGCGCGCGAACCCGAACATCGATCCCGAGGACGTCGAGCGGCGCATCACGCCGCGCACGAAGGCCGTCTGCGCGGTGCACTTCGCCGGCTACGCGGCCCCCGTCGATCGCCTCAAGGAGATCTGCGACGCCCGCGGGATCGCGCTGATCGAGGACGTCGCGCACGCGCCGAGCGCCTCGCTGCACGGGCGCAAGCTCGGCGCCTGGGGCATGTCGGGCGCCTTCAGCTTCTTCTCCAACAAGGTCCTCTCGGTCGGCGAGGGCGGGCTGCTCAGCACCGACGACGACGACGTCGCCGCGTTCGTGCGCTCGCGGCGCTCGCACGCGATGACGAGCGGCACCTGGGAGCGCCACAAGGGCTCGACGGACACCTACGACGTGGTCGGCCTCGGCTTCAACTACCGCCTCGACGAGCCGCGCTCGGCGCTCCTGCTCTCGCGCCTCGGGCGCCTGGAGCAGGAAATCGAACGCCGTCGCGAACTGACCGTGCGCTACCGCGAGCTGCTCTCCGGCGTCCAGGGGATCATCGTTCCCTTCGAGGACTCCGAGGTGGCCACCTCCTCGGCCTATGTGCTGCCGATCATGCTCGAGCGCGACGGCGAGCAGGCGCGCGTCAGCGCCGAGCTGCGCGAGCGCGGCATCCAGACGAGCATCTTCTACCCCTCGATCCACCGCTTCAGCGCCTACCGCGAGCGCTTCCCTGACGTATCGCTGCCGATCACCGAGCTCGCCTCGCGCACGGAGCTGACGCTGCCGTTCTATCCCCACATGAGCGACGAGGACCAGGACCGTGTCGTCACGGCGCTGGCCGAGGTGGTCTGAGCGATGAGCGACTGGCGCGTGCCCCTGACCGACATCGTCGTTCCCGAGGAGGACGTGCAGGCCGTGCTCGAGTGCCTGGAGTCGGGCTGGCTGACGATGGGTCCGCGCACGCAGGCCTTCGAGCAGGCGCTCTCGGCGCAGGTCGGCTCGCCCAACGCGATCACGGTCTCGAGCGGCACCGCCGCGCTGCACCTCGCCTGCCTCGCGGCCGGACTCGGGCCGCAGGACGAGGTGATCGTGCCCGCCGTGACGTTCGTCGCGAGCGCCAGCGCCCCGCGCTACGTCGGCGCCACGCCCGTCCTCTGCGACGTGCGCAGCCCGCTGGACTTCAACATCGACCCCGCCGACGCCGCCGCGCGCATCACCCCGCGCACCCGCGCGATCGTCGCGGTGCACTTCTGCGGCTATCCCGCCGACGTGCACGCGCTGCGCGAGCTGTGTGACGCCAACGATCTGATCCTGATCGAGGACTGCGCCCAGGCGATCGGCGCGCGCATCGACGATGCCGGGCGCCAGGTCGGCACGATCGGCGAGCTCGGCGCCTTCAGCTTCTTCTCCAAGAAGCAGCTCTGCGTCGGCGAGGGCGGGATGGTCACGACCGCCGATGATGAGCGCGCCGAGCGCGTGCGGCTGCTGCGCTCCCACGCGCTGTCGAGCAGCACCTGGGATCGCCACCGCGGACATGACCCGGCCTATGACGTGATCGACGTCGGCTACAACTACCGCCTCGACGAGCCGCGCGCCGCGCTCGGGCTGAGCCGCATCGCGCGCCTGGACGCGAGCATCGAGAAACGGCGCGCGAGCGTGCGCGCCTACCGCGAGCGCCTGGCAGGCATGCCGGGCCTGGAGCTCCCATTCGACGAGCAGGCCGTCGAGCGCTCCTCGCACTTCGCCTTCCCGGTGCTGCTCGCAGACCGCCCGGCCCGCGACCGCTTCCGCGCCACGCTGAAAGACAACGGCATCCAGACGACCTGGTACCCGGCGCTTCACAACTTCACCGAGTACGAGCAGTTCTCTCCGCCCGGCGGCCTGCCCCAGGCGCAGGCGACGGCCGACCGCCACTGCGCGCTGCCACTCAGCTCCTCGATGGACGAGAACGACATCGACATCGTCGTCGAGGTGCTCACCGCAGCGCTGGCCTAGAGAAAGTCCGCGCCGGCGGCAGTGCGTGGGCCGGACGTTCTAGGACTCTTCGTGCGGGATCAACCGCGCGCGCACCGACTCGAACTCCTCCTGCGCCTGCTCGTAGTCGTCGTGGCGTCCGATGTCCAGCCAGTAGTCATCGCTCTCCCACGCGCGCACAACCTCACGGGCGGCGATCAGCCGCAAGATCAAATCGGGGAAGTCAAGACGCTCGCCGGGCTTGATGAAGCCGAGCGCGCGCGGCGCGAAGCAGTAGACGCCCATGCTCGCCGTGTAGTCGATCTGCGGCTTCTCGTCATAGCCGGTCAGGCGCGTGGGGTCGGCCTCGTCGCCGAAGCGCAGCACGCCGAGTGAGATCTGCACCTGGCGCAGCTTCGTGGCGATCGTCGCGGCCGCGTCGCCCGCGCGATGGCGGTCGAGCAGTGCGCCGTAGTCGATGTCGGTCAGCACATCGCCGTTCATCACGAGCACGTCGGTGTCGGCGAGATCCTCGATCAGCGCCAGCGCGCCGACGGTGCCGAGCGGCTCGTGCTCGCGGTAATAATCGATCGGGATGCCGTAGCTCTCGCCGTTGCGGAAGAACGCCTCGATCAGCTCGGCCAGGTAGCCGGTGGCGATCGTGATGCGCTCGAAGCCGTGGGCCTTCAGCTGGCGCACGACGATGTCGAGCACGGGGCGGTCGCCGATCGGCATCAGCGGCTTGGGCAGCACGGTCGTGTAGGGACGCAGGCGCGTGCCTTCGCCGCCGGCCAGGATCACCGCGCGCTTCATCGCAGCGGCTCGCGTCGCGGGGTGGCTCCCATCGCGCGGAGCATACGCGGAGGCCCTGTCGGCACCCAGGCGAGCCGGCGCGCTCCCCACGGTCGGCGCTCACGCATCGCCCAGCACCTCGCGGTAGAGCTCGCCCGTCCGCGCTGCGATCGCGGGCCAGGAGAAGCGCTCGCTGGCGAGCTCGCGGCCGCGCTGCCCGCGTCGCAGGCACTCCTCGTGACCGGCGCGGGCGCTGTCGGCGAGCGCGCGAGCGAGCGCCGCCACCTCCGAGGCCGAGCAGATCCAGCCCGTCTCGCCGTCGATCACGGCCTCGACCATGCCCCCGGCGGGGTAGATGATCACGGGGCGCGCGAAGCCGTAGGCGAGCAGCAGCACGCCGCTCTGGCTGGCGGCGCGGTAGGGCAGCGCGACGGTGTCGGCCGCCGCGAACAGCTCCGCTGTCTCGCGCATGTCGAGAAAGCCCTCGCGCAGCGTGACGCGGGGGCTCAGCGCGGGGTTCTGGAGGCGCTCGCGCACGGCGGCGAGCGCACCCGCGTCCTTGCCGCCGATCAGCAGGTGTGTCTCGGGCACCTGCTCGACCGCCGCGATCAGGTCCTCGAGGCCCTTGTCGGTGCGCAGCTGCCCGTACATCAGCGTCGCCGAGGCCTCCGCTGCAACGCCTAGGGCGGCGCGGGCGGCCTCGCGCTCGGCGCCGGCACCCTTGCTTGCAAGGCCCCCGTACTCGCCGTGCGGGATCACGACCGAGCGCTCGCCGACCCACTCGCGCACGCGCAGCCGATCGGCCTCGGTGTGCACGATCATGCGCGCCAGCAGCCTGCCGGTCAGCCGCCGCACGACGCGGCGGGTGCGCAGGAAGCTCTCGGCGCGCTCGAAGGTGCCGTGCGCGGTCTGCACGATCGGCGTCCCGGTCAGGCGCAGGCAGAGCACGGCGAGCAGGCCGATCTGCGGAATCTCCCAGCCTTGGGAGTGGACGATCTCTGCGCGCCGCGCCAGCCGCATCAGCCGCGGCAGCGCGGCGAGGAAGAACAGCCCGTTGACGAGCTTGCCGAGGCCGCGCCGGCGCAGCGCGCCGCCGATGGCGGACTCGTCGCGGAGGTAGCGGAAGATCGGGACGACCTCGACGCCCGCCACCGGCGGGTAGGTGTGGTCGGCGGCCGTGGCCAGCGTGATCGCCCAACCCTCCGCGGCGAGCGCGCGTGTCAGCTCATCGGTGTAGTCGGTCACGCCGCCGCGACCGCCCTGCTCGATCATCAGCAGGCGCCGGGCAGATGCTGCGCCCATCACGCGGCGGGCGAGCCCGGCCGCGTGGCGGCGAGGGCGCCGTCGAAGAGGCCCTCGATCAGCTCGGCGACGACGGGCGCCGCGTAGGTGCACTCGGCGTAGGCGCGCGCGGCCGCGCCCTCGCGGGCTGCGCGCTCGGGATCCTCGAGATAGCGCGCGAGCAGCACGCGCAGCGACTCGGGCTCGTTCTCCGGCGAGGCGATGCCGCCGAACTCGGGGCGGATCATGTCGGCCACGCCCTCGGCGCCGGTCGACAGGCACGGACGCGAGGCGAGCATCCCGAGTATCACCGCGCGCGGAGCGCCCTCGGTGGGGCTCGGGCAGAAGACCGACACGTCGAAGGCAGAGAGCACGTCGGGTACCTCCGAGCCGGGCGTCGCGATGAAGTGCGCGCGCTCACCCAGGGGGGCGGCCAGCTCGCGTAGCTCGGCTTCGGTCTCGCCGCTGCCGGCGAGGATCAGGTGAACGTTCGGGTCCTCGAGCGCCTTCACCGCGTCGACCACGACGTCGTTGCGCTTCTTTGGGTGAAAGCGCGAGATGCAGCCGACGACGAAGGCATCGGCCGGTATCCCGAGCTCGGCGCGCACGCGCGCGCGGCCCTCCTCGCTGAAGCGGATTTCCTCGGTGCGCAGCACGTTCGGCACGACCACGATCTTCGCGTCGGACACGCCGACATCGCCGACCGAGCTGCGCGTTCCCTCGGAGATCGCGAGCACGAGCGGCACCTGCTTGACCGCCCCCAGGTAGGCGCGGCGGGGCAGGCCGCGACGCAGTGGGAAGGGCACGGGCCCCCACTCGCACCAGACGATCGTGCGCCGCAGGGCCTTCGGGAGCATGCGCGCGAGCAGCTGCTCCTTCTTGTAATGGACGAGCAGGATGTCGTAGGGCGCCTCCGCGCGCAGCGCCTTGGCGAGCGCCCTGAGGAGCAGCGGCCAGCGCAGCGCCAGCGAGATCCAGCTGCGCGTCGAGAGCTTCGGGCCGAGCGAAACCGGGCGTACGCGCACCTGGGTGTCGCGTGCCATCGCCGGCATGTCGGTCAGCATCACCGTCTCGTTGCCGCGCTGGCGCAGGGCCTCGAGCATCTCGACCGCGGCGAACTCGGCTCCACCGCTCGAATCGGTGCTCATCACGCTCACGATCTTCATCTGCTCATTATCTCGGCCGCCAAGGACGATCACTTGATAGGTGCGCTGCGCTCTTCAATAAGCTGGCCGCGTGCGCGCCCTGCTCGTCGATCAGTCCCGCGACCGGGCCACGCTGGTCGCCGCCCGTGCCCTGGCGCGGGCGGGATACACGGTCGCGACCGGCGCCTTCGCGCCGAGCTTCGCGAGCACCTCGCGCTACGTGCAGCGCCACCACGAGATCCGCGAGTGCGAGGACGGTGAGGACGAGTTCGTCGCCGACATCGCCGCGGCCGTCGCAGCGGGCGGCTACGACATCGTGTTCTGCAGCTATGACGTGGGTCTCGTGACGCTCTCGCGCCGGCGCGAGGAGATCGGCCCAGCTGTCTGGCCCTATGCCCCATTCGCGGCCGTGCAGCGGGCCTTCGACAAGCTCGATCTCGCGCGCTCGGCCGAGGCCGCGGGCCTGCGCGCGCCACGCACCGAGCCGGCCGATGAGGCCAATGTCGCGACATGGAGCGGTCCCGCGGTCATCAAGGCGCGCAGTCACGTGCCCAAGCGCTTCGACACCGAGCTGTTCGCCTCCGCGCGCGAGGGCCAGGGCCTGATCGATGAGATCCGCCGTGAGGGCGGCGAGCCGCTGCTGCAGGAGGTGATGAGCGGCGCGATGGGCGCTGTGGTGATCGTCGCCGGCAAAGACGGCGAGATCGTCGCGGAGGTTCACCAGGAGGCGGTGCACACCTGGCCGCCGGGCGCAGGGGACACCGTGCGCGGGCGGATCGTCGCGCCCGACCCCGATCTCTCGCGCGGCGTGCGCGCGCTCGTGGCCGACATCGGCTGGTTCGGGCTCGTGCAGGTGGAGTTCATGCGCGACGCCTCCGGGGTCGCGCACATCACCGACTTCAACGGGCGCTTTTACGGCTCGCTCGCGCTCGCGACCGGCGCCGGGGCGAACCTACCTGCGATCTGGGCAGACCAAGCGCTCGGGCGCGCCACGCGCCTCAGCGCGCCGCCGCGGATGGGGGCCGGCTTTCAGTGGCTGAACCGCGACCTCGCCGCCTCCTACGCGCTCGGACCTCGCGCGCTCGTGGGCGCATTGGCCGCCGCGTCCTTCGACTCGCACTCGATGTGGGACCTCGCCGACCCCGCCCCGTGCCTGCGCTACCTGCTGCCGGAGGCGGGACGGCGCCTCTCCGGCCGTCTGCGCGGCGGCGAGAGCGAGTAGCACCCCCGGCTCAGCCGAGGCTCGCGCCGGCGACGGGAAGCGCGCTGCGGTCGACCTCCGCCAGCAGCTCATCCCAGCTCGCCGCGAACGGCGCGATCCGCTCGGCCAGCCTGCGCAGCGCGGCGAAGTCGTCATCCAGCTCCCAGGAGGTGTGCAGCACGATCGGTATCCACGTCCCCGGGGCGAGGTCGATCATGCGCTCGGCGACGGGCAGCACGGTGCGCGCGTCGGAGTAGAGCGGCGCGTAGCAGGGCAGGTACACAGCGCCGTCGCGCCACAGCGGCCCGCCGTGGAAGCCCATCAGCGCGACGCTCTCCGGCCCTCCGCAGAGGATGCTGAAGCGGCGGGCGAGCATCGGGTACTGCGCGGCGTCGAAGCGGTTGAAGGGCGGCACGAACACGCGCGTGGAGTCGATCCCGGCCGCGAGGAGGCGCAGGCGGCCGTCCTCGAGCACAGCGTCGGCCTCGGCGGGACTCAGGCCACATAGCTCCGAGCGCCTGCGCGGGCTGGCGAAGCGCGTGCGGTGATTAGTGCCGTGCTGAGCGAAGGTGACGCGGTCGCGGCGCATCTGCTCGAGCAGCGCGATCTCCTGCTCGCCGAGCGCGCGGCCACCCGTGGAGCCGACCGTGAGCGGGTCATGGGTCAGCTGCGGAAGCACCGACATCAGGTGGGCAAGACCCGCCTCGGCCATGACCTCGTGGAAGCGGCGCGACATCTCGAGGTCCTCGGGGCGGTCGAAGGAGGTGTAGTAGGGGAACTCATCGACCCGCACGAGAAAGCGCGGCGGCCCTGCGGCCCGCTCACCGAGGACCTCACGGCGAACGTCGATCAGCGGCGCCAGCCAGCTCCGCTCCCAGTCCAGGCGTCCGCGCTTCATCGCCACGCGCTGCAGCGCCCGCCGCGCCGTGGAGCCCACCGGTGCGGGACTCAGCAGCTTCGCCGCGCGCGCGCCGAGCGAGGCCGGGTCGGTCTCGCCCAGGTGCAGTCTGATGTTGCGCAAGAGATCGGCTGAGGGGTCCACGGCAGGGCGCAACGCTAGCAGCGCCCTCCCCCGCCGCAGCGGCTCTCAGCCCGCACCGTCAAGCGCTAAAGGCGCCGGGCGCGACGGTCGAGATACCCCGGAGGTATGTGGCTCAGAGGCTCAGGTCGTGCGGATGATCATCACCGAGCACGGCGCGTGGTGAGAGACCTTGTTCGGCACCGAGCCCAGCAGGAAGCGCTTGGCGCCGGTCATGCCCTTGTTGCCGACCACGATCAGATCGGCCTCCTGCTCCTCGGCGACGTCGAGGATCGCATCGGCGGGGTCGCCCTGGCGCGGGTACACATCGACATCGACGCCCGCCTCGCGCGCAATCGTGGCAGCCGACTCGAGCGTCGCATCGACGTCCTCGCGGGGGCTGATCGCCCACTGCAGATCCTCGGGCGCCTGCCGCCGTTCCTCCTGCAGGCGCTGTACGGGCACGGGCTCATAGGCGCTGACGAGCTCGAGCTTCGCACCCACGGCGCGCGCGAGGTCGACCGCCTGGCGAACGGCCTGGTTGGCCGTGTCCGAACCGTCTGTCCCAACCACAATCGATTTGAACATGCCCGATCTCCTTGCTCGCTCGTGGAAGCTGGCCACCGCTGCCCGCGAGGCGATCATATCCGCGACGCCGCTCGCCGGTGCGCCGCCGCCGCGCCCGACGCCCGCGTCCCGATCACCCTAGATTCCAAGTCATGGCGAGCACGCAGATAATCACCGAGCCCGACGCGGCCCGGGAGCTTGCCGGTGGGTGGGATGAGCTGGCGGTGGCGTGCTCGCTACCGCTGTGCGCGCCCGGCTGGATGCTCTCCTGGTGGACGCACCTCGCACCGGCCGGCGGCGAGCTGCGAATCGTGGCGGTGCGCGAGGGCGCCGAGCTGCTGGCGCTGGCGCCTTGGTTCGTGCAGCGCGGCGAAGGCGGGCGCATCGAAGTGCGCTTCCTCGGCGCACAGATCTCAGACCGCGTCGATGTGCTCTGCCGCCCGGGCCGCGAGCGCGACGCCGCCCCCGCCCTGCGC
>JACDGG010000091.1 GCA_013815355.1 Solirubrobacterales bacterium
TCGTCGCACACGCGCTCGACGAAGTAGCGGTCGTGGCTGACGATGATCAGCGTGCCCGGCCAGCCGTCGAGCAGATCCTCGAGCGCCGTGAGCGTGTCGATGTCGAGGTCGTTCGTGGGCTCGTCGAGCAGCAGCACGTTCGGGCCCGCCATCAGCAGCCGCATCAGCGCCAGTCTGCGGCGCTCGCCGCCGGACAGCTCGGCCACGGGCGTACGCGCCTCGTCGCCTCGGAATCCGAAGCGATCGCACAGCAGCGCTGCCGTGATCCGCTCGCCGCCGCTGAGGGTGGCTTCGCCGCGCACTTCTTCCAGTGCCTCGAGTACGCCGAGCGTCTGTGGCAGCTCGGTGGTCTCCTGCGAGAGATGCGCCAGGCGCACGGTGCTCCCGCGTTTGACGTGACCGGCGCTCGGCTGCAGCTCGCCCGCGAGCAGCCTGAGCAAGGATGTCTTGCCCGAGCCGTTGACGCCGACGATCGCGACGCGATCACCCGGCCCGAGGCGCCACGTCACATCGCGCAGGAGCTCGCGGCCGCCGAGCGTGAGCGATACCTCGACGGCGTCGAGCACACGGTCGCCGAGGCGTGCGCCCGCGAAGCGCAGAAGCTCCGCGCGGTCGCGTGGCTGGGGCTCATCTGCGATCAGCGCGCTTGCCGCCTCGATGCGGAACTTCGGCTTGGATGTGCGCGCCGGCGGTCCCCGGCGCAGCCACGCGAGCTCCTTGCGCACGAGCTGGCGGCGGCGGTCCTCGCGCGAGGAGGCCTGACGTTCGCGCTCGGCCCGTGCGAGCACGTAGGCGGCGTAGCCGCCCTCGTAGGCGTGGATCTCACCGTCGGCGAGCTCCCAGGTTGCTGTGCACACCGCATCCAGGAACCAGCGGTCGTGGGTGACCACGACCATCGCGCCACGTCGCGCGGCGAGGTGACTTGCAAGCCAGTCCACGCCTTCAACGTCGAGGTGGTTGGTGGGCTCATCCAGCAGTAGCAGCTCGGGCGGCTCGAGCAAGAGACGCGCCAGCGCGATGCGCCGGCGCTCGCCACCGGAGAGGCCTGCGACAGGCGTATCGATGCCCTGCGCGAACAGCTCCACTGCGACGCCGCCGAGCAGCCCCTCGAGCACGCCGCGGAATGCGCGCTCGCCGGCCCACTCGTGTTCGGCGCGCACGCCCACGAGCGCCTCGCGCACGCTCTGGGTCTCGTCGAGCTCATCGTATTGACCGACCAGCGCGACGCCGACATCTCCGGCGCGCGTGATCTCTCCCGCGTCAGCCATCTCAAGGCCCGCGAGCAGGCGCAGCAGCGTCGACTTGCCGCCGCCGTTCTCGCCAACCAGCCCGATTCGCTCTCCCGCCGCGATGCCGAGCGTGATCCCGCGCAGTACCGAGCGGCTCGCATAGCCCTTCTCGACGTCCTTCATGTTCAGCAGATTGCGCGCCACGTCATGCATCCTGGCCGATCGCAGCTCACTACGATTCCGAGGCGTGCGACGATCACACCCAGCTCAGGGCATCCGTGTGCTGCTGTGCGTGCTCGCGCTGGCGCTCGTGCTCGGGGTGTCTCCGGCCCGGGGGGCCGTGGCGCCCCGCAGCCCGTTCGCGGGAACAGCGCTTTGGATCAACCGCGTCCCTGCACAGAGCGCGCCGCAGACGCTCGCGGCGCAGGCCGGCGCGCTCGGCCTGCACACGCTGTTCGTCAAGGCGGGGGATGGATCGACGCCCGACCCGCAGTTTTCCCCGGCGCTGCTGAGCGGGCTCGCGGCCTCTGGCATCTCGGTGTGCGGCTGGACGTTCGCCTACGGCCAGAACCCGCTCGCCGAGGCCGCCGTTGCGGTCGCGGCCGTCAGAAATGGGGCGAAGTGCCTCGTCATCGACGCGGAGGGTCAGTACGACGGGCTCTACGGACCCGCGCAGCTCTTCATCCACACGCTGCGCCGTCAGCTCGGGTCGCGTTTCCCGATCGGGCTGGCCGGGCAGGCGGAGATCGCCCAGCATCCGAGTTTTCCCTACTCCGTGTTTCTCGGGCCGGGCGGCTTTGACGCCGATCTGCCGCAGATGTACTGGCTCGACTTCGGCGTGAGCGTCGACTCGGCATACGCCGCGACGATCGCGGTCAACTCCGTCTATCAACGTCCGATAGCCCCCGTCGGGCAACTCTTCGGGGCTCCGCCGAGCAGCGATCTGTTGCGCTTTCGCTCACTTGCCTCTGCCTATTCGACGATCGGTCTGAGCTTCTATGACCTCGAAGCGGCCGTCCCCGATGCGCTCGCCGCGTTGCTCGCCCCCCTAGAGCGCTCGCCACAGCGGGCGCTCTCCATCCCGACGCTGCGTCCGGGCGCCGACAGCGACGAGGTGCTGTGGGCACAGGAGCTGCTCAACGCCGCCGGAGCGAAGCTGCCCATCGGAGGCTTCTACGGCGCGCAGACAGCACGCGCGGTGGGACGCTTTCAAAGCCGTCACCGCCTGCATGTGAGCGGCCTGCTCACGTCCGCCACCTGGAAGGCGCTGATGAGGTTCCGCGCGCGTGAGCCCTCCTGGGCCAAGGGCCCTCCGGCGAGTGCGCGCTAGCGGCGCAGCTGCTTCGCCATCAGGTAGTGCGGGCCGATGCCGGCGATCTCAAAGCGCTCGCCCTCGACGCTGAATCCGCCGCGCTCGTAGAACCCACCTGCGCCGGCCCGCGCGTTGCACCAGATTCGCACGCCCCCGTGCTCGCGGGCGTGAATCTCGCAGCATGCCAAGAGCGCCGCGCCGATCCCGCGCCCCCGCAGCTCGGGCCTGCTCGCCATGCCGCGAATACGCCAGTCGCCCGGCAGTGGGGAAACCGGATGAGGGTCGCGCATCACGCTCGCGATGCCCACCACCTCTCCGTCCAGCCGCACCGCGGCGTGCAGCGTGCCGGGCGCCTCATCGCCCGGGTAGATGAGCTCAGCGGCAGACTGTCCCGGGCGCAGCACCTCCGCGCGCAGCGGGCGCACGACCTCTGCCTCCACCGGAGCCGGGTGCACGGGTCGCAGTGTAGGAGTCACCGCCCCCATAATTGAGCAATGGCATTCGCTCCGCCCGCTCGTCATCTGCTGCGCGCACGCGACCTCGCCGATGCGCGCTACGCCGAGCCGCTCGGCGTCGAGGACATGGCGCGTGCGGCCGGCCTCTCCCGCGCTCACTTCAGCCGCGAGTTTCGCCGTGTCTTCGGCGAGTCACCCCATGCCTACTTGCTGACGCGACGTCTGGAGCGCGCGTCCGCACTGCTACGCAGCACCGATCGCTCGGTCGCCGCGGTCTGCTTCTCGGTGGGACTGCAGAGCGTCGGCTCCTTCACCACGAGCTTCACCCGCACGTTCGGGCTCTCGCCCAGCGCCTATCGCGTCTCGTTCCCGCCGGCCTCGCAATACGCGCTCGTGCCGTCCTGCGTTCTGCGCGCATACGGCCGGCCCCAACACAGCACGTTTCGAGAAGACAGCGGCTCTCCCCGTACCTAGCATGGCCGGCATCAGTGAAGTCGACCAGGAGGTTCCGATGATCAAGCTCGCCAACGCCCAGCTGTGGGTCAACGACCAAGAGGAGGCGCTCGCCTTCTACACGCAGAAGGTCGGCTGGGAGGTTCGCGCCGACGTGACACTGCCCGAGATGGGCGACTTCCGCTGGCTGTCGGTCGGTCCCGCCGGACAGCCCGACGTCGGCGTCGTGCTGATGGCGATCCCCGGGCCGCCGATGATGGACTCCGACACCGCCGAGCAGGTGCGCGGGCTGATGGCCAAGGGCTATGCCGGGACGATCTTTCTCACGACCGAGGACTGCCAGGCCTCCTTCGAGGAGCTCAAGGCGCGGGGCGTGGAGTTCACCGAGGAGCCCGAGGATCGCCCCTACGGGATCGACTCCGCCTTTCGCGACCCCTCCGGCAACTCGATCCGGATGGCCCAGCTGCGGGAGCTCGCGACGATCTGAGCAGCCGGTCGCGGGTGGGATGTGGCGCAACGCCTCTACGGCTGCGCCGCGTCCACCAGCGGCGCCAGCCGCGTGCTCGTCACGCGAGCCGCTGCCAGCTCGGCCTGGACAGCGCCGACCCAGTCGTCGAGCTCCTGCCAGCGTTCATAGAGCCACGCGATCAGCGCCTCGCGCTCGCTTGGCACCTCGGCGGCGGGAAAGCGCCAGAAGCGAAGGCGCACGGTGCTCCCCACGAGGCCGCCCGCCCAGATGTCGCTGATGTACTCAAAGCCGTCGAGGCCCACGTGGCCGAAGATCACGACGTCCGCGTCGCGGGCCGATTCCAGCAGCGCGAGCGTCCCGCCGAGTCGCGGTGGCAGCAGGTTGTGAAGGCCCGCGGCCAGCGGCGCGATCTCGGGATGGCGCTCGGCGATGATCTCCTTCGCGCGCGCGAGCTTCTCCTTGGTCCAGCGCGTGCCCTCGGGATAGATCAGGATGCCGTCGCGCTCTGAGAGGTTGAGCGTCAGCAGGCGCGCGCGCTCGAGCTCCGCCGCGGTGTCTCCGGAGGCGCGCCTGACGAACAGCGTCGGGACCCAGCGCCCACCGATGTCGATCGTCGGCAGCATCTGCAGCTCGCGCTTGATGATGAATCGAAAGCCGAGGCCGTGGGCCTGGCCGAGGATCGCGTCGGGGAGCGCGTTGTCGATGATGCTCGCGTGGCGGATCATGACGAGCACAGGGCCGGGGCCAGCGACCTCGAGGCCCTCGATCTCGAACCGCAGTCCGAACAGGAAGCGTATCCCCGCGAGGTGGCTACGCAGCCAGCGTCGCTTGACTCGATACACGCGCTCGCGCCGGCGGGCGCTGTCGTGTCCGCGCGAGGCCAGCCAGGCCGCGAGCAGCCCGCTCAGTCCGTAGAGCTCGCCCACCAGGAACCACCACCCCATCGCCAGCAGCCGCACGGCCATCCAGGGCTTGCGTCGGCGCAGCCACAACACGAGATCGACACCCACCGCGATCGCAACGAGCAGCGGCGAGAGCACGGTGAGGAGCGCCAGCACGAGCAGCTCGGCTGCGATTCCGCGTGCACGGCGCCACACACGCGCGCCGAGCGGGCCATCGTCGGGGATCAGCGGCCCCAGCTCTCCCATTCCTCGGGATCGTACTCCCGAGTACGACCGTGCGTCACCGCACTGCACCGCCGGCGCCTAATCGCGAGCCGGAACAGCGGGCCACGCGCCCAGGGGCCTGCCGATCTCCCAGTGATGCCCGTAGGGGTCGACGATCCGCCCAAGACGCCAGCCATGCGCCTCCTCGGCGGCGTAGATCACCCGTGCGCCGGCTGCGACGGCGCCGGCGATCGTCGCATCGGGATCGGGGACCACGAGCAGCATTCGCACCGAGCCGCCACCGAGCGACGCGGGGCTGAAGTTGGCGTGCTCAGGCGACTCGTCGGCGACCCAGAACGACGCAGCGCCGAGCGTCAGCTGCGATACCACCGCCTCGTGCTCCTCGCTGCCCCCGACGCGATAGACCTCCACCGCGCCAAACGCGGTCTTGTAGAACTCCACAGCCGCGCGCCCGTCGCGCACCGAGAGCTGTGCCATCACCGTCGGTTGCGGGGAGTCAGTGCCGGATGGGCTCATTCGTCCCGCGAGGCTATCGCCGATCGAACGCGAAGTCCTTCAGCTTCCGCATCCTCGCGCACCGCTGCAGACGCGCAAAGGCGCACGCGACTCGGCCGAGCTCGAGCGCCTATGGCGCCGCAATGGACACTCGTTCGATTGGGCCCGCGCCGTTCAAGTCCTATCGGCCCTGAGCCGAAACAAGAGCAGTACGTCTGGCGACGTGCGCCTCGACCGGAGCCGAGTCCCTCACAAGCGCGCAAGAAAGGGAGGCCGACGATTCTGAGCAAAGTCGACATCACAAGCCCCGACGAGGTGGGTTCGGCGGACTTCGGCATCACCTGCCGCGAGCTCGACGAGCGCACCAATGTCATCTCGGTGGAAGGCGACCTTGACCTCTCCACTGCGCCGCGTCTGAAGTGGATGCTGCTGGACTCGCTGCAGGAAGACCGCGATCGCATCGTGCTCGACCTGTCGCTCACCGGCTTCATGGACTCCACGGCTCTCGGCGTGCTCGTCGTCGTCAAGCGCCGCCTCGCATCCGATGCGCGCCTGGCGATCGTGTGCACCCGGCCCGCCGTGCTGCGGATCTTCGAGCTCTCCGGGATGGACGGCGCTTTCTCGATCTTCCCGAGCTTCAACGAGGCATACGCCCACGTGAGCCGCTCCCCGATCGGAGCCGACTGACGGGATGGCTTCGTGATGGCTGCAGACAGATACGAGCTCACGCCCCGGACCTCGCGCCGCCGGCGACTCGTAGGCGCCATCACGATCGCCTTCGCGACCGTCTCGCTGGCGTGTATTCCGGCCGCGACGGCGCAAGCCGGCCACGAAAAGTCGGGCCCGCCGCCGGAAGCCTCGACGCAGCCTCCCGCACACCCGCCGAAGCCCGAAAAGGCTCCGGACGCCGGTGGTTCGGGCGAAGCCGCTGCGAAGCCGAAACACGCCAAGCAGGCGCCCGAAGCGCCCACGGCGCAGAGCGGCGGCGAATCCGGCGCGGGCGCCACCGATACCGGTCAGGCTCCCCCGCCGGGGCGCCGCTCCGACCCGCCGCGCCACCGCCAGGACGCCGGCAGGGGCACTGACGCTCACGGGCACTCCAAGGAATCCCCCTCCGGTGCTCGCCAGGGCCCGGTCGCGCCGAGCACCGCGGGGCCCGGCAAGGAAAAGAGCGGTGGATCGGCGCAGGCCCCCGCCAAGCCCGGCAAAGGCAAGGAAGCGAGCGAACCGTCGCTCGAATCCGAACGTCGCCGGGCGAGGGAACGCGCCGGAAAGCCCGCCCCCTCGCACGTGAACCGCGGCAAAGGCAAACAGATCGAAGCCACGCGCACGGCGCTCGCCCCGGGCGAAGTGACCGCGGGCGCGGGGGAAGCCTCCACGCCTGTGCTCGCGACTCCCGCGCCGACGCCGGGCGCCACGGTAACCCTCGCCGCCGTCTCCTCGCCGGCGCTCGCCGCGCAGCAGGCGACACCCACGGCGTCCACCGGGCTTGCCGTCCGCAGCTCCCGCAAGCCACGGCGCGCGCGAGCTGGCCACGCGCCCGCTTCGACAGTGCCCGGTGGCACCGGCACCGCCACCCTCACGAGCGGGACGGCTCTGCCCGCAGGCGCCGCACCTGCGCTGCCGGCGAGGAAAGCGAGCGGCACTGCCCCGGTGCACGCAAAGGCCCACCCGACCGTTTCGCCGCTGGCGAAAACGATCACCAAGATCGTCGGTGTCGTGCCGTTGCCGATACGCGTTCTGATCGGCGCGCTGCTCGCACTCGCACTCGCACTCGCGCTTCGCTCGCGCCTCGTCGCGCGCCGCGCCCGCCGCCTGGAGCGCCAGCGCGGACAGCTGCTGGAGGATGTGGGCCTGCTGCAGGCCGCGCTGCTGCCGGTGGCGCCCGCGCGCCTCGGCCCCGTCGGCACTACCGCCGCCTACCGTCCCGCGGCCGGCCCCGCCGCGGGAGGGGACTTCTATGACGTCTTCGCGCTCGAGGACGGTCAGCTCGCCGTGATCGTCGGGGACGTGTCCGGTCATGGGCGTCAGGCGCTGCCGCACACGGCGCTCGTGCGCTTCACGCTGCGCGCCTATCTCGAGGCGGGGCTCTCGCCGCGGGGCGCCGTGCAGACCGCCGGCGCTGTGCTCGAGCGCCAGCTCGAAGGCTCCTTCGCGACGGTCATCGCGGCCACCTACAACCCGCGCGAGCGCGTGCTCGTATACGCCAGCGCGGGGCATCCTCCGCCGGTCGTGCTCGGCGCAGGCACAGGGCGCACGGCGCTGGAGCCGATCACGGTCTGCTCCGCGCCCCCGCTCGGGACCGGCATGGCGACCGGCACCAGGCAGAGCGTCGTCTCGATTCCCGGCGCCGCACAGATCTGCTTCTACACCGACGGCGTGACCGAGGCGCGCGTCGGAACCGAGCTGTTCGGTCCGCGGCGCCTGAGCGAGACGCTCGCCGAGATCGGACCCGCCGCAAACGCCGCAGAGCTGCTCGATCGCGTATCCGAGCAGGCCGAGCGGCGCCCGGATGACATGGCGGCGTGCCTGCTGAACATCACCGGCACAGCAGAGGCTCCCCGCGGGCTGAGCGAGGAGATCGAGCTCGATCGCGAAAGCGTGAAGAGCGCGCGTGCCGAGCAGCTGCTGCTCGCCTGCGGTGTCGAGCCGAGCGAGGCCGCCGCCGTGCTGCGCGCGGCCGCGCGCTCCGCAGAGCGCGACGGGAGCGTCGTGCTCGAGATGCACCGCGCCGACGGACACGCGCGGGTGACATTCCAAAACGACAACCTCACATACCTGCAGACGCGCCACGCCGCGCGGCAGGCCGACAGGATGGTGACGATATGAGCGCTGGACGCTCACTGGCCCCCGACGCAGCGATGGTCCTCGGCATCGCCTCCACGGCGATGCCCTTCGCCCGCAATCGCGAGGCCGAGGCCGAGCGCTGGCTGCGCCTGCTGCGCCTGCACGGAGAGGTGGGTATCGCGCTGCAGGCGCTCGGCGTCAGCGAGACCTCGCTGCCGCTGCCCGCCGCCGACCACGAGGTGGACCGCCCCGAGGAGCTGCCCGCCCTGGACGCCGTCGACGCCGTCACCGAGCACACCGTGCGGATCGCGCGCGAGCGCGGCGCCAACGGTGTGGCGACGACGGACGTGCTGATGGCCGTGATGCATGTCTACGGCGAGGACTTCGACCGCGTGCTGCGCGCGCACGGCACCGACCGCGACGAGGTGCTCGAGCGCCTCACCGCTCTCTAGCGCTAGCCCCTGCCGAACGGCGGACCCGCATTGCGGGAAGTCCCTACGACAGGCCGGTCATGAGCGGATGCAGGTGGGGCGTGACTCCCGCAGCTCGTCGGCTGCTATCGCCAGATGATGCGCACGCGCGGCCCCTGGGCACGGGATTCCCCGCGCCAGCGCCGCCATGGCCGCAGGGCCAGGTTCACGAGCGATACGAGCGCAGCGCCCGCCAGCGTCGAGAGGAAGCCGCCCACCTGCAACCCGTCCACGACCGCACTCGTGATCCACAGCATCAGCGCGTTGACGAGCAAGAGCGCCGCGCCGAGCGAGATGATCACGGCGGGCAGCGTCATCAGCACGACGATCGGGCGCAGCGCGAAGTTGACCAGGCCGAGGATCGCGCCGGCGAGCAGCAGCGTGCCGAGGTCATCGCCGTATGAGATGTCGGGCACGATCGCCGCCGCCACCACGAGGCCAAGGCAGTTGCCCAGCCAGATCGCCAGCATACGCACCACGAGGATCTCTCTCATCGACCTAACCATAGGCGCCGCGGGCGAGCCCCCGGCGTCACTGCGGGATTTCACGGATGCCGCGGCGCGGCCGTTGCCGCACGATCGGTGCGACCGTCCATCAAGACAGAAAGCCAGTGTTGACGCGTTCCTTCACCCCCGATGACACCGCGTCCTACCCCCGCGCACACGTCGTCGACGTGGCCCTGCGCGACGGCTCGACGGTGCGCGTCAGACCCGTCGGCGCGGAGGATCGCCCGGCGATCGTCGAGTTCCTGGATGCGCTCTCCCCACAATCGATCGCCTTTCGCTTCTTCGGCCAGGTCGATCTCGGCTGGGCGGCGGACTGGTCGGTGGATGTGGACTACGCGGACCGCTATGCGCTCGTGGCCAGCACGGGGGCCGAGCACGAGATCGTCGCGCACGGCGCCTACATCCGAACCGGCGAGGATCGCGCGGAAGTCGCCTTCACGGTCGCCGAGCGTTGGCAGGGGCGGGGGATCGCGACGATCATGCTCGCCCACCTGGCGGCCGCGGCCGAGCAGCACGGCATCGCCGTCTTCAGCGCCCAGGTGCTGCCCGGCAACCACCACATGATCGGCGTCTTCCGCGACAGCGGCTTCCCCGTGGCGCAGCGCTCGCGCGAGGGGGTCGTCGAGGTCGAACTGCCGACATCGCGCTCGCCGCACACGCGCGAGCGCTTCGAGCGGCGCGAGCACATCGCCGCGGTGGCGGCGGTCGAGCGCTTTCTACAGCCGCGCACCGTCGCGGTGATTGGAGCCTCGCCGCGCCGCGGCACGATCGGCGGGGAGATCCTGCGCAACCTCCGCGGCTATGGCTTCGACGGCACCGTCTACGCCGTCAACCGGCGCGTGCGCACGATCGCCGGGCGCAAGGCCCACGCTTCGGTCTCGGCGCTGCCCGAGACCGTCGATCTCGCGGTCATCGCGGTGCCGGCGGCGGGCGTCTGTGCCGTCGCGCGCGAGTGCGCCGCGGCCGGCGTGCGCGGGCTGCTCGTGATCTCCGCCGGATTCGCCGAGAGCGGCGGCGAGGGAGCCGAGCGCCAGCGCGAGCTCCTGAGCATCTGCCGCGAGGGCGGCATGCGCCTGATCGGCCCCAACTGCCTCGGCGTGATCAACACCTCCCCGGATGTGCGCCTCAACGCCACCTTCGCCGAACGGCCCCCGCCGCCGGGCCCGATCGGCTTTCTCTCCCAGAGCGGCGGTCTCGGCATCGCGATCATCGAGGCCGCGAGCCGCATGGGCCTCGGGCTCTCCTCGTTCGTGTCGATCGGCAACAAGGCGGACGTGTCGGGCAACGACCTGCTGGAGTACTGGGAGCAGGACCCCGGCACCTCTGTGCTGCTGCTCTACCTCGAGTCCTTCGGCAACCCTCGCCGCTTCGCGCGGATCGCACGACGCGTCGCCGCCGTCAAGCCGATCGTCGCCGTCAAGAGCGGGCGCTCGGCGGCGGGAGCGCGGGCCAGCGCCTCGCACACCGGAGCGCTGCTGTCCGCCTCCGACGTCACGGTCGACGCGCTGTTTCGCCAGGCGGGTGTGATCCGCACGGACACGATGCAGGAGCTGTTCGACATCGGCGCGCTGCTCGCCGCCCAGCCGGTGCCTGCCGGCGCGCGCGTGGCGATCGTGACCAACGCGGGCGGCCCGGGGATCATGTGCGCCGATGCCTGCCAGGCCGCGGGCCTGGACGTGGTCGAGCTCTCCGCGGATCTGCGCGCACGCCTCGCGCGCTTCCTCGCCCCCGAGGCGTCGCTGTCGAACCCCGTCGACATGATCGCCACGGCGCCCGCCGCGAGCTACAGGCGCGTGATCGAAGCGCTCGTACGCGAGCGCGCTTGCGACGCGATCGTCGCGATCTTCGTGCCGCCGCTGCTCACCCGCGCAGAGGATGTCGCGCGCGAGCTCGCCGCGGCGGCGGCCAAGGCCGGCGCGGTCACGCTGGCGAGTGTGTTCATGAACAGCGAGGGCGCTCCACCCGCTGCCGAGGGCGCGGCGCGCATACCGAGCTTCGGCTTCCCCGAGGATGCGGCGCGAGCGCTGGGCGCCGCCGCGCGCTACGGCAGCTGGCGGGCG
>JACDGG010000092.1 GCA_013815355.1 Solirubrobacterales bacterium
CGCCACGGCCGCGTCCGCGCCCGTCGCGTCCGTCACGCCCACCGCGACCGTCGCGGTCGTTGCTCGGGGGCGCCGGAGCGGTCATGTCGGTGAGGTCAGCGCCGGTGTAGCCCTCGGGCATGATTTCGCCCTTGTTGACCCAGCACTTCACGCCGATGCGACCGAACGTGGTGCGCGCCTCGTAGAAGCCGTAGTCGATGTCGGCGCGCATCGTGTGCAGCGGCACGCGCCCGTCGGAATAGCTTTCGGTGCGGGCCATCTCAGCGCCGCCGAGGCGACCGGCGACCTGCACCTTGACGCCCTTGGCGCCCGAGCGCATCGCGCTCGTGAGCGCGCGCTTCATCGCGCGGCGGAAGGCGACACGATTCTGCAGCTGCTCTGCGATCGACTGCGCGACGAGCTTCGCGTCGAGCTCGGGACGCTTGATCTCGAGGATGTTGACCTTGATCTGCTTGTTGGTCATGCGGTGCAGATCACGGCGCAGCGCGTCGACTTCGGTGCCCGACTTGCCGATCACGATGCCCGGCCGAGCCGTGTGGATGTTGACCTCGAGCTCGTTGGCGTCCTTGCGGATCGTGATGTCTGAGAGCCCCGCGTGCGCAAGCTTGCGCACGATGTGCTCGCGCACCTTGACGTCCTCGGCGAGGTACTCGGCGAAGTTCTTCTCGTTGTACCAGTTGGACTTCCAGTCGTGGATGTAACCCACGCGCATGGCCTCTGGATGAACCTTTTGTCCCATTTCTCAGTCTCTTTAGGCGTTGCGTTTGGTGGATGCCGGCTCGGGGCGCGGTGTCAATGTGATGGTCAGGTGGCTGGTGCGCTTGCGGATCGGCGTCGCGCGTCCCATCGCGCGCGGGCGAAAGCGCTTGATGGTCGGCCCTTCGTCGGCGTAGGCCTCGCGGACGATCAGATCGTCCTCGAGCAGCTCGTGGTTGCTCTCCGCGTTGGCCACCGCTGACTCCAGCAGCTTGCTCCAGTCGCGGGCCACCTCACGAGGGGTGAACGCGAGGATAGCGCGTGCCTCCTGCACGGACTTGCCGCGGATGTGCCCGCAGACCATGCGTGCCTTGCGCGCCGAGGTGCGCACGTAGCGAGCGTGCGCTGCGACGACTCTGCGCGTTGGCTTGGCTTTGACGCTCGCGCCAGCACGGCGAGCGAGTTTTTTGGAGGGCTTCGTCGCATCCTGCGCCTTCGCGGCCTCCTGCGCCTCCCCGGCGTCCCCGGGGGCTGCCGCTTTCGCGCTCGCGGCTTTTTTCGCTGCCTGTTTTTTCGCGGGAGCTTTCAGCGCATCCTGCTGACCATCGGGCTCGGGCTTCGCCTCGCCGGATGGTTTTTTCTCAGCAGTCGGTTTGCTCTCGGCAGAAGCTTTTTTCTCGGCAGAAGGCTTTTTCTCGGCGGCAGCTTTTTTCTCGGCGGCAGCTTTTTTCGCCGCGGCAGCTTTTTTCGCAGCAGGGGCTTTTTTGGCGGCCGGTTTCCTGGCAGCCGTCGGCTCCTCGGAGGCCTCGCCGGTCACGTCCTTCTCCTCCTCGGCGCTCACTAGCGGACCTTCCCCGAGCCGGCGTGCCCGCGGAACACCCGGGTGGGCGCGAACTCGCCGAGCTTGTGACCGACCATCGACTCGCTGATGAAGACCGGCACGTGTTTCTTGCCGTCGTGCACGGCGATCGTGTGGCCGACCATCTCCGGGAAGATCGTCGACGCACGCGACCACGTGCGCAGCATTTTTTTGTTGTTCGCGGCGTTCAGCGCTTCGACGCGCGTCATCAGGCGCTCTTCCACCCACGGGCCCTTCTTGCTGGAGCGGCTCATCGTTGCTTGCCCTTCCCGCGACGCCTGCCGCGCACGATGTATCGACTGGAGCTCTTGTTCTTTTTGCGTGTGCGGTAGCCGAGCGTCGGCACGCCCCACGGCGTCACCGGATGACGACCGGCTGTCGTCGAGCCCTCGCCGCCGCCGTGCGGGTGATCGACGGGGTTCATCGCCACGCCGCGCGTCTGCGGGCGCACGCCCATGTGGCGCTTGCGCCCGGCCTTGCCGATCTTCACGTTCTGGTGCTCGGCGTTGCCGATCGTGCCGACCGTCGCACGACACTCCGCGCGCACGAGGCGCATCTCCCCGGAGGGCAGGCGCAGCGTGGCCATCTCGCCGTCCTTCGCCATCAGCTGCGCGGAGGCGCCGGCCGAGCGCGCCATCTGTCCGCCGCGTCCTGCCTGCAGCTCGATGTTGTGGACCACGGCGCCGACCGGCATGCGCGCGAGCTCCATGCAGTTGCCCACCGCGATTTCGGCGGTGTCGCCGGAGGCGACGGTCATGCCGACCGTGAGGCGCTGGGGAGCCAGGATGTAGCGCTTCTCGCCGTCGCTGTAGTGCAGCAGCGCGATGTAGGCGGAGCGGTTGGGGTCATACTCGATCGCGGCCACGCGCGCGGGGATTCCGTCCTTGCGGCGCTTGAAGTCCACACGCCGGTAGGCGCGCTTGGCGCCGCCGCCGCGGTGGCGGGCGGTCTTGCGCCCGAGTGCGTTGCGCCCACCGCTCTTCTTGAGCCCTTCGACGAGCGACTTCTCGGGCTTGCCCTTGGTGATCTCGGCAAAGTCCGGGTAGGAGACGAAGCGCATCCCCGGGCTCGTCGGCTTTGGCTTGCGAACCGGCATCTATCAACCCTCCAACGCCTGTAGGCCCTGGAAGATCGGGATCGACTCGCCCGCTCGCACCTGCACGATCGCCTTCTTCCAGGTACGCGTGCGGCCCTTGGTGTTGCCGCGGCGCTTGGGCTTGGACTTCACGCTCAGCGTGCGCACCTCGACGACGTGCACGTCGAACAGCGCCTCGACGGCCTGGCGGATCTGGGTCTTGTGCGCGTCGGAGTGGACGCGGAAGGTGTAGCGGTCGGCAGCGGAGAGCACATAGCTCTTCTCCGAGACCACCGGTCGAATGATCACCTGGGTGTGCTCCATCAGGTCTTGGCCTCCTCACGGGGCTTGCCGGTGCGGGCGCTCAACGCCTCGAGCGCCCCTTCGGAGATCAGCAGGCGCGCTGCGCCCAGCAGATCGGTGACGCCGACGTTCTCGGGCGTCAGCACGGCGACACGCTTGAGGTTGCGAAACGAGAGCGCCGCGTTTGCGTCATCGGGTGAGAGCACGACGAGCGTGGCAGGCGGCTTGCGCGTCGCGGCGCCCCAGCCCTCGAGCAGATCGAGTGCCTGGCGCGTCTTCGGCGCCGTGAATGCGGAGGCGTCGAGGATCGCGAGCGATCCTCGCTGCGCGTGCAGCGAGAGCCCGCTGCGCAGCGCGGCGCGCTGCTCCTTGCGGTTGACCTTGAAGGTGTAGGAGCGCGGGTGCGGGCCGAAGGCGACGCCGCCTCCCGTCCAGATCGGCGAGCGGCTCGAGCCTGCGCGTGCGCGGCCGGTGCCCTTCTGGCGCCAGGGCTTGGCGCCTCCGCCGGAGACCATCGCACGCGTCTTCGTGGCCGCCGTGCCGCGGCGCCGCGCCGCCTGCTCGGCGCGCACGCTCTGATGCACGAGCGGTTCGGAGAAGCGCGCGCCGAAAGCGGCGTCCTGGAGCTTGACCTTCTTGGCCTGGGATGTGCTGCCACCAAGCAGAGGTGCATCAGCCATCGCTACGAACCTCCACGATCGAGCCGGACGGTCCGGGGACCGAGCCGCGCACCAGCAGCAGATTCTTCGCGGCCTGCACGTCGACGATCTCAAGGCCCTTCTGGGTAACGCGCTTGTTGCCCATCTGGCCGGGGCCGCGGATGCCCTTGAACACGCGCGAGGGCGTGGCCGACGCGCCGATCGAGCCCGGGGCGCGCACGTTGTGCGAGCCGTGGGACTTGGGGCCGCTGGCGAAGTTGTGGCGCTTGATCGTTCCCTGAAAGCCCTTGCCCTTGGACGTCCCGGCGATCTTCACGTGGGCGCCGACCTCGAAGGCCTCGACGGTGACCGTCTCGCCGACCTGCAGCTCGCCGGCCTCGTCGCGGAACTCCACGAGTGTGCGCATCGGCGGTGCGTCGGCCTTCTTGAGGTGGCCGAGCTCGGGCTTTGAGAGGTGCTTCTCCTTGGTCACACCGAAGGCGAGCTGAACGGCTTCATAGCCGTCGCGCTCGGCGGTGCGGATCGCCGTGACCGGGCACGGGCCGGCCTCGAGCACGGTCACGCGCGCGAGGCTTCCGTCCTTTTGGAACACCTGGGTCATCCCGAGCTTCTTGGCGAGAATCGCAGACATCAGGTGGCGAGGCGAATCTCGATGTCGACGCCGGCTGGAAGGTGGTCCAGGCGCTGCAGCGAGTCGACCGTCTTCGGGGTCGGCTGGTGGATGTCGATCAGACGCTTGTGCGTGCGGATCTCGAAGTGCTCGCGCGAGTCCTTGTCCTTGAAGGGCGAGCGAATCACGCAGTAGACGTTCTTCTCGGTCGGCAGCGGCACGGGACCCGAAACGCTCGCCCCGGTACGCGTGGCGGTCTCCACGATCTCCTTGGCCGCGGACTCGATGGCCGAGGTGTCGTATGCCTTCAGGCGGATGCGGATCTTGTTTTGGTTGGCGGCTGCCATCAGTTCTCTCTAGTGCTCTCTAGTGCTCTCGTTGTCTGTCCGGTGTGGTCTTGGGCTGGGCGCTGTGCTCGTGTCTCGCTGCGTTCGCTGCTCATCTCGGCCGCCAGGATCAGCTCCCGCCGGGCCCCTGCCGGGCGGCGAAGGGGGACCGATCGTCCTTGCGGGACCCGTCCCGTCGCCGCCACACCTAAGCGGTGGGGCTGTATTAGTCGTATCTGGCTACAAATGTGCGCGCGCCCGAAGCAGGCGCGCGCAGGTGCTACTGAACGATCTCCGTGACCACGCCCGAGCCGACCGTGCGGCCACCCTCGCGGATGGCGAAACGCAGTCCCTGGTCCATGGCGATCGGCTGGATCAGCTCGATCTCCATCTGGACGTTGTCGCCGGGCATGACCATCTCGACACCGTCGGGCAGCTTCGCCACGCCGGTGACGTCGGTGGTGCGGAAGTAGAACTGAGGCCTGTAGCCGGTGAAGAACGGGGTGTGACGTCCACCCTCCTCCTTCTTGAGCACGTAGACCTCTGCCTTGTACTTGGTGTGGGGCGTGATCGAGCCGGGCTTGCACAGCACCTGACCGCGCTCGATCTCCTCGCGCTTGGTACCGCGCAGCAGACAGCCGACGTTGTCGCCCGCCTGGCCCTGGTCGAGGATCTTGCGGAACATCTCGACGCCGGTCACGACCGTGGAGGTCGAGTCGTGGACGCCGACGATTTCCACCGTGTCGCCGGTGTTGACGATGCCCTGCTCGATGCGACCCGTGGCGACGGTGCCACGGCCGGTGATCGAGAAGACGTCCTCGACCGGCATCAGGAAAGGCTTGTCGAGCTCGCGGACCGGTTCTGGGATGTAGGTGTCCAGCGCCGAGGCGAGGTCGAGGATCTTCTGCTTGTAGGCCTCATCGCCTTCGAGCGCCTTCAGCGCCGAGCCCGTGATGAAGGGGATGTCCTCGCCGGGGAAGTCGTACTCGGAGAGGAGCTCGCGCACCTCGACCTCGACGAGCTCCAGGAGCTCCTCGTCGTCGACCATGTCGGCCTTGTTCAGGAACACCACGATGTAGGGGACGCCGACCTGGCGGGCGAGCAGGATGTGCTCGCGCGTCTGGGGCATCGGGCCGTCGGCCGCGGAGACCACCAGGATCGCGCCGTCCATCTGCGCGGCGCCGGTGATCATGTTCTTCACGTAGTCGGCGTGTCCGGGACAGTCGACGTGGGCGTAGTGACGGTTCTCCGTCTGGTACTCGACGTGGGAGGTGGCGATCGTGATTCCGCGTTCCTTCTCCTCGGGCGCGTTGTCGATCTCCGCGAAGGTGCGTGCTTCCGCTCCTCCGTGCTCAGCCAGTACCGTCGTTATGGCAGCGGTCAGCGTCGTCTTGCCGTGGTCGATGTGACCGATGGTCCCGACGTTGACGTGCGGCTTGTCGCGCTCGAACTTCTCCTTCGCCACTTTATGCTCGCTCCTGTATCGACTTTATGCCCGCCTCTGTGGAGGCGAACCTCAGAAATCTATCTAAATGCGGTGTTCGTTGACTGCCGGGTGCTTCTGGCCCTTCCTGGTGCGTCTCGCCAAGGCCGCTGTCAGGCCGCGACCGGCTCGCCCGTCCGCTGTTCGACGATCTTCTCGGCGATGTTGGGCGGGACCTCCTCGTAGGCCTCGAACTGCATCGTGTAGTTCGCGCGGCCCTGCGTGTTGGAGCGCAGGTCGGTCGCGTAGCCGAACATCTCCGACAGCGGCACGCGCGCCGTGACCGCGAGCGCGTTGCCGCGGCGCTCCTGGCCCTCGACACGACCGCGCCTGCGCGAGAGGTCGCCGATCACATCGCCGAGGAAGTCCTCGGGCGTGACCACCTCGACCGCGAAGATCGGCTCGAGCAACACGGGCTTGGCGCGTTTCGCGGCCTCTTTGAAGGCGAGCGAGCCGGCGACTTTGAAGGCGATTTCCGAGGAGTCCACGTCGTGGTACTTGCCGTCCACGAGCGTCACGCGCATGTCGACCATCGGGTAGCCGGCCTTGACGCCGTTGTCGAGCGCCTCTTCGATCCCCTTCTTGACGGCGGGGATGTATTCCGAGGGTATGTTGCCGCCCTTGATCTTGTTGATGAACTCGAAGCCCACGCCGGGGGCGGGCTCGAGGTTGATGAACACCACCCCGAACTGGCCCGAGCCACCGGTCTGGCGCACGAACTTGCCTTCGACCTTCTCGACGGTGCCGCGCACGGTCTCGCGGTAGGAGACCTGCGGGCGACCGACGTTGGCCTCGACGCCGAACTCGCGCTTCATGCGGTCGACAAGAACCTCAAGGTGCAGCTCGCCCATGCCCGAGATCTCGGTCTGGCCGGTCTCCTCGTTGGTGCGCACCTGGAAGGTGGGGTCCTCCTCGGCCAGACGCCCGAGGGCGACCGACATCTTCTCCTGGTCGACCTTCGTCTTGGGCTCGACCGCGACCTTGATGACGGGCTCGGGGAAGGTGATGTTCTCGAGGTGGATCGGGTGGGCGGGGTCGGCCAGCGTGTCGCCGGTGATGACCTGCTTGATGCCCACGGCCGCGGCGATGTCGCCGGCGTAGACCTTCTCGACCTCCTCGCGCTCATTGGCGTGCATCATCAGGATGCGCCCGATGCGCTCGGTGCGACCGCTTCCGACGTTGAGGACCTTGGAGCCGGCCTCGAGCTCGCCGGAGTAGACGCGGAAGTAGGTGAGCTTGCCGACGTAGGGGTCGGCGGCGATCTTGAAGGCCAGCGCCGCGAACGGCTCGGAGTCATCGGCGTGACGCTCGACTTTGCGCTCCTCCTCCTCGCCTCTGATCAGTTCGGTGCCGAGCACCGCCGGCACGTCCAGCGGCGAGGGCAGGTAGTCGATGACCGCGTCGAGCAGCGGCTGCACGCCCTTGTTCTTGAAGGAGGAGCCGCACAGCACGGGCGTCAGCTTGGTCGAGAGCGTCGCCTTGCGGATCGCGTTCTTGAGCACCGCCTCGGGGATCTCGGCCTCCTCGAGCAGCAGCTCCAGCAGGGCGTCGTCGTAGTGGGAGACCTCCTCGAGCAGGTGTTCGCGGGCGCCGCCCGCGGCTTCGGCGAGGTGCTCGGGAATCTCGATCTCGTCGACTTCCTTGCCCATCTCGTCCTTGTAGACGATCGCCTTCATCGCGACCAGATCGACCACGCCGAGGAAGCCGCCCTCGGCGCCGATCGGCAGCTGGATCGGCACGGGGTGCGCGGCGAGACGATCGATCATCGTCTGCACGCCTTTGTCGAAGTCGGCGCCGATGCGGTCCATCTTGTTGATGTAGGCGATGCGCGGTACGTGGTACTTGTCCGCCTGGCGCCAGACCGTCTCGGATTGCGGCTCGACGCCGGCGACCGAGTCGAACAGCGCGATCGCGCCGTCGAGCACGCGCAGCGAGCGCTCGACCTCGACCGTGAAGTCGACATGGCCGGGCGTGTCGATGATGTTGATGCGGTGGTCCTTCCACTGCGCCGTGGTGGCCGCCGAGGTGATTGTGATGCCGCGCTCCTGCTCCTGCTCCATCCAGTCCATGACCGCCGCGCCCTCGTGAACCTCACCGATCTTGTAGGTGCGGCCCGTGTAGTAGAGGATGCGCTCCGTCGTCGTCGTCTTACCGGCGTCGATGTGAGCCATGATCCCGATGTTGCGGGTCTTTTCGAGTGTGAACTTACGTGGCATCTATCGGCATCCGGTCTCGTGGCTGGGCTGTTGCGGACAAAAAAATGGGCCCTTCGGGCCCACGCGCGCTGCTGGTCTTCTCGGGACCGGTTCGCGTGGTTATCTGCTCGAGGTCTCCATCTTGAGGTACTCCGCGGGGCACGGTGCAACGGCAGCACCCACCCGCGACGCGGTGCCGACTATAGCAGAGGAAATCTCCCTGCTGAGCGCGTTCTCGCGGCGCCGATCGGCCACTTTGCGCACGTGCCGGAGCACCGTGCCAACAGAAGATTCCGGCTAGCGCCGGCCATCGGACCGCTTTTTACCAGCGGTAGTGGGCGAAGGCCTTGTTGGCCTGAGCCATGCGGTAAATGTCGTCCTTGCGCTTGTAGGCGCCGCCCTGCTGGGAGCCTGCGTCCATCAGCTCGTTGGCGAGGCGCTGGGCCATCGTCTTCTCGCGGCGCTGGCGCGCGAACTCGACGAGCCAGCGCACGGCGAGCGTGCGAGCGCGCGGGCCGGGCACCTCGACGGGCACCTGGTAGGTGGCGCCGCCGACGCGACGCGAGCGAACCTCGAGCGAAGGGGTCAGCGTCCTGATCGACGCCTCGAGTATCTCCACCGGGTCTTTGTCGCTGCGCTCGGCGATGATCGCCAGCGCGTCGTAGACGATCTTCTCGGCCGTGGACTTCTTGCCATCCAGCATCACCTTGTTGATGACCTGCTGCACGAGCTTCGAGCGGTGTACGGGGTCCGGCTCGACCGGCCGGATCTGGGCAGCTGCGCGACGGGGCATGAGCTACTTTTTCTTCACGCCGTACTGCGAGCGCGCCTTCTTGCGGTCGCTCACGCCGGCGGCGTCGAGCGTGCCGCGCACGACCTTGTAGCGCACACCGGGAAGATCCTTGACGCGGCCGCCGCGTACGAGCACGACCGAGTGCTCCTGCAGGTTGTGTCCCTCACCGGGGATGTAGGCCGTGACCTCGATCGAGCCGGAGATGCGCACACGCGCGACCTTGCGCAGGGCGGAGTTAGGCTTCTTCGGGGTCGTCGTGTAGACGCGGGTGCAGACGCCGCGACGCTGCGGGGCGGCGACCTTCTTCTTGCGTCCCTTGCCCGACTTCAGGCCCGGTGTCGCCAGCTTTTTCTTCGGCGTGACGCGGCCCTTGCGCACAAGTTGTGAGGTCGTCGGCATTGGGCGCAGATGCTAGCAGTGCTAGGCGCTCTGAGCCACGCCGGCCGCGCGGACGGGCGCGGGCATCAGCGCCGAGGCGACCACCACGAGCACGAAAGCCAGTGCCTGCACGGCCACTCCGAGCGGGCTGCCGGCCATTGGATCGCCGAAGACGATGATGCCGCCGGCGATGCCGGCGATGTTCGCGGCGGTGCCGGTGACCGCGATCACCGGGACGGCATCGCCGTCCTGCAGGCCGCGGGCGGAGGCGTAGAAGGCGACGATCGAGGCTGCCACGGCGACGAGCAGCCAGGGGCTCAGCACGAGGCCGAGCAGGCCGTGCGCGCCGGTGATGCCGGTCAGCGCCTTGATCGCGGTGTCGGAGACGCCGAAGAGGATGCCCGAGGCGGCGCCGAGCATCACCCCGTGGTGCTCGACGCGGCCCCCCATCCGGGGGCCCATGATCAACAGGCCGCCGAGGCCGAACAGGCCGGCCTCGAAGGAGATCATCGCGACGTCTGAGAAGTGCGAGTGCGAGCCGTGCAGGCTGGGCAGCGTGAGGCCGAGCAGCACGAGCCCGACGGCGGTCAGGATCAGCCCGACCCATTGGCGGCGGCCGACCTCGAAGCCGAAGATACGCTCGGCCATGACCGCGATGAACACGACGCCGGCCGCGAGCGCGACCTGCACGACGGACATCGGCGCAAGCGCCAGGGCGGCCACGTGCAAGCCCCAGCTCCCCGTCGCGATCAGCATGCCGAGCGCGAACCACTTCGAGGAATAAAGACTCCTGGCCGAGCGCAGCGGATGCATCGGCTGCACCTTGGGCACCGAGTTGGCGCCCTTGTGCTTGTAGAAGAAGCCCAGGTTGGCCACGACGGCGCAGGCGAGGGCGAGGAGGATTCCTAGGTCTAGATTCATAGTGAAGAGGCGGCTGACGCGTTGATCCATCGACCGGGGTCAGCTGGTACTTTACTCCGCATCGGCGGCCTAGCCGAATCAACCGTCCTCGTCAGAGTACCCGTCGGAACCTGTATGCGAGCTAAAGAGGCCCTCGATGCAGTAGAAGGCCGCAACGGCGGGGTTTCCGGCGCCCGCGCGGCGCCCGGCGCAGGTCCGCAAAAGCCCCTGCTGATGGTGGACATCGACGGGGTGATCTCGCTGTTCGGGGGCGTCACGAGCGAGCGTCTCGGCGGGTCGGTCGAGGGCTCCTTCCACGCGATCGAGGGCATACCCCACTTCCTTTCGGCCGCCGCCGCCGCACACCTGCTCGCGCTCGAGCCTTCCTTCGAGCTGGTCTGGGCCAGCGGCTGGGAAGAGCGCGCCGACGAGCACCTCCCTCATCTGCTCGGCCTGCCAAAGTCCCTGCCGTTCCTGCGTTTCTCGCGCGCCGTCGGCCGCGCCAACGCGCACTGGAAGCTCGATGCGATCAGCGCATACGCCGCTGGGCGCCCGCTTGCATGGATCGATGACGCCTTCAACCCCGCCTGCCACGCGTGGGCGGCGGAGCGCTCCGCGCCGACGCTGCTGGTCCAGACCGATCCCGAGCTGGGGCTCACGGCGGTGGAGGCCCGGCAACTGGAGGGCTGGGCAAGGGCGCTGCCGGCGGCGCGCTGAGCACGATCGTGATGGGGTCGGAGACGACCGCTCCGAAGGTGCCCGCCGCCGTAGAAAGCGCGCGCAGCGAGATCCGCCCAGAGATGCCCGGGAAGCTCGCCGCGAGCGCGAACGCCCCCTGCGAGTCCGTGGTGAGTGTTGCGAGCGTCTGCTCCGCGACGACTTCGCCGCGACGGCTGACGCGGCGCGCCTGCAGCTGGATCGGCGCGCCCGCGAGCGGCGTGCCGTCGAGCAGCCCGAGGTGGCCCGCCAGCAGCGGCGGCGGCGCTTGCGTTCCAGGCGCTTCTTCGACCGGGGGCGGTTCTCTGACTCGGGGCGCT
>JACDGG010000291.1 GCA_013815355.1 Solirubrobacterales bacterium
CAGAAGGCCCTCGCGCGCTGACTCGATCACGCCGCCCGGACCGAGCAGCACCGAGTCGACCTGCTCGCCGTCGACGACCATGCTCACGACGATGTCGCTCGCAGCGGCGAGCTCGGCGGGCGTCGCATAAGCCGTGGCGCGGTGCTCAGCTGCCCAGCGCTCGGCCTTGCCCGGGGTGTGCGTCCACACGTTCAGCGCGAAGCCGGCGCGCGCGACGTTGGCGGCCATCCTCGAGCCCATGATGCCGAGGCCGAGGAAGCCGATGCGCTCAGTCTGCTCTGTCATGGGCATCTCCGAATCCTCCTCCACCTGGTGTTTCGATGCGCAGGCGCTGGCCTGCCTGCAGCGTACCCGTCCCCTTGCCCGGGAGCGGGCGCCCGTCGAGCAGGTCGCGTCCGGGTGCGCCGTCGCGGCCGCCGCTTGCCCCGCGCGGGGCGTGGCGGCGGCGCTCGGCGATCAGCGAGAAGCTCATCTCCGTGAGCGCTTCCAGCTCGCGGACGACGCCCTCTCCGCCGCGTGTGCGCCCTGCCCCGCCTGAGCCGCGGCGCAGCGCGTACTCGTTCACGCGAACGGGGAATTCGCGCTCCAGCGCCTCGACAGGAGTGTTCAGCGTGTTGCTCATCGCGACGTGCACGCCGCTCGGGCCATCCGCTTCGACGCACGCTCCCTGGCCGCCGCCGAGCGTCTCGTAGTAGGAGAAGTCTCGGTTGCCGAGCGTCAGGTTGTTCATCGTTCCCTGGCCCTGCGCATGCCCGAAGGCGCTCAGCACGAGGTCGGCCACGCGCGAGGAGGTCTCCACGTTGCCCGCCGCGACGGCGGCGCCGGGATGCGCGTTCAGCACGCTGCCCATGGGCACGCGCAGCTCGAGCGGGCGGTAGGCACCGGCGGTGGGCGGGATGTCCGGATCGGTGAGAACGCGAAGCGCGAACAGGCATGCCGAGCGGGTCACGGCCAGCGGGCAGTTGAGGTTGCCCTCGTGCTGGGCGGCGCTGCCGGCGAAGTCGAGTAGCAGCCGATCGCCTCGCACCTCGGCGCGCAGGCGCAGGTGCAGGTCGCCGCCGGCGCCCTCGAGCACGTCCTCGGCCATGCGCGTGCCGTCGGCGAGCGACGCCAGGCAGGCCCGTGTGCGCCGCTCGCAGTAGTCGAGCACCGCGTCTGTGGCCTCGCGCAGGCGCCCGGCGCCGAGACGGTCGGCCAGCTCGGCCATGCGCAGCACGCCCGTGCGGTTGGCCGCGAGCTGTGCGCGCAGATCCGCGCGGCGCTCGGAGGGCTGGCGCATGCGCCCGGTCAGCTCCTCGATCGCGGCCTCGTCGAGCACGCGCGGTGAAATCACCACGCCCTCCTCGGCGAGCGTGCGGCTGTCGGCGGGCATCGAGCCGGGCAGGCGCCCGCCGACATCGGCGTGATGCGCGCGGCTGGCGGCGAAGCCGAGCGGCTGGCCGCGAGCCGAGAAGACGGGTGTGATGACGGTGATGTCCGGCAGGTGCGTGCCGCCGGCGAAGGGGTCGTTGAGGACCCACGAGACGCCCTCGCGGTGGCGCTCGCCGAGCACCGCCGCCACGGCCGCGGGCATCGCCCCGAGATGCACGGGAATGTGCTCGGCCTGCATCACCATCTGCCCGTCGAGGTCGAACAGCGCGGTGGAGGCGTCGCGTCGCTCCTTGATGTTCGAGGAGTGCGCGGAGCGGATCAGCACCACGCCCATCTCCTCGCAGGCCGCGCCGAGCGCGCCCGTGATGACCTGCAGCTCGATCGGGTCGAGCGTCACGAGCTGCTCCCGCGCCGCAGGCGCAGCGTGCCGTGCGCGTCGGCCTCCCCGCTCCATCCGGGCGGCACGAGCAGCGTCGAGTCCGCCTGCGCCACGAGCGCAGGGCCCGCGAGCTGCGCGCCGGGCAGCGGTGCGCCGCGGATCACCTTCGTCTGCAGCGGCTCACCGGCGAAGACGACGGTGCGCGTTTCGCTGCCCGGAGGCTCGCCCGGCGGCGCCGGCGCCGCGAGCTGCGGCGCGGCCCCCCAGACCGACAGACGGACGTTGACCAACTCGACCTCGCCCTCGGTGTCGCGGTAGCCGTAGCGCGCCTCGTGGACCTCGGCGAACGCGCTGCGCAGCTCCGCGGCGCCGAGGCCGCGCGCGGGGTCTGCGCTGTCGAGCTGCTCCTCGACCGTCAGCTCAAAGGACTGGCCCCGGTAGCGCGCTTCATGTCGCATCCGCACGCGCACGGGGGTGCTCGAGAGCGCCTTCTCGGCCCTCTCGAGCAGCTCGGCGCGCAGTTCGCCCAGACGCTCGTCCGAGAGTCGCTC
>JACDGG010000093.1 GCA_013815355.1 Solirubrobacterales bacterium
CCGTTGGATGCATCGTTCCTGCACGTCGAGGACAGCTCCTCGCACATGCACGTTGCGTGCGTGATGGTGTTCGCCGGGCCGCCTCCTGCCTACGAGGAGCTGCTCCAGCACCTCGGGTCGCGGCTGCACCTCGTGCCACGCTACCGCAAGCGATTGGCGCTCGTGCCGCTCGGCCAGGGCCGCCCGCGATGGGTTGATGATCAGGACTTCGACCTGCGCTTCCACGTGCGGCGCACGGCTCTGCCTGCCCCGGGTACCGAGACCGAACTGCAGGTGCTCGCCGGGAGGGTGTTCTCCCAACCGCTTCGACGCGATCGGCCACTGTGGGAAATATGGCTCGTGGAGGGGCTCGGGAAAGGACGATTCGCGCTACTCAGCAAGACGCATCACGCGCTCGTGGACGGGGTTTCCGGGTTGGACATTCTCAGCGTCCTGTTCGCCCCGGAGGAGGAAAGCTCCGTCGATGGGGAACGGTGGCAGGCGCAACCGGCGCCCTCTGGAGCGCAGCTGCTGCGCGAGTCACTGCTCGAGCGCGCGACGGTGCCGGCGGAGGGGGTGAGGGCGGCACGAGCTGTGCTGCGAGGACCGCGCCGGCTCGCCGGTGAGGCATTGGCCAAGCTGCGAGGTGCGTCGGCGTTCGCGTTCGCCGGCCTGTCTCCTGCGCCGATCACGCCGTTCAACGAGGATCTGGTCGGCCCCGACCGCCGCTTCGCCTGGGTGCGAATGTCGCTCTCCGATGTCAAGGCGATCAAGAACTCGCTGGGCGGCACCGTGAACGACGTCGTGCTGACGATGGTCAACGGCGCGTTGCGCCGGTATCTGCTGCGCAGGGGAGCCGACCTCGAAGGTATGACGCTGAAGGCGCTTGTGCCCGTGAGCGTGAGGGCGCCCGACGAGCGCGGTGCCCTCGGGAACAAGGTCTCGGGCATGATTGCGCCGCTGCCCGTGTCCTGCGCCGACCCCGTGGCGTCCCTGCAGACGATCGCCGGCGCGATGGATCAGGTCAAGTCCTCCGGTCAGGCGATCGGCGCCCAGGCGCTCACCGAGCTGAGCGGCTTCGCACCCGCCAACCTGATCAGCCAGGCCGGGCGCGTTGCATTCCGCCAACGCTTCATCAACCTGGTGGTCACCAACATCCCCGGGCCCCAGCAGCCGCTCACGATGGCCGGCCGCGAGATGCTCGACATCTTCCCGATGGTCCCGCTGGGCAGCAACCTGGCTCTCGGCGTCGCGATCGTGAGCTACAACGGCACGCTGAACTTCGGACTGGTCGGCGACTTCAAGGTCATGCACGATCTCGAGGACCTGGTCGGGGATCTGAGCGACGCCGCAGCCGAGCTTGCCGGCGCCGCGGGCATCGCTGCCGAGCATCCCGCTGTCGCGTCGAGCAGCGCCCCGCCGAGGTCGCGAGGCGTCGAACCGTGGGCAGGATACGACGCACTCACGGTTGCACAGATCGACAAGCGCCTGCGCGGCGCAGGACCCGCCCTCCTGGGCAGGGTCGAGGCCTACGAGAAGCAGAACGGGCAGCGCAAGGGAATCCTGCGGTCGATCGGCCGCGAGCTCGCCCGTCGTTGATCGAACCGACCGAGCTCGCAACCGTTGAGCCGGGCGCACTCGGCCGCCCACGACGCAAAAACGGCCGTCCGCCAGGTGTCCGGTTGCTCAAGATCGCGCGCCGCGCACCGAAACGAAGAACATGGCCGGTTCGCCGCTATCCGCCTGGCCTGCGTTGAGACGCGAGGCGGGGGAGCTATTTGTGTGTCGCGAGCTCGACGAGCGTGCCCGGGTGCTGGACATGAACCGGCGGCTGCTCCCCTATGCGCGAGTCGCGATCGTGCTTCTCCTGCTCGCTGGGATCGCCGGCGTTCCGGCCTACGGCTGGCGGCCGCTCGCGGCCATGCTGCTCGCCGCCGCGTGCCACGAGGCGGTGCAGCGAAGGCTCTCGGCTCTTCGCCGTCCCGAGCTCGCGCTCGTTGTGATGCTGATCGCCATCCAGACCATCCTTGCCGGAGGAATCGCGCTCGCACATGGGCCGCAGCTCTTCCTGCTGAGCATCCTGACCTTTCCTTTGATGTTCGCCGCAGCGGTGTTCCCGATTCGCATCGGCTTCCTGGTCACCGTCCTGAGCCTCGTGCTCCTGCTCGCCGTCGGCCTTGGCCTTGACGCGGTAACCGTCTGGCACCTGCCGCCGATCCTGCTTTGCGCGGCGATCAACCTCGTGACGTTGCCGCTCATAATGGAGGCCGCGTGCGCCCTTGACGCCGAGTCTCGCTCGACGGTCGTGGTGGATCCCCTCACGGGGCTTTTGAACCGCGTCGCGCTAGCGCCCCGGCTGGCGGAGCTGAGAACTCACGCAGAGGTCACCGGGCTACCCGTCGCGGTGATCGTCGGGGACCTCGACCGGTTCAAGCTGGTCAACGATGAGCACGGCCACGCGGCGGGCGACGTCGCGCTGAAGGAGGTCGCCTACTGCTTGCGAAAGGGTTTTGGGCCGTTCCAGCAGATCTACCGTCTCGGCGGCGAGGAGTTCCTGATCCTTCTGGCGGACACCGACGCGCACAACGCGGGCGAGGTTGCCGATCAGCTCAGGCAGGCCATCGCGGCCCCTCGCGCGCAGGGTCCGCAACTCACGATGTCCTTCGGCACCGCCGACTCCTCCCCGGAAGAGGGCTTCGACTTCGAGTCTGTCTTCAAGCGGGCGGACGCCGCGCTGTATGACGCCAAGGGCGCGGGGCGAAACCGCGTCCGTATCGCAGGCCACGGCGCCGAGAGCTCGGTCGAGCCGGTCGGCGCCGCGAGGCCGACCGCCGGCGTGCTTGACCCGGCGCAGCTGCGTCGAGACGTCGTGGCGCGCGAAGCTCCGACGTCCGGTGCGCGCGTTCTCGATGCGCAGCGGCGCGTGGACCGACACGGCTCTGATCGTTCGTGGCTGATCCCGGACGCGATAAGCCGTGCGCACCTGCTCGACCTCGCGCAAAGGCTCACGCACCGAGCGGCCGGCGGGTATGCGCTCGGCTTCGTGAGCGTGCTCGTAGCTGCGCCCTACTACGGCTGGTGGATTCTCGTGCCTGGGTTCGTCACGGGTGTGATCTTCAACTTGATCATCTCCCAGCTCGACCGATTCCGTCGGCCCGAGTACGCGCTGGGTCTCGGCGCGCTGCTCGCGCAGACGGGGGGAGCGTGCGGCCTGCTGGTGGCCCACGGAGAAATACTCTTCGACCTCCCGGTGCTCGTGGCGCTGGTCGCGGGCGTGAGCGTCGTGCTCCCCGCCCGCGGCGTCGTGATCGGGGTCCTCTTCACGGTCGCGGCGATGGCCGGGGTGGCCGTCGTGCACGGCGGCCACCAGATCGCGGCGAATCCCTCGCTGCTCGTGCTCCCGGTGGCTCTCACCGCCACAGTCGGGCTGATCGGGGCCGGCGTGGGGCGCTCGGACACCGACCATCGCGGCTTGGCGATCATCGACCCGCTCACGGGCATGCTGAACCGCGCGGCCCTCGAAACCAAGCGCCTCGCCGTCACGCACGCAGCAAACCTGACCGGCGAACCGGTGGCGATTGCGGTCGGAGATCTCGACCACTTCAAGGCGCTCAACGACCGCTATGGCCACGCCGTGGGAGACGCCGCCCTCAGCGAAGTGGCGGCGCGCATCCGCTCCCGGCTGCGCGCCTTCGAGTCGGCCTATCGCGTCGGTGGCGAGGAGTTCGTCGTGCTTCTCCCCGGTGCCGTCGCGGCAGACGCTGCTGCACTCGCAGAGCGCATCCGCGTCGCGGTCTCGCAGGAGCCGATCGAGGGAGTCCCGGTCACGATCTCGATCGGTGTCGCCGCCTCGGAGCCGGGGGAGCCCTTCGACTACGACGCGCTTTTCGCCGTGGCGGATGCGGCCCTCTACAAAGCGAAGCGTGAGGGCCGAAACCGTGTTCACTGCCCCAGCACGAAAGGACCGCGGCCGCGCTCGCGCCATCCGGTGGCGGCGTGAGTGTCGCGCCGTGGCGCCCGAGCGAGTTCGCCGGCGGCAGCTGGGCCTAGGCGGCCAGCAGGAAACGGTCCTCGAATGCCGGCAACGGCTTGATCAGGCCGGAGTGCTGCTCGAGCCCCGCTCAATGCGGAGTCTATCCAGCTGCGCGGACCCGGGCGCGGCGGCGGCCGGCCGGCAAGCGCCGGCGCTACTTGATGAACAGCATCTCCGAATACTTCGGCAGCGGCCACAGGTCATCGGCGATCAGCCGCTCGAGGCGGTCGGCGACGTCGCGGACATCCTCCATCGCGACGATCACCGCGTCGCGCATGTAGACGGCCTCCTTCTGGGGCGAGCTGTCGGGGTGGTTCTCGTCGAGGTTCGCGTCCTCGAGCTTCAGCAGCGCGAAGTGAAGCTCTTTGACGAGCGGCTCGACCTCGCCGACGAGCTCGGGCATCCCGCTCGCCTGCAGTTCGGTCAAGTAGCGAACAGCAGCGGGCAGCACCATCGTGCGGGCGATCGTCGCGGCCGTCTCAGCCTCGATGTTGATGTTCATCACGTACTGCTCGGTGAACACGTCGTAGCGGGACTCGAGCTCGCGCTTGGAGAGCACTTTGTATTTTTTGAACGCGGCAACGGTGGATTTCTCGACGATCCAGGGCAGTGCGTCAGGCGTCGTTTTGAGGTTGGCCAGGCCGCGTGTCTCCGCCTCCTTGTGCCACGCCTCGGAATAGCCGTCGCCGTCGAAGATGACCTGCTTGTTCGCCTTCCACACGTCCTTGACGACGCTAGTGACGGCCTTCTCGAGTGTGGTCGAGCCTTTCAGGGCCGCTTTCAGCTTGTCCGTCAGCTCGTCGACCGCTTCGGCGACGATCGTGTTCAGCACCGTGTTCGGCCATGCCGGCGAGGAGTTCGAGCCGAGCGCGCGGAACTCGAACTTGTTGCCGGTGAACGCGAACGGGCTCGTGCGGTTGCGGTCGCCGCCGTGCAGCGGCAGCGGCGGCAGCACCGGTGTGCCGAGGCCGAGGAACGAGCCGGGCTTGGAGGTCTGCACCTTGCCCGACTCGATTGCCGTGAACACCTTCTCGAGCTCGGCGCCGAGGAAGATCGAGATGATCGCCGGAGGTGCCTCGTTGGCGCCCAGGCGGTGGTCCTGTCCGGCGCTCGCGATCGATGCGCGCAGCAGCTGCTGATGTGAGTTGACCGCCTGGATCACGGCCGCGCAGAAGAACAGGAACTGCAGGTTCTCCGCGGGCGTCTCGCCGGGCTCGAGCAGGTTCAGCCCGGTGTCGGTGCCCATCGACCAGTTGTTGTGCTTGCCCGAGCCGTTGACGCCCGCGAAGGGCTTCTCGTGCAGCAGGCAGACCAGGCCGTAGCGGCGCGCGGTGTTCTGCATGATCTGCATCGTCACCATCTGGTGATCGGAGCCGACGTTGGAGTTCTCGAAGATCGGCGCGACCTCGAACTGGTTCGGCGCGACCTCGTTGTGGCGCGTCTTGATCGGGATGCCGAGCTTGGCGAGCTCGAGCTCGACGTCGAGCATGTAGGCGAGCACTCGCTCGGGGATCGAGCCGAAGTAGTGGTCGTCGAGCTCGTGGCCCTTGGGCGGTTTGGTGCCGTAGAGAGTGCGCCCGGTGGTGACCAGGTCGGGGCGTTCGAAGAAGTACTGCTCGTCGATCAGGAAGTACTCCTGCTCGCAGCCGGTCGTCGTGAAGACGCGCGAGGCGTCCTCGACGCCGAGCAGCTCGAGCGCGCTCATCGCCACGCCCGAGAGCGCGTCCATCGAGCGCAGCAGCGGGATCTTGTGATCCAGCGCCTCACCGGTCCAGGACGTGAAGGCGGTCGGGATGCAGAGCAGCGCGCCGTTGGGGTTCTCCAGGATGAAGGCGGGCGAGGTCGGGTCCCAGGCGGTGTAGCCGCGCGCCTCGAAGGTCGCGCGGATGCCCCCGGTGGGGAAGGAGGAGGCGTCGGGCTCGCCCTGGATCAGCTCCTTGCCGGAGAACTCGGCGAGCGCCGTGCCGTCACCGGCGGGCCCGTAGAAGGAGTCGTGCTTCTCGGCCGTCGATCCGGTCAGCGGCTGGAACCAGTGCGTGTAGTGGGTGGCGCCCTTCTCCATCGCCCACTCCTTCATCGCCTGGGCGACCTGGTCGGCGAGCGAGGTGTCGAGCGCCTCGCCACGGGCGAGCGTGCGCTGCAGTGCCTTGTAGACGTGCTTGGGCAGCCGGTGGCGCTGGACCGCCGGAGAGAACACGTTGGCCCCGAAGACCTGGTTGTTCTGGAGGGTCAGATCGGGCGAGCCGAGCGCGGCTCCGTTGACGGTCCACTGCGCTGCTGTGACGTTCTGCTGACGGGTCCTGGCCATGGGCTGAGTTGATTCCTCCTGGAGAGATTTGATGCCCGCTCTTGCGCGGTCGCCGACGAGGGGCACGGCCGAAGGCAATCGTAATGCCAACCTGGCCCGAGGGGATCACCGGATGGCGAAATCGTCCGGGCGTTCTTTCGACAGGAGGCCAAAGCGCGTGCGGCGGGCTCTGCGCCGCCGGCGGGCCGCGGCGCTAGGGGACCGGCGTGAAGGTGCCGGTGAGGATCTTGCCGGTGCGCGGGTCCACGTGTGTCGTCGGGGGTGCCCCGGCGATGTCGACGGTGAAGTGACCGCCGACGGCGCCGCCGGAGTGAAGCACGGCCCTGGCCTTGCCCGACAGCCCCGCTGCGATCGCGAAGCTCACCGTATGCCTGCCCGGCTTGAGCGGCATGACCTTCCAGGTGAACGTCTGCGTCTTGCCGGCGGCGAGCGGGCCCAGCGCCCAGGTGTTCACGTACGCGGTCTGACCGCCGCCCGGCGGGCTGACCTCCTGGCTCTCCACGGGCGAGCGCGCTTTCACGCCCGGGCCTTCTTCGATCGCCCAGATCGGGCGCTTGTTCGCCGCCAGTTCGGGGGTCGTGGCGGTGTAGTTGAAGGAGTCGACCGTGACCGCCACGTTCGCCACCGTGTGCGAGCCGGTGTTTCGCACCTGCAGCTCCAGCCGCGCCGGTCGCGCGACGGCCTGCGTGCTCGGGAAGCTCGCCTTGAGGATCTTCATCTCGAAGCTACCCTTGGCTTCGTGGACATCCTGCTGGGAGCCGCCGCCACAGCCTGCCGCGAGCATTGCGCACGCCGCCAGCGCCGCTGTCGAGGCGAGCAGCATCGGCGCTCGCGAGGCACGCCGCAACAGCGGCCCGCGACCAGCACCTGCGACTCTCCGCCTTCCCCTCACGATCGCGCCACCTTACCAGCGGGCGCACGCTCCCCGGCTGCCTGCATTGACGGTGGCGTGGCGGTGGTGCATGTCGTAGAGTGCAACCAGGTCGAGCGCTACCCGAGGAGGGGTTCGTAGAGATGGTCCGAGGTGCAGCCGAACGGGCGTATTACCCGACGAGGAATCTGCTCGAGGAAATCGGGGACATGATGATCCTCACGGGCAAGACCATCTGGTCGGCCCTGAGGCCTCCCTATCCCTACGGCGGGGAGTTCGTCTCGCAGTTCCTGTTCGCGCTGCGGCTGTGCTGGTTTCCGCTGCTGATCTCGACGGTCTGCATCTGCTACGCCGCTCCGGGCCTGCAGGCCGCGAACTTTCTGACGATCTTCGGCGCGCTTGACCGCCTCGGCGGCTTCTTCGTGCTCGGCGCGGTGCGCGAGATCGGGCCGAGCGTGACCGCGATCGTCGTCGCCGGCGTGGCGGGCACCGCGATCACAGCCGACCTCGGCGCACGCAAGGTGCGCGAGGAGCTCGACGCGCTGCAGGTGCTGGGCGTCGACCCGGTCAAGAACCTAGTCGTGCCGCGCTTCCTGGCGCTGATGGTCGTGACCGGCCTGTTTGACATCTACGCGCTGCTGTTCGGCATCTTCGGCGGCATCATCGCCGAGCTCGTCAACAGCCAGCCGCTCGGGCCGTTCTGGTCGACACTGTTCGCCAACGCCTCCACCACCGACCTGTGGGGCTCGGTGCTGAAGACCACGATCTACGGCGCGATCATCGCGATCGTGTGTTGCTACAAGGGCATGGCGGCCTCCGGCGGCGCCGAGGGCGTCGGGCGCGCGGTCAACGAGGCGGTCGTGCTCGCGTTCACGGCGATCTTCTCCTTCGACTACATCTTCACGCAGACGCTGCTCGCTACGCACCCGCAGATCCTGGTGATCAAGTAATGAACGAGCTGCTCGCGATGCCTCGCGAATGGCTTGCCACGGGCGGGGAGATCGGTCGCTTCACGGGCCAGATCGTGCGCGATGTCTACGGCCTGCGCGTGTTTCGCTTCTTCGGCGAGGCGCTGCGTCAGTGCGGAATCCTGATCGTCGGCTCGACCGCGATCATCTGGACGCTGATGTTCATCCTCGGCCTGCAATGCGGGATCGAGGGCGCCTACTTCACCGCCGCCCAGGGCGCGCCGGCCTACTCGGGCGTGTTCACCGCGTGGTGCGATCTGCGCGAGATCACGCCCTACGCCTTCGGCTACATGATGGCCGCGAAGGTCGGCACCGGCATCGTCGCGGAGCTCGGCGCGATGCGCATCTCCGATGAGATCGACGCGCTCGAGGTGATGGGCCTGAACTCCGTCACCTTCCTCTGCGCCACGCGCCTGCTGGCAGCCTGGCTGGTATTGCCGTTCATGTATCTCGCGGGCATCGGCGCTGCCTTCCTCGCCTCCTACATCGCGGTCGTGCAGCAGATCGGCTACGTCTCCGGAGGGGGGTATTTCCTGATCTTCTGGCAATTTCAGAATCCGCCCGACTTCCTCTACAGCCTGATCAAGGCGATGTTCATGGCCACGGCGATCGTGCTTGTGGCGTGTTATTACGGCTACAACGCCAGCGGAGGCCCGGTCGGGGTGGGGAGAGCCACGGCCAAGTCGATGGTGCTGAACCTCGTGCTCGTGCACATCATCGGCGCGCTCGGCACGCAGATCTTCTGGGGCGCCAATCCGCGCGCCCCGATCGGGGGTTGAGCCGATGAGCGAGGAGCTTCCCGCAGAGCACGAGGAGCGCGAGCGTCCCGCCCCGGCGGCGAGCCCGCCGGAGAAACAGCAGGATGCGATCGAGTTCATCGACGTGCACAAGTCCTTCGGTCGCAACCATGTGCTGCGCGGGCTGAACATGTCCTTGCCGGAGAACCAGATCTCGATGATCCTCGGGCCCTCCGGCACGGGCAAGTCGGTCTGCATCAAGCACATCGTCGGGCTGCTCTACCCCGACCAGGGAGACGTGATCGTCCACGGCCACTCGATCCCGAGCCTGCGCGACGCCGACCTGTTCGAGCTGCGCAAGAAGTTCGGCGTGCTGTTTCAGGACGGTGCGCTGTTCGGCTCGATGAACCTCTACGACAACGTCGCCTTCCCGCTGCGCCAGCACACCGAGAAGGGCGAGGAGGAGATCGCCGAGATCGTCAACGGACGGCTCAAGGAGGTCGGCCTCGGACAGGCCAACGAGAAGATGCCCAACGAGCTCTCCGGCGGAATGCGCAAGCGCGCCGGCTTCGCACGCGCGCTGGTGCTCGAACCGGACATCGTGCTCTTCGACGAGCCCGACTCGGGCCTTGACCCGGTGCGCACGGCGCTGCTGTGCGAGCTGATCAAGGAGATCCACGCCGAGAACGGCGGCTGCTACGTCGTGATCACCCACGACATCATGAGCGCGCGGCGCGTGGCCGAGCACATCTCGGTGCTGTGGAAGGGCAAAATCGTGGAGACCGGTCCTGCGCAGGATCTGTTCGCCTCCGAAAACCCCTTCGTGCGCCAGTTCCTCTCCGGCGAATCGGCCGGACCCCTCGGCATGGAGTGACCCCCGGCGCGGCGCGTCGGGCTAGCCTTCAGCTGTGAACGCGGCCCGAGCACTCTCTGCGCTGGCGGGCGGCGCGGCACGGCGCCCGCGCGCGGTGCTCGCGGTCGCGATCGTGCTCGCGCTGGGCGCGGCGGTGCTCGCGCTGCGCCTGCACCCGACGGCCGCGACCAGCTCGTTCGTGTCGAGCTCAAGCTCGCAGTACGGCGCCACGCAGCGCTTCTATCGCAACTTCGGGGAAGAGCCGATCGCGGTGCTCGTGAAGGGCGATCTGCAGCAACTCGTGCTGAGCTCGGACATCAATCGCCTCGTCGGTCTGGAGGGTTGCCTCTCCGGCAACGTGCCGGTCCAGGCCCTCGCCGCCGAGGGTGGCGTGAACGGGCCGTGCGGGCAGCTCGCGCGCGCAAAGACGGTCAAGGTCGTCTTCGGCCCCGGCACGTTCATCAGCGAGGCCGCCCGCCAGATCGACGAACAGCTGAGCACGCAGACCCACCAGGCCGAAGCGCAGGCCAAGCAGGCCGAACGGGTAGTCACGGCCGCGGCGCTGAAGCGCGGCTACTCGGGCGCGCAGGCGCACGCGCTCGGAGCGCAGGCGAAGAAGCTGGAACTCGGCAGCTTCCAGAAGAACCTCGTCACGCTCGCGCTGAAATACGGTCTCACGGCGCGCCCGAGCATCGACGACGCGAGCTTCGTCTCGACGCTCGTGTTCGACTCCTCAAAGCCCGCGGGCACCCCGAAGCAGCGCTTCGCCTACCTGTTCCCGAGCCGCAATGCGGCGCTGATCGCGGTGCGTATGAAGGCCGGGCTGAGCGAAGCCCAGCGCACGCGCACGATCGGACTGATCCGCCGAGCGATGGCGATGTCGCAGTGGCAGCCGCAGCATGGCGGCTCCTATCTCCTCACAGGCGTGCCCGTGATCGTCGCGCAGCTGACGAGCTCGATCACGCACTCGATCGAGCTGCTGCTCGTGGCGGTGCTGCTGGTGATGGCCGCGACGCTCGGCCTTGTGTTCTTGGGACGTCCGCGGCTGCTCCCGCTCGCCCTGGCGCTGCTCGCCGCGGCGCTCACCTTTGGCGCGCTGTCGGCCGTCGGCGCCTCGCTGACGATGGCCTCGGTCGCGGTGCTCCCGGTGCTGGTGGGGCTGGCCGTGGACTATGCAATCCAGTTCCAGTCGCGCGTGGGGGAGGCCTTCGAGGCTGAGGGCACGGGGAGTGGCGGCGCGCGCGAGCGGCGCCCGCGGAGGATCGCCCGCGCGGCCGCGCTG
>JACDGG010000292.1 GCA_013815355.1 Solirubrobacterales bacterium
GCGTCGCGTAGTGCGTGCCAGCGGCGCCGCGGTCCAGGCCCGCCAGGTCCAGCGGCTCGCGCACGGCGACGACCGTCGCCAGCTGCCCGCCGGCCTGGGTGACGGCGGCGCGCACGAGCGCGTTGACCTGATCGGAGGAGCCGCCGAGGAACACGAGACCGATGCTGCGGCCGCTGAGCAGTTCGTGGGAGGCCAACGGATACAGCCCGTTGGCGAAGGCTTCCTCGTCCTTGAGGCGCTCCTGCAGCTTGGCGGCGCCGGCGCGCGCGTCGTTCACTTCGACGCTGAGGTTGTGCACGATGCCGTCCTTGGCCGAGGAGACGAGGTTGGAGTCGCCGATCGCCACGCCGATCAGCACGCCGAGCGCCAGCGCGAACAGGACCGCAGCCAGCGACAGCGCGTGATAGCGAAAGTCGAACATCGAATGCTCTTGCGCGGGCCGCTCAGCCGCCGGCGAGGAGCGCCTGGAGTTTCAGCCAGAGCAGTTCCGCGACGTCGCGCAGCGCCGGGGTCAGACCGATCACCGCGATCATCGCGATCAAGCCCGCGGCGACGACGACGAGCAGCGGGGTCAATCCTGGGCGGGGTTGGTAGAGGCGGCTCACGCCCTTGGCGTCCACGAGTATCTCGCCGATCCGCAGGCGCGTGAGGAACGTGGAGGACATGCCTTTGCGGTTGCGGTCGAGGAACTCCACGAGGTTGAACTGCGAGCCGACGGAGACGATCAGCCGCGCGCCCTTCTCCGCGGCGATCAGCATCGCGATGTCCTGGCTCGTGCCGGGCGCCGGGACGAGCTTGAAGGCGAGGCCCATCTCTTCCAGGCGGTGGCGCCCGGGCGCGCGCCCGTCGGGATAGGAGTGCACGACGAGCTCTGCGCCGCAGCGCAGCGCCTGCTCGCCGGCGGAGTCCATGTCGCCGACGATCATGCTCGGCTTCAGGCCCTCCTCGAGCAGCGCGTCGGCGCCGCCGTCGACGGCCACGATCACGGGGCGTAGATCGCGGATGAAGGGACGCAGCGCGCGCAGGTCGTGCTGATGGCCGACGCCGCGCACGACCACGAGCGTGGAGCGGTCGCGGAAGTCGGTCTGAAAGCGCGGCAGCGGGATGCGCCCCGCGAGCAGCTCGCGCTCCTCGCGCATGTGCTCGATCGTGTTGTGCGCGAAGCGCTCGAGCGCCTCGCCGATCTCCCTGCGCCGGGCGTCGGTCTCGGCGAGCACGCGCTCGAGGTCGAGCAGCTCGCCCTGTGCGAGCACGGTGCCCCTGCGTGCGACCTCGGCCACGATCGGCTCGCCCCCCGCGCGCTCGAAGCGGATCGTCAGCGGGTCACCGTCGGAGACAGCATCGAACAGCGCGTCGTCGCACAGGTCCACGAGCGCGACGCCGGCCTCGACGAGCAACTGCGGGCCGAGGTTCGGATAGGTGCCGCTCGAGGAGGCACTGCAGTTGATCACCGCGACTGCGCCGGCGGCGATCAGCTCCTCGGCCGAGACGCGGTCGATGTCGAGGTGATCGATCAGCGCGATGTCGCCGCGCACGAGGTGCTTGACGAGCAGCTTCGTCCTGCGCCCGGGACGAACCGGTCCGGCGAGGTTGACGGCGACCCTCGAACTCGCCCCGAGGCCGGGCGCGCGCGGCACGGACTGCTGAGCGGAAAGGCTCGATCGCGTTGCGGCCACGCCTGCGAGAGTAACGCCCGCGGGCGCCGAGCGCACACTCTGGGAACGCTCAGGCGGCACGTCTGAGCTCGCGCGCGTGACGGCGCGCGCCGCTGTCGTCCTCCTCGGCGCCGAGCATTCGCACGAGCTCGCTGAGCACCTCGCCGTCGGCGAGCTCAACGACGGTGGTGAGCGTGGGGTCCGCGCTCGTGTCCTTGACGATCGAGAAGTGACGCGCCGCCAGCGAGGCGATCTGCGGAAGGTGGGTGATGCACAGCACCTGCCGGTGCTCGGCGAGCTCGCGCAGGCGCGCGCCGACGGCGCGCGCGGTGTGCCCGCCGACGCCCGCGTCGACCTCGTCGAAGACGAGCGTGGCCTCGGAGGCCGAGGCGTTGGCGGCGCTCATGATCGCGAGCATCACCCTGGAGAGCTCGCCGCCGGAGGCGATCTCGCGCAGGGGCCCGGCCGGCACGCCCGGGTTGGGCGCGATCATGAACTCCACGGCGTCGGCGCCGCCCGGCCCGAGCTCGCGCTCGGCGAGTGAGACCTCGAAGCTCGCATCGGCCATCGCCAGGGAGGCGAGCTGCTCGCGCACCGCCTCAGCGAGCACGCGCGCGGCGTCATGGCG
>JACDGG010000293.1 GCA_013815355.1 Solirubrobacterales bacterium
TGGCGGAGTTCCACAACGAGTACTTCGCAGCCCGCTGCAGATGCCAATGTTCATGACCATCGGCGCTCGCGTAGAGGAGTTCGGCGGCGCTCGGTTCTTCTTTGAACGACCCGTCGCTGTTGTACACGCGCTGGAAGGCTTTCATCGCTTCACCCGTCGATTTGCGCGAGCCACGGAAGTCCACCGCACCGGGACCGAGATTGTGGATGTAACCGTTGAAGCGCAAAAGCAACTGCGGTTCAGCCGTTTTTTTCAAGCCACCTTCCGTCGTGCTCGTTTCAAGGAAGATGCCCGCCGGCGGATCAGCGACGAGATCCGGCAACAGCGGCGTCGGACTCGAGGCGTGCGCCGTGAGCATCGAGCTCGCAAAGACGACGCCGAGCACCGTCAGCGTCAGGCCGAGCCATGCGTGAATGCGAGAGAGCTTTCTGGTGAACATCGTGCTGCGCTGCCTTCCGTGACCGCGAGACATTCCTCCGTCGCTGCGCCCTTGCCGTGGCGTTCGAGCTGACGCCGCCGGCGCGACCGAGCATCGGAGTCTAGCGGCGCGGAGCCCGCTCGCCAAATGCTGGAATCGCCGTTGCCGAGGCACCTGCGGCCAGGGTCGCCTGCCGCGGCGCCGTTGAGACGGGGCGTACTGTTCGCGCAGCGATGATCGACCTCCACTCCCACGTGCTCCCGGGCATCGACGATGGCCCCAAGACGATCGAGGGCTCGCTGGAGCTCGCGCGGGTCGCGCTCGCGAGCGGGATCAGCACGCTGCTCGCCACGCCCCATGCGAGCTCCCGCTACCCCAACGACGCGCAGGGCATAGAGCAGCTCGTTGAGCAGGTCCGCGAGCGGCTGCGCGAGCAAGGCATCGCGCTCGAGCTGCGCGCGGGCGCAGAGATCGCGATCACGCGCATCGCCGAGATCGCGCCGGCGGAACTGCACGCGCTCAGCCTCGGCGGCGGCCCGTGGCTGCTCGTGGAGCCCCCATTCACGCCGATCGCGACAGGCGTCGATTCGATCGTGCGCGACCTGCTGCGCCGCGGGCACCGCGTGCTCCTGGCCCACCCGGAGCGCTGCCCCGCCTTTCACCGCGACCCCGAGATGCTCGCCTTGCTCGTGCGCGAGGGGGTGCTCACCTCGCTCACAGCCGGATCGCTCACCGGCCAGTTCGGCAGCGAGGCGCGGCGTTTCGCACTCGGCCTACTCGAGTCAGAGCTCGCGCACAACATCGCCTCCGACGCGCACGATCACCTGCGCCGTCCGCCGGTGATGGACGCCGCGCTCGAGGCCGCCGGCCCGCCCGCGCTGGGCGAGTGGCTCACCCGGGAGGTTCCCGCGGCGATCCTCGGCGGCGAGGAGATCCCGATCCGTCCCGCCGCCGTGACGCGTCCGCGGCGAGTGCCCTGGCGGCGGCGCTGAAGCGCTCAAGGCGGCGCCAGCCCTGGCGCAGGCGGCGAGACCCTTTGCGCCGGCTGATGCGCTCAGGGCGGCGCGAGCCGTGGCGCAGGCGGCGAGACCCTTTGCGCCGGCGCCGAGCGCTCAGCCGCGACAGGAGGAGGCGCGCATCACCCAGACGCCGGTGCTTTCGCGCGTCTGCACCCGGCAGTGGGCTCGGGACCAGGCGACGGGGGGGCCGGTGCGCAGGTCGCCCTGCAGTGTCTTGTCGTACTGGGCGGTGAGCATCCACACGGTGCCCGCGCCGCGACGGGCGAGCGCCGCGATCTCGGCCGCGCTCGGCGGCCCGTTCGCGACGGCGCCGTAGCCGCCCGGGTCCTTGAAGCCAACCACGTTCACCGGCAGCGGGCGGTCGTGCCACTCCTGCACCACCGACTCGCCGCCGGGAGCGCGGAAGGCCGCGTCGTAGTAGCCGAGCACGGGCAGCGACAGCACGTTGTCGAGGATGACCGGCTGGGAGCTCGTGCGCTCGGCGCGCAGCCACGCCGCGGCGGGCGGCCAGTTCTCCTGGCGCTTGTCGCGCTGGCGCACATCCGCGAACAGGCTCACGAGCGCGATCGCACCGATGCATGGCGCGGCCAACAGCAGCCCACGCCTGCTCCTCCACAGATGCTCCCCCGCGACGGCGAACAGCAGGCACAGGCCGGGCAGCGCGATGATCGCGTAGCGCGGCCAGAACAGCGGTCGCGCGAAGGACACGATCAGCAGTAGCAGCGGCGGCAGGATGCCCCAGGCGATCGCCGTTACGAGCGTGCTGCGCTCGGCGCCCGCGCCGCGGCCGCGCAGCGACCACAGCGCCGCGCCGACGACGACGGCGCCGGCGCCGATCGTGGCCC
>JACDGG010000094.1 GCA_013815355.1 Solirubrobacterales bacterium
ATGTCGCCTCGGCCTCGACGGCGTTTCGGCTCATCGACCGGATCGCCGGCGATCCGGCGGGCCTGGAGCGGCTGCGCGGCGCTCACGCGCAAGCACGGGCGCGGGTGTGGGAGCTGGCCGGCGCCCCCGGGCGGTGTACCACGGCGGGAGCGAAGGGGACCTCAACCGCGCGGAGGAGCTACTCGGCGACTTCGCGCTTCTGGCACGCCGAGCCCAACCCAGCCGAGCGACGCAAGCTCCTCGCGAGCCTCTTCGACCACGTATGGCAAGACAACGGCAGCATCGTCGCCGTCAAACCCCGGCCAGCGTTCGCGCCCTACTTCAAGGCGCCCGACCAACCCCGGGCGAAACACCCAAAAGCCGGTGGACTCACGCGCGGTGACGTTCAGGCCGCTGAGCAGTGGGCGATCCAGGCGTTCCGAAGCGGACACAGCATCCGGTCAGCCCGGCGTTCTCACGGTGTTCGGTGGTCAGGCAGGGTCGAGCCGGTGAGCTCGTCGACTACATCACGCACGCACTCGGGATCAAGATGTGTCCGAACGAACAGCTCGAAGAAGCCACGAAGCACCGTCGAGCGAGCCACCCGCCGGGTCCGCTGCCGGACAGGCGACGCTGGGGCCTAGGTGAGCTACACCGAAGCTTCGATTCGAAGCCTCCGCGCTGGCGCTGTTAGTGCTTTTTGTGCGCGCGGGGGGCGCGCTTGAGCGTGATGCGCTTGACGATCACGCGCGTTTCGCCGGCGGGCGTGAGCGCACTGGCGAGGTGCACGGTCACCCGCAGCAGCACCCTGACGCTGTTGTGCTTGCCCGCCAGCTTCGCGAGCGCCGCGCGGTCGATGTGCAGGCGGAGCTTGAGCTTGCCGCCGGACACGTTGCGCCTGATGACGTAGGCCAGCGACTTCACGCTGCGGGTCCGCCGCTTCGCGACCTTCTTGTGGATGGCCGCGCCGAACGCCGCGCCGCCGGCGTTCTTGATCGCTTCCTGCTCGGCTTCGCTCTGCTTCTTGAGCGTCTTGTTCAGGCGTTCGAGTATTTCGGTGGTCTGCTTCTGCAGGATCTTGCCGTCCGCCTGGTTGGCGGGAGTCGGGCTCTGCAGCAGTTCGCCGACGCGGCCCAGGGCCTTCTGGATGTCGCCGTCCAGGATCGGAGCCTCTTTGGCGATGTCGCCAACAGCGCCGCTCACGTCCTTGGCAACCGAGCCAAGCAGCGCCAGGTCCATCGCCGACTGCGGGTCGAGGCCCGGCGGGATGGCGGGCAGTTTCAGCGCTTCGCCGGTCAGTTTGTGGCCGAGCGCTTGGACCGCAGCTTCCACGCTCATGGCGGCCGCCGGCAGGGTCGTTTCGAGCACGACTTCGTTCGGGTACTGCCCGGGCGCGGATGGGACGCTTTCACCGGTCGTTTCTTCCGGTCCACCGCCGCCGAGGTACTGCGTGCTCCCGGCGCTTGCCGCGTGCGTTGCGTCGCCCGAGTAGGTGGCCGTGATCGACGGCAGCCCGCTGTTGGCGGTGATGTAGGTGAGCGTGCAGCTCGACACGGTGGGGGAGGTAGCGGATGCCTGCAGCGAGCACCGGGCGCCGCTCGCGAAGCCGCCGCTGGTGGTCGTGAACGTGACGATGCCGGTCGGCGTGGTCGGCGTCGCCGCACCGTCGCCAACAGCGGCCACGCAGACGTTCTGGAAGGTCGCGAACTCGTAGTTGCAGATCACCTGGGTGCCGGTGGGGTGCTTGGCGGCCTTTTCGCGTTCTTCCTTTTCCTTGCGTTCTTTGGCTTCTTTGGCTTCTTTGGATTCGCCGCCCTGCCCTTCGCAGCTGCCGCTGACGCGCGTCGCCGTATCGGTGCCGCTGGTTCCGTTGCTGTCGGACAGGGTCCCCGACCACGACTGGCAGTCGGCCGAGATCGTGGCGCTTTGTTTGAATTTGTACCCGGAACTGCTGTCTTCGATCGTCAACACGTTGCCCTGAACCGATGCGACGACCGAGGGCGCGCCTTCCTGGTGCACGACGCTCGAGCCTTTTTCCTGGACGAAGGTCGGTTCGGCGGGGTAGTTCCCGCCTTTGCAGCCTCCAACTTCGCAGTGGTAGACAGCCTTCCACGTGCCCGACGCATTGAATTCCGCGAACGCCGGCGCGGCAGTTGTGAGGCAGGCCACCAGGACCGCTACGGTCATAGCGAGGCGGGTGAGCGCACGCCCTCGGGACCGGCGGGAGGCAAGATGCATTGTCCTTATCAGACCAGTGCGGAGCTGATCTGTCAAGTTGAGAGAACCGACCACTACGTGTCATCGACGTAGACGTCGGGGTCAACCTGGTCGCCGCCGCGACGGCCTGATCCGTGGGGCCCCCGGAGCGAACATGCCGACGGCCGCCACTCCCGGCCGGCCGTGGCCCTCCGCTAGCCGTCGCAAAAACCCGGTCGGGTGTCCGACATCACGTCCGTCTCGGCCTAGGTTTCGCGCTCCGCTCCTGGTCGGTTTGCGCAGGCGAACGTGGCCGGCAGGATCGTTCAGGGCGACTCGTGCTTGGCAAACTCCGCGATCAGGGTGGGATTCGCGAACAGGTCAGGCGGAGCGCCATAATCCAGGGTCGAGCGCGAATCCCGACGCAGCCGCAGTACGGTGCGTGGGCCGCCGCAAAAGCGATGGAAGAAGGGAAGTGGCGATGAGAAAAGCACCGGCGGCGCGCAACGTGGGCGCTGCGACGCTCGCAGCGGTGCTGTGCCTGGGCGGGGCCTTCGCCTCGTCCGCGTCCGGCGAAGACGTAACGATCGGCCCCGCCGACCTGAGCGGCACGACCGCTTCGGCGAAATGCCCCGGCGCCTGCACAGACACCTTCGTCCAGCTCACCCAGCCTACGCTCGGTGTCGCCGCTCCGAGCTTCACTCCCGCCGTGCAGGGCATCACCTCGGAATTCATGACCGCCACGGTGCCGGCGGGGGTCGCGGGCGCAGTCCACGTGCAGGTGACCGGGCCAGGCGGCGCGAGCTATCAAACCAGCGCGGACCTCTATTCCTACGTCGCACCCGTGTTCCCGCAGCCCTCGATCCTGATCGCCGCTCCGCTGAGTGGTGCGGTTTACAAACAGGGGGAGGCGGTCACAGCCGACTACACCTGCACGGCGCCTGCGGACGCTACGGTGAGCGCGTGTGCCGGCCCGGTCGCGAAGGGCGCTGCGATTGACACGGCCTCGCCGGGATCGCACACGTTCACCGTCACCGCCACAGCCAGCAACGGCGCCAGCGCATCGCGGAGCGCGCTCTACACGGTCACCGCCGGCCCGCTGGGAGCTGGGCTGGGCTCGACCATAGGTCCCGGCCTGGCGGGCGAAGCGCCGGTGATCGGCAATTTGGCCGAGACGGTCAAGAGATGGCGCGAGCAAAACGGCCCCTCGCGGGTCGGCGCCAAGAAGAAGCCTCCAGTCGGTACGACCTTCTCCTTCACGCTCAATGAGCCGGCGACCGTCGCCTTGCGCTTCACCCGCGAGGCCACGGCTCGCAGGGTCCACGGCAGGTGCGTGGCGCCGAGCAGGAGCAACCGCAACAAGCCCCCGTGTGTACGCCGGATCGCTGCGGGGGCGATCGTCTACGCGGGCCATTCCGGCATCAACAGGATTCGCTTCCTCGGGCGCGTCACCTCCACAACACCGCTCCGTGCCGCTAACTACACGCTCAGCCTCACCGCCACCGACACGCAGGGCAGGCACTCCGCGCTACCGCCACGAACGCTGGCCTTCACGATCGCCAGGTAGCTGCCGCGCTCAGCTGTCCTCCAGGCGCGGCAGCGTGGTCTCGTCGTGCAGAAGCTTCAGCGCGGCTGCGATCGGAATCGCGACAAGCGCTCCCGCCGTCCAAGCCGACTCGAGCGCCTCGCCACCACGTTCCCTGAGCGATCAAAGGCCCCGTGCGCCGATCCTGGGCGCCTTATGTCAAGTTAGGAGCTGGAGCGTCGAGCCTGACCTGTGAAGCTCGTTTCCTCTCGAGGCGTCGGACTCCTACTGGCAATCCCAGTGCTCCTGCTTGCCGGCGCGGTGTACGCGACGGCCAATGTCCAGCGCAACGCCGCCCTGAAAAGCGCTCGCGAGCAGGTGGCCTCCCAGCGACTTCTCACGGCGATGCTCGACCAGGAGACCGGCGCCCGAGGGTTCTTCCAAACCAGGCAGCAGGAGTTTCTGCAGCCGTTGACCCAAGGTACGCGCGCCTTCGGCTCCAGCTTGGTGGAACTTCGCTCACTCCTCGCGGGAGACTCGGGTCTGCAGCAAATGCTCGCAGATCAGGAACAACGCGCCGCGGCCTGGCATACCGCCACGCAGGCCGCAGTGCTCGCCCTTGAACATGGTGGTCGCGTGCAGAGCGATGCCGTGGCTCGTCGTGCCAAGAGCGTCATGGATGGCTTCCGCGGGGTCCACACGGCGTTTGATGCGTCGCTGAACCAACGGCGCAGCCGGAGCCTGTCCGCGGCGACGGGCATCGCTGTTGCTGTGGCCATCGCACTCGCAGCTCTGCTTGCCGCGGGTGGGCTGCTGTTGACACGTCGCATGGCCCGAAACGAGGAGGCGCGCCAGCACGATCAATCGGAGCTGCGCGAACTGCTGCAGGCGTCCGAGTCCGAGCAGGAGTCGCGTGGCCTGTTGATACGCCACGTAGAGAAACTGATCAGGGGGGCGGGCGCTGCGGTGTTGAACCGCAACAACAGCGCCGACCGGCTGGAGATCACCCATGGCGACTGCGAGTCCCCGCTTCGCTACGCCAATACCGAACAGATGCGTCCGCGCTCGTGCATGGCGGTCCGGCTCAGCCGCTCCTATGATCAGCAGTCCGACGGTGATGGTCTGCAACAGTGCGAGATCTGCGGCGGGCTCGACGGGGCGGCCACCTGCGAGCCGCTCCTGGTCGGCGGACAGGTGATCGGCTCGGTCCTGGTCGCTTCAAGGAAGCCGATCGACGCCGACCGTCGAATCCGCCTGCGCGAGTCCGTGGCACAGGCAGCGCCGATCCTCGCCAACCAACGCAACCTCGCGATTGCCGAGGGGCGCGCGGCGAGCGACGCACTCACCGGCCTGCCCAACCGCCGTGCCGCTGACGAAGCCTTCAAGCGGATGGCCGCGCATGCCGGTCGCAGCATCACTCCTCTCGCGGCAATCATGCTGGACCTCGATCACTTCAAGCTACTGAACGACCGGCATGGCCACGAGAGCGGGGATCGGGCACTGGCCCTTGTGGGGAGCATCATCGGCTCAACGATTCGCGCTAGCGACTTCGCCGCCCGTTATGGGGGGGAGGAGTTCCTCGTTCTGCTCCCCGACACCGACCGCGACTCAGCCATGATCCTGGCCGAGAAGCTGCGCAGCGAGATCGAACACGCCGAACTAGTGGGCATCGGTGCGATTACCGCGAGTCTTGGCGTGGCCGTCTTGCCCATGGACGCCGCCGAGCCGGACGAGCTGCTGCGCAAGGCCGACCGTGCTCTTTACGCCGCCAAGGAGAACGGCCGTAACCGGGTCCACTCGGCCTCGCCTTCAGCCGCCGAGGTGGAGATCGAGCTCTAGCGCGTTGGGCGCCTGCCTGTTCGATCCACGCGCCAAGGGCGAAATGAGCGACGTGGAGCACAGGGCGTGGCAGGCCTTCCTCCGGCGCACCGCGGAGACGTGGGGCGAGGGGGGCGACGGGGACATTTGGCTCGTCCGCGACACCCGGCGCGGGAGCGGTCATCAGGTGCACCGGCCCCGAGACCAGAGCCGTGGCCTGCGCCGTGATGAGGGAGGCGGGGTGGAGGCACCGTCGTGGGCAAGCCGGTAGCTTGGCTCGACGAGAACCGACGCGGCAACAGTCGCATAAGGGGGGCGTTATGTACGTGGTCGTTCGAAGCTATTCAGGGCAGGGTGCACAGGAGCTTTTCGATGCGCTTGGGCAGAGGCAAGACGACGTGAAAGACCTCATCGGAGGGGTGCCTGGCTTTGCTAGCTACGCGGCCTTTCGCAGTGGCGAGGGCGGCATGACCGTCACGGTCTGTCAAGACAAGGCCGGAACGGACGAGTCATCTCGGCGCGCCGCGGAGTGGGTCAAGGACAACATCAGTACCGACGTCAGCCCGCCCGCGATTACCGAGGGTGACACGGTCCTCGCTTTCTAGGCCCCTCATACCCTGTGCCCCTCAAGGCCGGGTGGGAGCTCGCCGTCGCCACGCTCCCGGACATCGCGCGCGTCGCGCACAGCCGCCTTGGGCCGGCGCCGCGAAGCGGTGAAACCGCCCCATGCAGCCGCTCACAGCAGCTGCGCGGCTATCCCGTCGGCGATGAACGTTCCGTACCGCTCGGCTGACCAGCCTCGCTTGAGTACAAGCAGCTCGTAGAGCTCGGGTGAGCTGTAGGTCCAGAGGACATCCGCCGCGTTCTGAGCCGTGACCCCTGCTCGAAGATGGCCCGACTCCGCGAGGCGGTGAGCGTTCTCGGACATGCGGCGGTACCGGTCTTCGTCCATCTCCGCTTGCAACTCGCCTACGCGGGCATCCGTCCCTGCGGCCGAGCGGATCAGCAGGAGGATCGGCGCCACTCGGGGCATGACCTCTGCGGTCAGCGTGCCCCAGCCACGGAGGATCTCGCGAGGGTCGCTATCGCGCCCGTGCAACGCGTTGGATCGTTGCTCGGCAGGGGCTGAGCCGTCTCCCAGCAGTGCACGCTGACGGATCGCCCGCAGCAATCCCGCCCTACCCCCGAAGGACTTGTACAGCGTGTCGGCAGAGACGCCCGCCTCGGCCGCGATGCTCGCGAGCGTCGTGCCGAGCCCATCCGTCAGGAAGCGCCGCTCGGCGACCTCGACTATCCGGGCGGCGGTGAGCCGTGCCTGCTCTTGGCGGCGGCTGGCGTCGTAGGGACGCTTTTGCTTGACATCAGGCTCTTGTTTCTTCATACTGGATTCATTACAGCAAACTATAATGAAAATGAGGGTCGCGATGAGTCAGGCGGGGCAGATGGTCGACCGGCTGGTCGAGGCAACGAACGCGCACGATGTCAACGCCATCGCAGCGTGCTTCGCCGAGGACTACGCGAACGACGCCCCGGCTCATCCCAGCCGGGGCTTCAGCGGACGTGAGCAGGTGCGCCACAACTGGGAGCAGATCCTCGCGTTCGTGCCCGACCTCCACGCCGAGGTGCCGAGACGCGCGATCGACGGTGAGACCGCGTGGACCGAATGGGTCATGACCGGCACCCGTAGGGATGGAACGCCACATCACATGTGCGGCGTGATCGTGTTCGGCGTGCAGGGCGGCTTGGCCCAGTGGGCTCGGTTCTTCCTCGAGCCGGTCGAACAGGACGGCGGCTCCATCGACGAGGCCGTCAGCCGGCAGGTGGCCCGATGATCCTGGTCGCCGGAGGCAGCGGGCGCCTCGGCACGCTGCTCGTCAGGCGACTTTCAGCGCGCGGGCTCGACGTTCGGGTACTCACCCGCGATCCCCTCAGAGCGCAACACCTCGCGGGGGTCGCCAGCGAGATCGTTGTCGGTGACGTGCGCGAGCGCTCGAGTCTGCGGAAGCTTGTCGAGGAAGCCGAGACGGTCGTCTCCGCGGTCCATGGGTTCCCGGGAAAAGGACGCGTCTCACCGGCTTCCGTCGACCGAGACGGGAACGCGAACCTCATCGATGTTGCGGCGGAGAAGGGCGCACACGTCGTGCTGCTGTCCGTGGTCGGCGCCTCACGCAACCACGCCATGGAGCTGTTCAGAGCGAAGTGGGCTGCGGAGCAGCACCTGCGCGCGAGCGCCGCGCCATGGACCGTCGTCAGGGCGACGGCGTACCTGGAGCTCTGGGCGGAGATCATGGCGAAGCCGATCGTCTTCGGGCGCGGACGCAACCCGATCAACTTCGTCTCTGTGCACGACGTGGCCGCGGTAGTTGAGCGCTGCGTGCTCGACCCCGCTCTCCGCGGCCGCGTGCTCGAGGTCGGCGGCCCGGAGGACCTCACGTTCCTCGGCCTCGCTGAGCTGCTCCAACAGCTTCGCGGGGAAAAGGGCTCGGTTCGCCACGTACCGCGCCTGATGCTCCGGGCCGGCGCCCCGTTCTCACGGCGCGCCAGCGCCGCCTTGACGATGGACAGCATCGACATGACGTTCGACGCGGCCGCTGCCCGTGGCGCATTCGCCGACATACCTTCGACCGATGCGCGCAGTGCGCTGTCGCGAGCCCTGACGGAGCACGCTGGGTAATCGTCGGTACGGCGGCGGCAGTCAGGGTTTCGTGAGACCCGACGGGCGCCCGAATGCCGGACCCTTCATGCCAGCCGAATATCTAGCTCGAACGCCGGCGCCTACGCCGGTGTCCAAAGAGGCCGCTCAGCGGAAGCAGGAAGAACAATGGAAGAAACAGCACATGGCCTCCAGAGGCCGCAAAGATCACCGTGGCGATAACCAAACCGACCAAGGCAAAGCGCACGTCAGGGCCTCCGCCCAGCGGGCGTCCCCACGGCTCCTCTGCTCATCCCGTAGCGACGACGCAGCCAGAGCAGCAGCATTGAGAACAGCACAGAGAGAATGAGCCCGGCTCCGTGGCGGTTCAGCACATACCACGAGAAGAGACCGGCGATAAAGGAGCCGGCGAGTCCCAAGAGGATGGTGGCGCCCGCGCCCATGGGGTCCGGGCCGGGCAGCAGCAGGCGCGCGAGTGCTCCCACGACGAGCCCGACGATGACGAGCAGAATCAAAAAGAGGATCAACGACATCGAATGCCGTTCCTTTCAGGAGGGACCGGACCGGTCCTTGGTTACCCGGCGCGGCGCCGCGCAAAACGGCCCGGCGCCCTCGGGAGGGGCATGGACAGCCGATGGCAGAAGGGAGAGGGCCGCGGCGCGCACCCTCCCGGCGGCCGCGGATCGACGCTCTCCCCTCCCTACAACCGCCCGCCGCGCCGATAGCCGAACCCGCCGCTCGTCAGCAGGATCACGAGCGCGACGAGCAGCAGCAGCAAAAGCAGCGGGCTGACGGTGATGCCGCCAAGGATCGCGGCGACCACCAGAACGATGAGCAGGAGCTCGATGAGTCCCATTGCGGAACCTCCACTGAGTGATGACGGACCGGCGGGCGCCGGTCCCTGAGCGTTCAACCTAGGTTCCCGCAGACGCCGCCCCCGGCTTCGATGTCCGCGTGGATACGTCCGACTGCGGACCCCGACGCGCCTCGTCCCGACGCCCCGAGGGCCGCCCGCGGTTCCGAGCCCTCCCTAGATCGCGCCGGCCACCTGCGCCAGCCTGTGATGCCGCAGCTCCCGCGGGGGCGTGCCGTGCAGCACCCACTCCCCGGCGTCGCGCCGACTCACCGCCCCCCGCCGGGTCAACTCGCCGAGCGCCGTCGTGACCGACGGCCTGTGCGCGCCCACCAGATCAGCGAGCCGCTGGTGGGAGAGCGGGAGCGGCACCACGATGCCATCGGCGTGGACCCGCCCCCAGCGCTCGGCCAGGTGCCACAGCGTCAGCATCACCCGGTCGTCCACGCGCGGCTGGTAGGAGATCGCCAGGGACACCGCCAGCGCATGCGCGCGGCGCGTGCCGCGGTTGAACAGCTCGACCCCCAGTTGGGGCCATCGCCCGATCCGCACGACCAACTGCTGGTCGAGCACCGCCATCCTCGTCGGCTCGAGCACCGTCCACCCGATCTCGGCGTGAACATGTGAGCCCTCGCCGTCCCACGACCACGGTCGCATCACGTCGCCGTGACCGAGCAGCTCCACGCAGCGGCGCCCGATCACCTCGACGTCGCGGCTCATCAGCCCTTCCACGATCAGGAACCCGCGGTGATGGCGCTCCGGCTCGATCGAGGAGGCCGCGTCCCACGCTCCCGGCGAAAGGCTGAGCGCCCGCGCGATCGCCTCACGCCGCGCTCGCTCGAGCTCCTCGGGAGCAAGCAGGTCGGCCAGATCGGGGTCTGCCTCGACGATCGAGATCGCACCCGCGCCCATCGCTCCGATTATCCCACTCGGTCCCCGATGATGCGTCGCACGCGCGCGCGATCCCGTCGCGTAGCGCGCTTCGGAGCGCGTCGAGTGCGGTGGCGTTCGTGCGCTCGGGTTGCTCCTCGTCGGAAGTGGCGAATGCCTAAAGAGCGCTCTGACGGCCCAGCGGTGGAGATGCGTAAGGTTGCTGGCGTATGCGAGCTGGGGTGATCGGACGCGAGCAGGAGCTCGGCTTGATTGAGGACTTCGTCGACCGCATTGCGGGCGGTCCCGCAGCCCTGTTGCTGTCGGGCGAGTCGGGGATCGGGAAGACGGCGCTGTGGGATGCCGGTGTCGAACGCGCCCGCAAGCGCAGGACGATTGTCCTCGAGTACCGGGCGGTGGAAGCCGAGGCCTTGGTGCCGTTCGCGGCGCTGTCGGATCTGCTCTCCGGCGTGCGCGAGGCGGCGTTCGCGTCCCTGACTGCACCCCGGCGGCACGCACTGGAGGTTGCGCTTCTGCTGGAGGAGCCGGGGGAGCGACCGCCTGATCAGCGCGCGATCGGGCTGGCGCTGGTGGACGTAGTTCGGGCGCTGAGTGCATCGCGACCAGTGCTCGTGGCGATCGACGACGTCCAATGGCTCGATCCATCCACGGCGGCTCCGCTCCAGTTCGCGCTTCGGCGGCTGGGCAGCGATCCCGTCGGGCTGCTGGCGACTGCGAGAACGCCGGCGGCAGGCGAACTTCCAATCGTGCTCGAGCGCTGCCTCCCTGCGGCGGCGAGGAAGCACATGGCGATCGGGCCGCTAAGGGCTTATCCCGGAAGGATTATGTAGAGCTGGGTTGAATCTTCTGATCGTCCGGTTGTTGCTACTCGATCAGGAGGTCTGTGATGGGCTATATGGTCAGTAAGGATGACGGTTGGCGTGTCCCGGATTGGTTGTGGGAGCGGATCGAGCCGTTGCTGCCGGACCCGCCGTTTCACCCGTTGGGTACTCACCGCTCAAGGGTGCCCGATCGTGACGCGATGAACGCGATCTTTCTGG
>JACDGG010000095.1 GCA_013815355.1 Solirubrobacterales bacterium
CGTGCGCCACGCCGAGACGGAGTGGAGCCTCGCCGGCCGGCACACCGGGCGCAGCGACATTCCCCTGACCGAGCACGGGCGCTCCGCGGCGGGTGAGCTGCGCGCACGCCTGGCGGGACTCGCTCCGCAGCGCGTGCTGTGCAGCCCCCTCGCCCGAGCGCGCGAAACATGCGAGCTCAGCGGTTTCGCGGCGCTCGCCGAGCCATGCCCGGATCTCGTGGAGTGGGACTACGGCGACTACGAGGGCCTGAGGAGCGCTGAGATCAAGGCACGGCGGCCCGGCTGGAAGCTGTGGCGCGACGGCTGTCCCGGCGGCGAGTCTCCGCAGGACGTCGGCGCGAGAGCCGATCTGGTGATCGCCGAGCTGCGCGGCCGGGCGGGCACGAGCGCGGTCTTCTCCCACGGCCACATGCTGCGCGTGCTCGGCGCGCGCTGGATCGGGCTTGAGCCCTCGCGCGGCGCAAGCCTCGGGCTGGCGACGGGCGCCCTCTGCGTGCTCGCCCATGAGCACGCAGAGCCGATCATCTCGCGCTGGAACGACACGGGCACGAGCCTCCTCGCCGCCGCCAGCGCGACGAGCGCTCGCTGAGGCTGGCACAATCCCCGGCGGGGAGCGCTTCGCCTTCTAGAGTGACGCAGCACAGCCAGCTATGGCAGCCCGCGCGGTACAGACCAATCCTCTCTCCCCGGACGTCGAGCAGGCGTGCTCAGCGCTCGACGGCGCCAGGGAGCACACGCTGGCGCGCCTCGACGGCCTGAGCGACGAGCAGCTCGAGCGCGTGCACTCGCCGATCATGAGCCCACTTGTCTGGGACCTCGCGCACATCGCGGCCTACGAGGATCTGTGGCTCGCCCACCGCCACGGTGAGCGAGCGCTGCTGTGCCCTGAGCTCGCGCGCCTCTACGACGCCTTCGAGACGCCGCGTGCCCTCCGAGGCGAGATCGAGGCGCTCGCTCCCGAGCAGGCGCGCGAATACATGCGCGAGGTTCACAAGCGCAGCTGCGAGGTGCTGGCCGAGCGCGGGCTCGGCGACGGCGCGATCTGCGAGATGGTGATACGCCACGAGCTGCAGCACACCGAGACGATGCGCCAGACGATGGCGATCGCCGGCCTGCTCCCCGACGGCGAGCCGCGCCTGCACCCGATGAGCGCGAGCGAGGGATGGCTGCAGATCCCCGCGGGCCCCTTTGCGATGGGCAGCGCCGCCAAGGGCTTCGCCTACGACAACGAGCGTCCCCGCCACAACCGCGACCTCGCCGCCTACGCGATCGCGCTGCGCCCCGTCAGCAACGCCAGCTGGCTGCACTTCAGCGAGGGGGGCGGCTACGAGCGGCGCGAGTGGTGGTCGGATGAGGGTTGGGCGTGGAAGGAGGAGTTCGACATCACGCACGATCGGGGCGTGGCAGCGGGCCATCCGCAGGCCCCCGTCTGCCACGTCTCCTGGTTCGAGGCCGACGCCTTCGCGCGCGCTCACGACGCGCGGCTCCCCACCGAGGCGGAGTGGGAGAAGGCGGCGACCTGGACCCAGGAGGAGGGACGGCGACCAGCGGAGATCGGCGCGGTGTGGGAGTGGACCGCCAGTCACTTCAGCGGCTACCCCGGCTTTGTGCCCTACCCGTACCGCGAGTACTCCGAGGTGTTCTTCGGCGAGGACTACCCCGTGCTGCGCGGCGGCTCCTGGGCGACGCACGAGCGCGTGGCGGGGCTGCGCTTTCGTAACTGGGATCTCCCTCAGCGCCGTCAGATCTTCGCGGGCGTGCGACTCGCACGGGAGGCGTGATGGAGCCTGTGTTTCCGACGGAGACGCTCGAGAGCGCGATCCGCATCGACTCGCACCTCGACGGCGCCGAGGGGCGCTCGCTCGCCGAGGACGTGCTCGACGGGCTCACGCGGCCTTTCAAGGAGTTGCCGCCAAAGCACTTCTACGACGCGCGCGGAGCGCAGCTGTTCGACCAGATCTGCGAGCTGCCCGAGTACTACCCGACGCGCTGTGAGCGCACGATCCTCAGTGAACGCGCCAAGGAGCTCGCGGAGCTGACGGGCGCTGTCGAGCTCGTCGAGCTCGGCTCCGGCACGGCGGCCAAGACGCGCGTGCTGCTCGACGCGCTGAGCGCCGCCGGAACGCTCGAGCGCTATGTGCCCGTCGACGTCACCGAGAGCATGGTGCGCGAATCGGCCGAGACGCTCACGGCCGAGTACCCCGGCCTGCAGGTGCACGGCGTGATCGGCGACTTCGAGCGCCACCTCGAGCAGGTGCCGCCCGCGATCGGGCCACGCATCGTGGCGTTCCTAGGCGGCACGATCGGCAACTTCCCGCCGGGCAGCCGCCGCCGCTTCCTGCGCCAGATCGCGGGGCTGCTCGGAGAGCACGACCATCTTCTGATGGGCACCGACCTGGTCAAGGACCCGCGCGTGCTGGAGGCGGCCTACGACGACTCCCAGGGCGTCACGGCCGAGTTCAACCGCAACGTGCTGCACGTGCTCAACCGCGAGCTCGGAGCCGACTTCGACCCCGATGACTTCGAGCACGTGGCGCTGTTCGATACCGAGCACGAGTGGATCGAGATGCGCCTGCGCGCGCGCCGCGAGCTCTCCGCTCACCTCAGCGGACTCGATCTGCCGGTGCACTTCGACGCGGGCGAGGAGTTGCGCACGGAGATCAGCGCGAAGTTCACGCCCGAGCGCCTGGAAGGCGACCTCGCGGCGGCGGGCCTCGAGCTTTCGCGCTGGCTGACAGACCCGGAGGGGCTGTTCGCCCTGACGCTCTCCGCGCGCCGCCCGCTGTAGGCTCCCCGCGATGCGGATCGAAGGCTCTCAAGCGATCGTGATCGGCGGTGCCTCCGGCCTCGGTGAGGCGACGGTGCGCCGTCTCCACGCAGGTGGCGCCCGCGTGACGATCGCCGACGTCAACGCCGAGAAGGGCAAGGCACTGGCCGAGGAGCTGGGCCTCGGCTTCGTCTCCTGCGACGTGCGCGAGGAGGCACAGGTCCAGGACGCCGTCGCCCGCGCCGCGGATGGCGAAGGCGGGCTGCGCATCGCCGTCTGCTGCGCCGGCACGGGCTGGGCGCAGAAGGTCGCCGGCTCCAAGGGGCCGCACCCGCTGATGCCGTTCGAGACGATCATTCAGATCAACCTGATCGGAACCTTCAACGCGCTGCGCTACGCGGCCACAGCGATGATCTCAACCGAGCCGCTCGAGGACGGCGAGCGCGGCGTCTGTATCAACACTGCCTCGATCGCCGCCTTCGACGGCCAGGTCGGCCAGATCGCCTACGCAGCCTCCAAGGGCGGCGTCGTCGGCATGACGCTGCCGGCCGCGCGCGACCTCGCGCAGTACGGCATCCGCGTCAACACGATCGCGCCGGGCCTGTTTGACACGCCGCTGCTAGCGGCGCTGCCCGAGGACGCGCGCCTGAAGCTCGGCGCCGGTGTCCCCTATCCGCCGCGCCTCGGCTCTCCTTCCGAGTACGCACAGCTGGCCTGCCAAATAGTCGAGAACCGCATGCTCAACGGCGAGACGATCCGTCTCGACGGCGCCCTGCGGATGCCGCCGCGCTAAGGCGGCTAGATCTCCTCATACCCCCACAGCCGCACGAGGTCGCGGCCCAGGTGCTCGCCGAGCGCCTGCACTTCGGGCTTCAGGTGCCGGCGCAGATCGCGCAGGAAGGCGGCGTCGGGCTGCGGCGCCTGCTTGTAGACGACGCGCCGCCACAGCTCGATCGCCGACGTCGGCGCGAGGCGCCCGACCTTGCTCATCAGCGCGTTGGAGCGCTCGGGGTGGTTGCGTGCCATGCGCATCGCGCGCGTGAGGCGATGGAGCGTCGGCGAGCGCACGCCCTGACGGGCTTCGCGCGCGGTCAGCACCGACTCGATTGGGATCGTCTCCTTGACCCCGAGGAATCGCAGCACACGGCGCACGGTCTCCTCGCCCTCGGCGCGATAGTCGTCGTAGATCAGCACGAGTATCTGCTCGCGCGGAAAATGCTCCTCGAAGCGGCGCAGGTGCTCCAGGTAGCGAGCGTGCTCGGAGTACATCAGCCACGCCGCATTCTCGACGCCGGGCGGCAGCTCGCGCCCGGCGCGGCGAGCGTCCTCGAGCGCCAGCGCCTTGGGAAAGTCGCGCTCGCTCTCGACCATGCTCTGCACCGACTGCGTGTGGAACGAGCGAAGGTAGGCGGTGGGCTCGCGCAGGATCACGATGATGCGCGCGTCGGGTCGCTGCGCGGCGATCAGCGCGGCCGCGTGCGGCGAGCGCAGGTATTGCGGAGACCCGTCGCCGGCGAGCGCTCCGGGCTGGGCGCCTGCGAACAACGCCATGTAGGCCTCGAGCGTGCGCGGGCGCACGCCGGGCTTCTTCGGATCGGGCGCGCGCACCTGCGCGTCGGGCGCGAAGAAGCGCGGCTCCTTGAAGTCCGGCATGAAGATCTGCGGATGCTGGCGCAGCATCCGGTAGAGCGCGGTGGTGCCGCTGCGGGGGTTGCCGGCAATGAAGAAATCGGGCACGCGGCCTGCCGACATCCGCGTCACCCGCTTCCCCCCATCGGTCACCTGATCCACCTCATCGGCACCGTCTCCACGCGCCCCCGCCACCGCATCACGGCGATGGCGGGGATGGCGCGCGCAGATCGGATCAGAGGCGTTCCACGAGCATCGCCTGGCCCATGCCGCCGGCCGCGCACATCGACTCGATGCCGAAGGTCTTATCGAGCGTCTCGAGGTCGTTGAGCAGCGTCGTCATGATGCGCGCGCCGGTCATGCCGAAGGGGTGACCGAGCGCGATCGCCCCGCCGAACGGGTTGAGCTTGTCATCGTCAATGCCTAGATCCTCCTTGCAGGGCACGATCTGCGCGGCGAACGCCTCGTTGATCTCGACCACGTCGATGTCGCTCATCGTCATACCCGCGGTCTTGAGCAGCTTCTCGATCGCCGGGATCGGACCGAGCCCCATGATCTCCGGGCGAAGGCCCGCGACCGAGGAGGCGACGATGCGCGCACGCGGTTTCATGCCGAGCTCCTTGGCACGATCGGCCGACATGATCAACAGCGCCGCCGCGCCGTCGTTGAGCGGACAGGCGTTGCCGGCGGTCACGGTGCCGCCCTCTCTGAAGACGGGCTGCAGCGCGGAGAGCTTCTCCATCGTCGTACCCGGGCGTGGCCCGTCGTCGCGGCTGACGACGGTCTCGGGCACGTCGATCTCGTTGCCCTCCTTGTCGACGTCCTTGTGCGCGGGCACCGTGACCGAGACGATCTCCCTGTCGAAGTGCCCGTTCTGCACCGCCTCCACTGCGCGGTTCTGGGAGATCACCGCCCACTCGTCCTGAGACTCACGGCTGACGTTGCAGCGCTCGGCGACGTTCTCGGCGGTCATGCCCATAGGGATGTATACGTCGTAGGCCGAGCCCTCCGAGCCGTCGACGCCGTGGTTGAACTCGAACGGCGCGCCCCCGCCGGCGCGTGAGACCGCCTCGACGCCCGCGGCGATGTAGGTGTCGCCCTCGCCGGCCTGGATCGCGTGGAAGGCCATCCGCGCCGTCTGCAGCGATGAGGCGCAGAAGCGGTTGACGGTCGTCGCCGGCACATGGTGGTCGATGCCCGAGAGCAGACCCGCGACACGCCCGATGTTGTAGCCCTGCTCTCCCTCGCAGAAGCCACAGCCCATCATGATGTCGACGATCGTTGATGGGTCGAGCTCGGGGTTGCGCTCGACCAGCGCGCGCAGGGGGATCGCGGCGAGGTCATCCGCGCGGACGGACTTGAGCGAGCCCTTGCCCGCCCTCCCGATCGGGGTGCGGACGGCGTCGACGATCACTGCTTCTGGCATACGGGGCTCCTTGTTGGGATGGTCGCGTTCAGCCTATGCTGTCATAGCCCCACAGCGAGACCAGGTCTCGCCCGAGGTAGTCGCTCAACGCCTCGACCTCGCCCTTGAAGCTCCGGCGCAGCTCGATCGCGAGCTCCGGGTCGGGCGAGGCGGGCTCGGCGTAGGTCAGCGTGCGGGAGATCTCGCGCAGCGTGCGCGAGCGCGCCGGCAGGGCGCTCAGCGAGCCGAGCAGCGTCCCCGTGCGAGAGGCACCGGCGGGGTGAATGCGCGCGCGCCGCGCCGCGCCCGTCAGCCGGTGCAGCGCCCCCGAGCGAACGCTGCCGAGCGGCTTCGTCTCCACGGGTTCGATCGGAAAGCTGTCATCGAGCGCGAGGAAGCGCACGATCTCGTGCCCGCTGGCGAGGTTGTCGCGGCGGAAGTCGTCGTAGATCAGCACCAGCATCCGCTCGCGCCCGAAGGCCGACTCGAAGCGCTTGAGCTGCTCGACGTAGCGGACGTGCTCGCGGTAGGCCAGCTCGCTGGGCTGGTGGCATCCGTTGGGGATCTGCCTGCCGTCGCGCCGCGGCGCTTCCAGCTCGAGCGCGCGCCGCAGGTCGGTCTCGGTCTCCTGGTTGGCGTGCAGGAACTGCTGGTGGAAGGAGCGCACGAAGCTCGCGGGCTCGCGCAGGATCGCGACGATGCGCGCCTGCGGCTGCACCTCCGCGATCGCGCCGGCTGCCACGCGGGAGCGAAGGTATTGCGGCGAGGCCTCCCCCGCGAGCTGGCCCGGACGCGCCGGCGCGAACAGCGCCAGGTAGTCCTCGAGCGTGTAGGGCAACCGGTTGTCCACCGGGCGCTCGGCGTCGTCTGCTCTCAGCCGCGAGCGCAGGTCCGTGGCGAAGAAGCGCGGCTCCTTGAGCGTCGGCATGAAGATCTGCGGATGCCCGCGCAACATCTCATAGAGCGCCGTGGTGCCGCACTTCTGGTGCCCGACGATGAAGAAGTCGGGCACCTTCGCAGCGAGGGCCGCGGGGCCGTCCTGCTCTCCGGTGCCGCTCAGCTGCCCCGGCCCTGCTGACACCGGCGGCTGAGCCCCCATACCCATGATCTCAATATATCGGCCGTTTATAGGTCGAGCCGGCTGACGCCGAGCTCGTCGAAGCCCACGTGGTGAGCCAGCTCGTGGCGCACCGTGCGGGTGACCTGCTCACGCAGCTCGTCGGGGTCGTGCCCGAAATCGCGCCTGAGCGTGTCGCGGAAGATCACGATGCGGTCGTGGGCGTCGTCGCGCGTGGCGCCGTCGCCCTGGTAGAGGCCGTAGGCGCGACGGCGCCGGCCGCCGTCGGAAATCACCACGGCCACGTGGCGCAGCGCGTTGCGCAGGAGGTCGGGGAGATCGTCGAGCGCGTCGCGCACGAGCTCCTCGAAGTCCGCGTCGTTGAGCGGGTCGAGCTCCAGGAAGTCGCTTTCCTCCGGTGCCACCGCGAGTCCCTCGCGAGCGAGCAGCTCGGAGTTGCGCACGATCTCTTCGAACTCCGTCTCTGACTCCGGGTCACGCCAGTCGGCCAGGCGCACCGCCACGAAGGCCACGCTCCCCATCAGCACGGCGGCGACGATCACGCCGAGCGCGATGTCCTCGAGGGCGCGCACCACGCCGATCGAGCTGAAGCCCTGGCCCACCACCAGCACGACGAGCCCGGCCGAGAGCGACAGAAGCGCCGCGATGCCGACGCGGCGCACGCTCGGAGCAGGCGGTGGCGGCGGCCTGCGCATGACGCTAGCTCGCCCCTATGCTCATGCTCGCCTGGCGAGGACCACCAGGTCCCAGGGCTTGCCGATGCGCAGCACGCGATCGAGGTGCCCGAAGGCGAGCACGGCGAGGCGCGGCATCAGGCTGCGCTGAGCGCGCCCGAGCCGCTCGTGTTGAAATCGCCAGAGGTTGACGAGCCATCGCATCTGCAGATGAAAGCAGTATTCGTGCCACACCACCTCCAGGCCGCCGCCCGCCAGCAGCTCGCTGAGCTGCGCGAGCGTATAGCCCTCGCGGACGTGCGCCGGATCGTGCGGGGCCGGCGGCGTGGGGACGCTCACCAGGGCGAAGCCGCCCGGCTTCAGCACGCGTCCCATCTCCAGCGCTGCGGCGCCGTCCTCGGCGACGTGCTCGATCACCTCCGTGCAGAGAATCCAATCCAGCGAAGCGTCCTCGAGCGGAATCTCGGTGAGCGAGCCGGCGATGTCTCGATGGCGCCGGTCTGAGTGCAGCGAGGCGATCCGCGGCAGTTCCAGGTCCATGTCGAGGATCTCATCGATGCCGGCGTAGGACTCGAGAAAGCGACTGTAGAGCCCCTCGCCACAGCCCGCGTTGAGCAGACGGCCGCTTGGCGGCGTGGCGGCGAGGGCACGGCGAAAGACCGGTTCCTGCACGACCCGGCGGGACTCATCCGGCCAGCCGGGACGCAGGAGAGCGGGGATGAAGCGGGCGATCATGTCGCGCCGCTAACGCAGCGTGCGGGCGATGACGACGCGCTGGATCTCGTTGGTGCCCTCGTAGATCTGGGTGATCTTCGCGTCGCGCATCATGCGCTCTACGGGGTACTCCTTGACGTAGCCGTAGCCACCGAGCACCTGGATCGCCTCGACCGTCACCGCCATCGCGGTGTCGGAAGCGAAGACCTTCGCCATCGATGAGTACTTCGCGCGCTGCGGGTGTTCCTGATCGGCCATCGCGCAGGCCTTGTAGAGCAGCTCGCGCGCGGCGGCCGTCTGGATTTCCATGTCGGCGAGCTTGAACTGGATCGCCTGGAACTCGTTGATCGCCTTGCCGAACTGGCGGCGCTCGCGTGCGTAGGCGACCGCGTAGTCGGTGGCGCCCTGCGCGATGCCCACGGCCTGCGCGGCGGCGCCGAGGCGCGTGCGCTCGAGCGTGCCGAGCGCGACCGAGAGGCCCTTGCCTACCTCGCCGATCACGTTCGCGTACGGCACGCGCACGTCGTCAAAGATCGGCTGACCCGTCGGGGAGGCGCGGATGCCGAGCTTGTGCTCGAGCTTGCCGACGCTGAAGCCGGGGCGATCGGCCTCGACCACGAACGCCGTGAGGCGGCGTGTCTCGCGGTCGCTGACCGCGAAGCAGATGTAGAAGTCGGCCACGCCGAGGTTCGTGATCCAGTTCTTGGTGCCATTGATCACCCACTCATCGCCGTCGCGCACGGCCGTCGTCTTCATGCCCGCGGGGTCCGAGCCCGCCTCGGGCTCTGAGAGAGCGAACGCGGGCGAGAATTCGCCCGTGGCGCACTTCGGCAGGAAGCGCTCCTTGAGCTCATCGCTACCGAACAGCTGGATCGGCAGCGTGCCGAGCTCCTGGACCATCAGGATCAACGCGCAGGAGGCGTCGACCTTGGCGATCTCCTCGACCGCCATGTTCAGCATCAGCGTGCCTGTGCCGGTGCCGCCGTACTCCGTCGGAAACGGTAGTCCGAGGATGTCCTGCTCGCCCAGCAGCTTGCGCACGTCCCACGGATACTCCGCCTGCTCGTCGATCTCCGCCGAGCGGGGGGCGATCTTCTCGCGCGCGATCTGCCCGATCGTCGCGCAGAAGTCGAGGTTCTCCTGCGGGATCGTGTAGGTGTCGCCGAGCGCCTGCATGGCAATGATCCTAGTGATGAGACGCCGAGATCGCGGGCTTCGGGAGCAGGCGGCGGGTCGCAGCGTGTTTGCGCACCCGAGGATTTGGGTAGTTGGCACTCATGCCTCTTGGTACATCCATCTTCCTGATCGCCGTAGGGGCGATTCTGCGTTATGCCGTCACGGCGAGCACGTCGGGGATCTCCCTGCCCACGGTGGGGCTGATCCTGATGATCGTCGGCATCGCGGGACTCGTGCTCTCGGTCATATACATGCTCGCCTGGGCCCCCAGGCGTCGCGCAGTGGCGGGCGAACGCGTCGTCGAGCGCGATCCCTCCCGCGAACCGCCCGCCTACTGATCTCGTTCCCGGCTTGAGCGCTACGAGTGCCCACGAGGCACCTCGCTAGGCTCAGCGCATGAGCGAGGATCGACAGGCCGCGCCCCTTGAGGTGGACCCCGAGCGCGTGCTCGCGTGGCTCCAGGAGGACTCCAGCCTGCAGGTGATCGACGTGCGCGAGCCCTACGAGCGCGAGGCCGGCCACATCGCCGGCACCCGCCACGTCGAGCTCGTGCGCCTCTCCGGCGAGGCTGCGAGCGTCGCGCGCGAGCATCCGGTGGTCTTCTACTGCCGCGTTGGCGCGCGCTCGCAGATGGCTGCACAGGCCTTCCGCGCGGCCGGCTACGAGGCATACTCCATGGTCGGCGGCCTGCGGCGCTGGGCGCAGGAGGGTCGTCCGCTCTCACCCGAGGGCGGAACCGTTGCGGACCACTAGAGGAGGCGCAGATGGAGGCATCGAGCGAGTACCCGAAGGTCGAGAGCGGCGAGGGCTACGCCGTTGCGAATCTCGCCGATCTGGGCGACGGTCCCGGCTTTCGCAAGGTGCGCAAGGGTCTCGGCGTGAGCGCCTTCGGCGTCAACGCGATCGTGATGCCTCCCGGGATCGAGTCGGGCGCGCACTTCCACGACGAACAGGAGGAGCTCTACTTCGTGCACCGCGGCGCGATCGAGATGGAGTTCGGCGACGGCTCGGTGCACAAGCTCGGCGAGGGCGGCCTGGCACGCGTCGATGCCGCCACCGTGCGCAAGATCCGAAACGTCGGCGATGTCGACGCCGTCTATCTGTGCGCGGGCGGCAAGGACGGATATGTCGGACGCGACGGCCGTGTGCCCGAGGGCGAGGAGCAGCGCGTGCGCGCGCTGCACGATCTCTCAGGCGATCAGCCCGGCTGATGCACGGCGGGAGTGATGGGTGAGCGAGCCCGAGGGCTCCCGCAGCCGGCTGCGCGTCAACGACGCTCTGAGCATCCCGCTCGCGGAGGTGACGCTGCGCACCAGCCGCTCCTCGGGCCCCGGCGGCCAGCACGCCAACGTCACGGCCTCGCGCGTGGAGGCGGTCTTCGACGTGCTCGCATCGCCGTCGCTGAGCGAGGCTCAGCGGGCACGCGTGCTGGCACGCGCGGGCC
>JACDGG010000294.1 GCA_013815355.1 Solirubrobacterales bacterium
GGCTTGCGCGGGCGGCGGTGAGCGTCGCGGCGGCGGAGTCCCCGCGCCAGTCGTGCGTGTCGACGCTCCAGTGCACGAGCTCGAGTGAGTGGCGTGCGGCCACGCGCACGCTCGCCGGTGTGCACACCCCCCATGGCGTGCGCCATGCCCGCGGGTGCACGCCCAGCCTCGCCAGCGTCGCCAGGGCAGCTGTCGTGTCGGCGTCGATCGCGGCCTCGTCGAGCTCGGTGTGGCGGATGTGGCGATCGCAGTGCAGCGCGACCTCGTGTCCCGCCGCCAGCACCGCTTCGACCACCTGCGGCGCGGCGCGCACCCGCTCGCCCACGACGAAGAACGTACCCCGCGCGCCACAGCGCTCGAGCTGCTCGAGCACGCGCGGCGTCCACCGCTCGTCGGGGCCGTCGTCGAAAGTGAGAAAGCGCGGGCCCATCGCGCTCGCACTCGAGGCTCTCAAGAGCTCACGCCCGCTCCTGGGCGGCGCGGTAGGCCCCCAGCGGGCGATGCTCGTGGGGCGCGTAGCCGGCCGTGAAGGACTCCCCGTTGCGCGCTCTGCTCTGCTCACGGGTGGGTGCGTCGGCCATCGTCATGCAGTTCCCCTACCCGTTCGTGCGCAGGATCTCACCGCCTGCTCTTATGCCGCTCAGCACAGGCGGGGAGATTTGATCGTTAATCGCAATTGCCGGGTAAGGCACCGGCGATGCCGCGTCTGCGCAAATCGAGCTGTGCCGCCCCGGGCATCCTGCGGCGAGGGCGCGGACGGGGCTTTGAGTACCGCGATCCTGCGGGCGAGCGCATCGAGGACCCCGAGGTCATCGAGCGCATCGCGGCGCTCGCGATCCCGCCGGCCTGGCGCGAGGTCTGGATCTGCATCGACCCGCTCGGGCACCTGCAGGCGACCGGAGTCGACGCCGCCGGGCGCAAGCAGTACCTCTACCACGAGCTGTGGCGGGCGCATCGCGACAGGCAGAAGTACGACTCGATGCTCGCCTTCGGCGAGTCGTTGGCGCAGCTGCGGCGCCGTGTGGCGCGCGATCTGCGCCTCGAGAACGAGCCGGGCTCCGAGGGGGCCGATCAGCTCTCCCGTGCACGCGTGCTCGCCTGCGCCGTGCGGCTCTTGGATCTCGGCTTCTTTCGGATCGGCTCGGAGGACTACGCCGAGCGCAACGAATCCTTCGGGCTCACCACGATTCGCCGCGAGCACGTCTCGATCGAGGACGGCCTGCTCGTGTTCGACTTCCCCGCCAAGTCGGGTCAGCGCCGCGTGCAGGCGATCGCCGACGCCGAGGCGCTGCGAGTCGTGAGCGCGCTGAAACGCCGGCGCGGCGCCGGGCCCCTGCTCGCGCACCGGGACGGGCGCCGCTGGCTCGACGCGCACCCCGAGGACGTCAACGCCTACATCAAGCAGCACTCCGGCGGAGCCTTCACCGCGAAGGACTTCCGCACCTGGAACGCCACCGTGCTCGCGGCCGTCGCGCTTGCGGGCTCCGAGCAGAGGTCCCGCAGCAAGACGGCGAGCGCGCGCACGATCAACGCCGCGATCAAGACCGTCGCCGCCTATCTCGGCAACACGCCCGCGGTGTGCCGGGCCTCCTACGTCGACCCGCGCGTGATCGATCGCTACGAAGCGCACGTCACGATCGCCCGTGCGCTCGGTGCGGCTGCGCAGGAGGGGCCGGACCTTGCCGACACGCGTGTGCGCGCGCGGGTGGAGTCAGCCGTCCTCGAGCTGCTGGCCGAGGCGCCCGCCTCGCGCCGCGCCGCAGGCTGAGGGCGTCCTCAGATCACCGGCGGGTTGGGCCCTGGAGGAGAGGGGTCTGGCCGTGGCGTCGGCGGCACCGGGTCCGGCGCGGGCGCCGGCTCGGGGCCTGGGGCGGGCATCGGCGGCGCCGGGCTCGGCGGAGTCGGATCGGGGCCTGGGCCGGCTGCGCTCATGCGTCAAGCCTAGCGTCACCGCGTGTGTGTCAGGAACGCTCTGCGCGGGTAGAGACTCCACATGAGACTTCTTCGACGCAATCAAACGGTGCCTGCCGCTAACCAGACGACGCCGGCCGACGGCGAGCCACCGCTGGCCGGGCCAGCGGCGGCCGAACGCCCTGCTGCAGAACGCCCCACCGCGGAGCGTCCGGTCGGTGCGGCGAGGGAACGTCCGGCTGGTGCCGGCGCCGAGCGTCCTGTCGCGGAACGCCCGGCGGCCGGCGCTGGCGCCGAGCGCCCGGTCAGAGAACCGGCGAGCCCGCCGCGCCGACGTCGCCGCGGGATCGGCT
>JACDGG010000096.1 GCA_013815355.1 Solirubrobacterales bacterium
CTGCCGGATCGCGGGCGTCGAGCTCGTGATCGCAGGCGAGGGGCCGGCGCGAGCGGCGCTCGAGGCGCAGGCGCAGGGCGCCCAGGTGCGCTTCCTCGGCAATGTGGACGGCGAGCGCCTCGCCGGACTGCGCCGCGGCGCGGCGATCGCGCTCGTGCCGTCGCGCTCGGCGGAGACCTTTGGACTGGCCTGCGCCGAGGCGATGGCGGCGGGCCTGCCCGTCGCGGCCAGCCGCGTCGGGGCGCTGGCGGAGCTGCTCGAGCCCGATGCACTCGTGGCGCCCGGCGACGCGCAGGCGCTGGCGCGGGCTATCGAGCGGCTCGCCGGCGATCGTGAGGTCGGTGAGCGCAACCGTGAGCGCGTCGCAGCGCGATGCGCCCCCGAGGTCGTGGCGGGCACGCTCGCGGCGATCTATGACGGACACGAGCACGAGCCCACGAATACATAAGCTGCGCCGGTGTCCGTAGCCGCGAGCGCTCTGATCACAGGCATCACCGGCCAGGACGGCTCGTTCCTGGCCGAGCTTCTGCTCGAGAAGGGCTATCAGGTGACGGGGCTGCTGCGCGACCGCGAGGCCCCCACGCTCGGCTGCTCCGAGCACCTGCGCGGGCGCATCGAGCTGCTCGAGGCCGATCTGCTCGCGCCGCAGACGTTGAGCGCCGCGATCGAGCGGGTCCGCCCGCGCGAGATCTACCACCTCGCCGCTCCCTCCTTCGTTCCCGCCTCGTGGGAGAAGCCGGCGGAGACGCTGCAGGCGATCGTGGGCTCGTGCGCGGCGATCCTCGAGTCGGTGCGCGCAAGCGACGCGGGCACACGAGTGTTCGTATCGGCCTCGGGCGCGATCTTCGGCGACGCGCCGGAAAGCCCGCAGCGCGAGGAGACGACGCCGCGCCCCGGCTCTCCCTATGCGGTCGCCAAGCTCGCAGCGCACCAGCTCCTCGGCGCGATGCGCCTGCACGACGGGCTGCACGCCAGCTCCGGGATCGTCTTCAACCACGAGTCCGAGCGCCGCCCGGAGCGCTTCGTGACGCGCAGGATCACCCGTGCCGCGGCAGCGATCTCGCTCGGCCTGCAGCAGGAGCTGACGCTCGGCTCGCTCGAGGCCGTGCGCGACTGGTCGTTCGCAGGAGACATCGTCGAGGGCGCATGGCTGATGCTCCAGCAGGAGCAGCCCGGCGACTACGTGCTCGCAAGCGGTGTGCCCCACACCGTCGCTGAGCTGGCGCAGACGGCCTTCGCGTGTGTGGGCCTGGAGGCCGAGCGCTACCTGCGCGTGGAGCGCTCGCTCGTACGCGCGCCGGAGAGCACGCCGAGCATCGGTGACTCCTCGCGGGCGCGCGAACAGCTCGGCTGGCGCCCGCGCGTCGGCTTCGAGGAGCTCGTCGGGCGCATGGTCGATGCCGACCTGCGCTCGCTGCGCGCGCTCCCGCGCGAGCCCTGATCCGGCCGGGCTCGTCGGAGTCAGGCCTTAGACTGGCGCGCGGATGAGCACCGTCGGCGTCATCGGGCTGGGCTACGTGGGCTTGCCGCTCGCTGTGGCCTTCGCGCAGGAGGGCTGTGAGGTGATCGCCGTCGATGTGGACTCGCGCAAGGTCGAGGCGGTGGCGGCGGGGGAGTCCTACATCGAGGACGTCCCCAGCGCGACGCTCGCGGGGGTGCTCGAGCGGATACACCCGAGTACCCGCTACGCCGAGTTGGCAAAGGCGGACGCTGTGCTCGTATGCGTGCCGACGCCGCTCACCCGCAACCGCGAGCCCGATCTCGGGCCGTTGATCGAATCGACGCGCGCGCTTGCCGAGGTGCTGCAGGCCAACCAGCTCGTGGTGCTCGAGTCGACCACCTACCCCGGCACGACCCGCGAGCGGATGGCGCCCCTGCTGGAGGAGTCCGGGCTCGCCGCCGGGCGCGACTTCCACCTCGCGTTCTCCCCCGAGCGCGTGGACCCGGGGCGCACCGACTTCACGCTGCGCAACACGCCGAAGGTGATCGGCGGCCTGACCACGGCCTGCGCGGAGCGCGCGGAAGCGCTCTACGGCCTCGTCTGCGACCACGTGCTGCGGGTCTCGAGCCCTGAGGCGGCGGAGCTGACGAAGCTGCTCGAGAACATCTTCCGCTCGGTCAACATCGCGCTCGTCAACGAGCTGGCGATGCTCACCGATCGGATGGGCATCGACATCTGGGAGGTCGTCGACGCAGCCGCGACCAAGCCCTACGGCTTCATGCGCTTCGAGCCGGGACCGGGCATGGGCGGTCACTGCCTGCCCGTCGACCCCTTCTATCTGAGCTGGCGCGCCCGCGAGTTCGACATGTCCACGGAGTTCATCGAGCTCGCCGGCAAGGTCAACCAGCAGATGCCCTACCACTGCGTGGCCAAGGCCCAGCGCGCGCTCAACGACCGCGGCCTGTCCGTCAAAGGCGCGCGCGTGAGCGTGATCGGCGTCAGCTATAAGCCCGGCGTCGGCGACGTGCGCGAGTCCCCGGCGCTGAAGATTATCGCGCTGCTGCGCGAGCTGGGCGCGGAGGTTCTCTACCACGATCCGCACGTGCCGAGCCTCGCCGAGTTCGCGCTCTCGAGCACGCCGCTCGAAGAGGCCGTCGCGGACGCCGACCTGGCGCTGATCGTCACCGCGCACCCGGAGGTCGATCACGAGCTGATCGCCCGGCGCGCGCGCCTCGTGCTTGACCTGCGCGGCGTCACGCGCACGTCCGCCACGGCCAACGTCGTGCGCCTGTGAGTGCGGCGTGAGCGAGCCGCCGGCCGGGCCGCTGCTCGGCGAGGGGGTGCGCCTCGGCGAGGACGTCACCTTCGGCGCCTACGTGGTCGTCCACGCCGGCACCGTGATTGGCGCAGGCTGTGCGATCGAGGACCACGCCGTGCTCGGCAAGCGCCCGCGTCTGGCGCGGCACTCGAGCGCGCGTGGAGAGGTGGCTGCGCTCGAGCTCGCCGAGGACGTGAGCGTCGGCGCTGGTGCGGTGCTGTTCGCCGGGGCGCGCATCGCTGCACAGACGATCGTCGGCGACCAGTCGTTCATACGCGAGCGCAGCACGATCGGCGCGGGCAGCGTGATCGGACGTGGCAGCGTCGTCGACAACGACGTAAGCATCGGCGCGCGCGTCCGCGTGCAGACGGGCGTCTACCTGACGGCCTTCACGGTGATTGAGGACGACGTGTTCGTCGGTCCCGGCGTGACCACGACCAACGACGACACGATGAGCCGCCACTCGGGCGAGGATCCGCTGCGGGGTGCGACGCTACGGCGTGCCTGCCGGGTGGGCGGGGGCGTCGTGCTGACACCGGGCGTGGAGATCGGCGTGGAGGCCTTTATCGCCGCCGGGGCGGTGGTGACCCGCGACGTGCCCGCACGGGCCGTCGCGATCGGCGTCCCGGCTCGCGTCGTGCGCGAGGTGGGCGAGGAGGATCTGCTCGAGCGCTGGCGCTAAGGCGGGCTCTCAGCGGGCGCGCACGGCCGCCACGACCTGCTCGGCTTCCTCGCGGCTGAACACGGGGCTCATCGGGATCGCCAGGTGGTTACGCGCCGCCTGCTCGGTGGCGGGCAACTCCAGTCCCGCGCCCCACGCGGCCATCGGCGGCTGACGGTGCACGGGTGTGCGGTAGTAGGGCTTGAAGCCGACGTCGGCGGCCGTGAGTGCTGCTTCGAGGCTCTCGACATCGGGGTCGCTGACGACGTACAGATGCCAGGCGGGCGAGCAGCCCGCGACCGGCTGCGGCAGTCCTGTCAGCTCGCCGAGGCCCGCGCGCACGTAGTGCTCGCCGGCGGCGCGGCGCCCATCTGCCCAGCCGTCGAGGTGCGGCAGCTGCACGCGCAGGATCGCCGCCTGGAACTCGTCCAGGCGCGAGTTGTAGCCGATCTGCTCGTAGCTGATCTTGTCGTGGGAGCCATGGAATCGCAGCGTGCGCACCCGTTCGGCCAGCGCCGCGTCCCCGGTCGTGATCGCGCCGCCGTCTCCGAAGGCGCCGAGGTTCTTCGAGGGGAAGAACGAGAACGTCGCGATCGCGCCGAGCGCGCCGGGGCGCGCTCCGTCGGCGGCGATCGAGCCGGCCGCCTGGGCTGAGTCCTCGAGCACCGGCACGCCGAGCGCTTCGATCTCGGCGATCGGCGCGATGTTGCCGAACAGGTGCACGGCGATGACCGCCTTCGTGCGCGGCGTCAGCGCCGCCTTCACGGTCTCCGCCGTGACGCAGTAGGTGTCCGGGTCGATGTCGCAGAACACCGGGGTTGCACCGGTCGGCGGAATCGCCTCGGCGGAGGCCCAGAATGTGAAGGAGGGTACGAGGACCTCATCGCCGGGCCCGACGCCGAGGGCGCGCAGCGCGATTGTGATCGCCTCCGTGCCGTTGGCCACGCCGACCGCGTGCGCAGCGCCGCAATAGGCCGCGAACTCCTGCTCGAACGCGATCACCTCGGGGCCGAGGATGTAGCGCTCTGACTCGAGCACCCCCTCGATCGCGCGGTGCAGCTCCTCGCGCAGCGGTACGAGCGCCGTCGAGGTGTCGAACAGCGGGACGGCCACCGTGTCAGCGCTTGGCGAGCGTCTCGAGGTCGGAGCGGGTCATCAGGCGGATCAGCTCCTCGAAGGAGGTCTGCGGCTTCCAGCCGAGATCGCGCTCGGCCTTGGCGGGCGTGCCGATCAGGTGGTCGACCTCGGCCGGGCGTACGAACGCCTCATCGATCGTGACGTACTGCTCGAAGTCGCCCAGCCCTGCCTCGTCGAAGGCGACCTCGCAGCACTCGCGTACCGAGTTGGCCTTGCCCGTCGCGATCACGTAGTCCTCGGGGTTGTCGCGCTGCAGCATCAGCCACATCGCTTCGACGTAGTCCTTGGCATAGCCCCAGTCGCGTTCAGCGTCGAGGTTGCCCAGTCGTAGCTCCTTGACCAGGCCATGCTTGATCGCGGCTGCGTGCCAGGTGATCTTGCGCGTCACGAACTCGAGCCCGCGGCGCTCCGACTCGTGGTTGAACAGTATCCCCGAGGTCGCGTGCAGGTTGTAGGACTCGCGGTAGTTGACCGTGATGAAGTGCCCGTAGGCCTTGGCCACGCCGTATGGGGAGCGGGGATAGAAGGGCGTCGTCTCGGTCTGCGGGACCTCGAGGACCTTCCCGAACATCTCACTCGAGGAGGCCTGGTAGAAGCGGGCCTCAGGGCAGACTTCGCGCATCGCCTCGAGCATGCGCGTGACGCCGACGCCGGTGAACTCGGCCGTCAGAGTCGGCTGGATCCAGGAGACCGCCACGAAGGACATCGCCGCGAGGTTGTAGATCTCGCTGGGGTTCGACGCGCGCATCGCGTCCACCAGCGAGCGCTGGTCGAGCAGATCGCCCTGGTGCAGGGTGATGCGCTCGCGGATGTGCTCGATGCGCTCGAACTTCTCAGTCGAGGCGCGACGAACCATGCCGTGGACGTCATAGCCCTTCTCCAGCAGCAGCTCGGCCAGATAGGAGCCGTCCTGGCCGGTGACGCCGGTGATCAGTGCGGATGGGCGGTTGGACATGGGACGGAAGCCTATCTATCGGGGGTGATGGGCCGGCTCGCAGCCGACCCCGGAAGCTCAACTGTCGGCCAGCGGCTCGGGAGCGCCCGCGCGGCGCTCGCGCAGCCACGCGGCCGTCGCGGTAATCCCGTCCTCGACCTCGATCTGCGCCTCCCAGCCGAGCAACCGCTTGGCCTTCTCGACCGAGGGCCAGCGCCGCTGCACGTCGACCGCGAACGTCGGCAGGTGCTTGAGCTCGAAGGCGTCAGGGTCCTCGCCGCAGACCTCCCAGATGATCCGCGCGATCTCGGCGACCGTCAGCTCGCGGGACGCGGAGATGTTGAAGTCCTCGTTGAGCGCGGCCGGGGAGCTCATCGCGGTGACGAGGCCGTCGGCGATGTCGTCGATGTGGGTCAGCGTGCGGGTCTGCTCGCCGGAGCCGAAGATCTCAAGCGGGCGCTGCCCGTCGAGGACCTTGTTGATCAGGTCCGGCACGGCATGGGCGATCCCCGGCTCGGCGTCCGGCATCTCACCCGGCCCGTAGGCGTTGAAGGGACGGCAGATCGTGTAGGGGAAGCCGTGCTCGTCGTGCGCGGCGCGGCAGTAGACCTCGCCCGTCAGCTTCGAGTAGCCGTAGGCGGAGAGCGGCACCGGGCAGTCGGGCAGGTACTCCTCGGGCGTCGGGTAGAGCTCGGCGCGCTCGAAGACCATCGAGGAGGACACGTATACGAAGCGCTCCACGTCGAGCTCGAGTGCGGCGCGAATGACGGCGTTGTAGAGCGCGTTGTTGACCTCGGTGAGCGTGTGCGGGAGCTTGTGGAAGTTGGCGATGCCGCCGACGATCGCGGCCAGGTGGATGACCTGCATGCAGCCCTTCGTCGCCGCGCGCGCCTGTGCGAGATCGCGCAGGTCGCCGGTGTGCACCTCACAGCCCTCGCGCATCCACTGCGGCGCCAGGCGCTGGTCTGAGACGCGCACCTCGAAGGCGGGGTCGGCGAGCAGCCGTTTGACGACGGCGGCGCCGATCGTGCCGGCGCCGCCGGTGACGAGCACGCGGGTCATGCGCGCGGGTGCGTGGGCGCGAGGGCGGCCAGCTCGGAGGCGTAGGCGAACACCTGCGCTGCGCCCCAGCAGTCCCAGGGGTCGGCGACGAGGCAGTCGCTCGCCGCGTGCTCGGCGATCGCGCTGAGTGCTGCCGGCTCGCGGAACTCGGCGTGATTGCTCGCCACGACGACGAGCTCCGCGCCCGCGACCGCCTCGGCGAAGGAGGCGGTCGGCGTCGCCACGTGCGGGTCGTGAACGACCACGTCGGCGAGCTCGCGTTCGAGCAGCCGGATCAGCTTGTGCGCCAGCGAGTCGCGCTCGTCGTCGGTGTCGGCCTTGAACGCCAGCCCGAGCACCGCCACCTTGCGATTGGCCAGCGCGCCGAGCCGGCGCTTTGCGCCTTCGAGCAGGAACAGCGGCACCGACTCGTTCACGCGCGAGACCGCGAGCAGCATCCCCGGCGCCGCCGAGCGCTCCTCCGAGAAGGTGAAGTCCTTGCGCAGGCAGGTGCCGGCTGTCAGTCCGGGCTGGGCGATGCCGCCGCGCGGGTAGTCGCGGTTGATCAGGTCGATCACCTCGAACACGTTGGCCGCGTAGCGCTCGCAATCCATCATCAAGAGGTTCGGCAGCGCGAAGTGCGTGTAGCGCAGGATGTTCGCCCAGATCTTCGCGAGCTCTGCCTGGACCGGCGTCGTTTGCACGATCGGCGCCGTGAACGCCGCGAACAGCTCGGCGACGACCTCGCCCGAGCGCCCGCCCACGCCGCCGATGATGCAGGGCAGCGTGTCGATCTCAGTGAGGAAGCGCCCGGCCGCGATGCGCTCGGGCGCGTGCGCGACGAACACCTCCTCGCCGACCTCGAAGCCCCGGTGCTTGGAGAGATAGCCGGCGACGAACTCGGTCGTACCCGGCGCGATCGTCGAGCGCAGGATCAGCGAGTGGCCCGGCCGCAGCACCCCCAACAGGTCGTCGAGCGCCGAGCGGATGTCGCGCATGTCGATCTCGATGTGCGAGAAGGAGGGGGTGCCGAGCGTGATCACGATGTGGCGCGCACGCGCGGCGTCGGCGACGCTGTCGCTGAGCGCGAGCGTCCCACCCGTGTGCACGCGGTCGAGCACCTCCTGTGCGCCCGTCTCGGCAAACGGCATGCGGCCTTCCGCGACGGCCCCGAGGCGCGTCGCGTCCTTGTCGATGCCGAGCACCGAGAGGCCGCGGTCGGCGAAGGACAGCGCCAGCGGCAACCCGACGCGGCCGAGGCCCACGACGGCCACATCGGCGGAGCTGTGTGAGGCGTTCATCGAAGCCATGAGATTAGCGGCGCCCCCGTCGTCCCTGCCTGCGTGGGCTGTGTGACTAAACCCGCCTCAGCCGTGCGGGTTGCGGCGGTGCTCGAGGTACTGGCGCAGGAAGCCCGCCACGAAGCGCGGGTTGTAGCGCACGTAGCGCGGCCACAGCCGCCGCGGCTCGCGCGAGAGCCGGTAGAGCCACTCCAGGCCGTTGCGGCCCATCCACGCCGGTGCCTGGGAGACGAGCCCGGCGTGGAAGTCGAAGGCCGCTCCGACCCCGACCAGGAGCGGCGCCGCCAGGCGCGGGCGCATCGCGAGCATCCACTTCTCCTGCTTGGGCTGGCCTGTGCCGACCCACACGACCTTCGCGCCCGAGCCGTCGATGTCCGCGATCACGGCTCGCTCCTCCTCGGCGCTCAGGGCACGGAAGGGGGGCGAGTGCCCGCCGGAGATCACCAGCCCCGGGAAGCGCTCCTGAAGGCGCTCTTCCAGCAGCGCGAGCGCCTCGGGGGTCCGTCCGCCGTACAGATACATCGGGGTCCCCATGCGGGCCGCACGTTCGCAGAAGCGCGCCATCAGGTCTGGTCCGTAGACCCGTGTCGCTGTGGGATGGCCGAGCGCGTGCAGCGCCCACACGAGCGGTTGCCCGTCGGGGACGGCGAGCGTTGCTCTCAGCAGCGCCGCGCGCGTCTCGGGATCCTCGTGGGCGCTCATCACGAGGTTGACTGCCGCGGCCGTCACGTAGGCGCGGCCATCCGCCTCGATCACGCCTTCCATCCAGTCGATCACCTCCTCATAGTTCGAGACGGCGAGCGGCACGTCGAGTACCTCGGCGCGCCTCGGCAGGGCGGCCGCCACGGAGTCTGCCGGGGTGCGGGCGGGGGGAGGCGAGGCGATTGCGTGAAGATACCCGCCCTGTGAGCATCGAGGACGACTTCTGGAGGGGCCGGCGCGTGCTCCTCACGGGGCACACGGGCTTCAAGGGCGCCTGGCTTGCGCTGTGGCTGTGCTCGCTCGGAGCCGAGGTGCACGGCCTCGCGAGCGGCGAGCCGACGAGTCCCTGCCTGTACGAGCTGGCGCGGGTCGGCGAGGGAGTCTCCGAGCAGCGCCTGGACATCCGCGACGCCGACGCGGTGCGCGCGGCGATCGCCCGGGTCGAGCCCGAGATCGTGCTGCACCTCGCCGCGCAGCCGCTCGTCAGACGCTCGCTGCGCGACCCCGCGATGACCTATGCGGTCAACGTGATGGGAACCGTCAACGTGCTCGAGGCGGTTCGCTGCGCCGGCGAGCAGGTGCGCGCGTTCGTCGTCGTCACCTCGGACAAGTGCTACGAGAACGACGGGCGAGCGCAGCGCCGCTTCGTGGAGGGCGACCCGCTCGGCGGGCACGACCCCTACTCGAGCTCCAAGGCCTGCGCCGAGCTGGTGACGGCCGCCTACCGCGACTCATTCTTCGACCGTGAAGGAGCGCCGGGGGTGGCGAGCGCGCGCGCCGGCAACGTGATCGGCGGCGGCGACTGGGGCGAGGACCGGCTCGTGGCCGACAGCGTGCGCGCGGTGCAGACTCACGGCGCGCTGCGCATCCGCAACCCGAACGCCGTCAGGCCCTGGCAGCACGTGCTCAACCCGCTCAGCGGCTACCTGCGCCTCGCCCAGGCGCTGCACGGCGGCGAGGACGTTGCGCGCGCCTGGAACTTCGGACCGCCCGCGGCGGACGCGCGCACCGTCGGGTGGATCGCCTCCCGCCTCGCAGAGCTGTGGGAGGGGGCGCTCGACGTCGAGCTCGACAAGGACGCCAACCCGCCCGAGGCCCCCCACCTGGAGCTGGACTCCTCGGCGGCCGAGCAGCAGCTCGGCTGGCGTTGTCGCTGGGATCTAGATCGGGCCCTCGGCCTCGTCGTCGAGTGGCATCGCGCCCATCTCGACGGCGAGGACATGCGCGCGGTCAGCCTCGCGCAGATCGAGCGCTTCGAGCAGTCCGCCTGAGCGGGGATCGCCCTCGCGAGAGACACATACGCGCCAGATGTGACGCGCGCCGGGCGCTAATTGCGGACTTTTCCAGTTCGACTGGATCGCAGAATTCGTCAAGCCCGCAGAATCTCGTAAGCTCGCGCCGATGAGCCCTGTGACGCTCCGCCGCTACCGCGCAGAACGGCTCTTGCGGCGTGAGTTCGCGGGCATGCAGGCGCGGGTGATCGGGGTTGTCGCCGCGCGACTGCGCGGCTGTGGGGTGACGCTCGACGAGTGCGATCTCGAGGCCTGCTATGCGGGGGCCTGGCAGGGCCTCTACATGGCGATACTCGAGGGTCAGGAGGTCGCCAACCCGGTTGGCTGGCTCGTGCTCGTCACGTTCCGGCGGGCAATCGAGGAGTCGCGCTCGCGCGGGCGCATCGACGGGGGCGCGCGAGCGGCGAGCGTCGCCGCGGACGGTCCCACGTCCGATCTCCACTCCCGTTCCGCGTCCGGTGAGGAGTGCGACCTCGCGGCCGAACTAGACGATCGCACGCGCCTGCGCCACCTGTTCGAGGGCCTGCGCGCGCGGCTCGGCGAGCGCGAGCGCGAGGCCGCGGTGCTCTGCTACCTGCAGGGCCTGCCGCGAGCCGAGGCCGCGGCCCGGATGGGCGTCTCCGACGCGCGCATGCGCAAGCTGATGGACGGAGCCGGCGACGGCAACCCGGGCGTTGCGGGCAAGGTCGGAGCGCTCGTGCGCAGCATCCGCGACGGCGACTGGTGCAAGGAGCAGGGCTCGCTGATGCGGGCGCTGGCCTTCGGCATCCTCGATCCGGCGGGCGAGCGCTACCAGCTGGCGCTCGCCCACCGCGGCGAATGCCCTGCCTGCCGGGCCTACGTCGTCTCGCTGCGCGGCCTCGCCGCCGCGCTGCCACCGACGCTGCTGCCCTGGGGAGTCGGCGGCGGTGTGCTGGCACGCCTCGGCGAAGGCG
>JACDGG010000295.1 GCA_013815355.1 Solirubrobacterales bacterium
ACCCGGCCTCGTGCCCCGGCCGCGCCACGGGCGCCGAGCAGTCCTCCGCTGACGAGCGTGCCCGGCGCGCCGGCGGGCGAAGAAGCGCCCGCAGCCGCCGCAGGAGAAGCGGACCCTCTGGTGAGCAACGGCCTCGGCAGCCCGGCCTGTGAGCGCGCGGGTCAGGGAGAACTCTCGGCGAGGAGCCGCAGTCACTGCGAAACCTCCGGCTTCGTGGCCTCGGCTGCGCCCACCAGCAACTACGGCATCGACGTGCACATCGACAAGGGCGTGCTCGGGCTGAGCGACGGCGGCCTCATGAGCGCCGTGCAGGACCTGTTCGTGACGCCGCTATGGATGGCGCTCGTGTGGGCCGTGCACGCACTCGTCGTGATGCTCGAATGGTGCTTCACGGTCGATCTGCTCGCCGGGGCCACAGCCGGGCGGCTCGGCAGCGCCCTGCGCCGGATGGAGAGCGCGTTCACGGCACCGTGGCTGGCGCTCGCGCTCGCTGTGGCGTCGGTGCTTGCGCTCTACCACGGCCTGATCCGCCGTCGTGTCGCCGAGACGATCGGGCAGGTTGCGGTGATGACGGCGATGATGGCCGGCGGGCTGTGGTTGATCCTCGACCCGGCTGGCACGGTGGGTGCGCTCGGACAATGGGCCGACCAGGCGGCCATCGGAACGCTCGCGACGGCGGCTCAGGGGTCTCCGGAACGTCCCCAGCGTGCCCTCGGGGCGGGCCTCGAGGCGCTCTTCACGACCGCTGTGCAGGCGCCATGGTGCTACTTGGAGTTCGGAGACGTCGCCTGGTGTCGTGACCCGGCGCGGCTCGATCCCGGGCTGCATCGTGCGGCGCTCTCGATAGCCGCCCTCGAGCAGAGCCTGATCGGCTGCAAGATCAGCCCACTGGTCGCGTGCGCCACCGCCGGCGGCAGCTCGGCGAAGGTGCTGCAGCGCAGCGCCGAGCTGCTGCGCAAGGCGCAGAGCAACGGTGCGATCTTCCTGGCGCTGCCCGCGAATGGACCGGCACGCAACTCGATCAACGACGAAGGCTCGCTGCTGCGAGCGATCTGCCAGGCATCGCGAGCGACGAGCTGCAGCGGGTCAAGCGCGGCGCCCGCGCAGTTTCGCACCAACAACTCGACGTGGTCTCGCGTCGGCGGACTGCTGCTGATCGTGGCGGGGCTGCTGGGCCTGTTGCTGCTGCTCGGCTTCCTGGCTCAACGCTTGCTCACCGCCGCGATCTTCAGTCTGCTCTATCTGCTGCTCACGCCGGCGGTCATGCTCGCTCCCGCGTTCGGCGAGAGCGGGCGCATGCTGTTTCGCCGCTGGGGCGCGCAGTTGCTGGGCACGGTCGTGGCGAAGCTCATCTACTCGTTCCTGCTGGGCGTGGTGCTCGCGGTGCTGAGCGTCATCGCGAGCCTCTCGGCGCTCGGCTGGTGGACTCAATGGCTGTTGATGTCGGCGCTGTGGTGGGGCGCCTTCACGCGCCGCCATCAGACGCTCGGCCTGCTCGGGGGCGGGAGCGACAGCGCTTCGCGACGGTCGCTTGCGCCGCGCTTCAGGATGCGCGAAGCGCGTCGGCTCATCCCCGGCCGGCGCCGTTCGGAGCGCAGGGAGGAGAAGCGAGCTCCTCTGGTTCGCCCGCGTCCCGGCGCGGATGCCGATCGTGCGCCGAGGGCGACCGCGGCGAGCAGCCGCTCGCCCGAGGCGCCCGAGCGCAGGGCAGGCCACGCGAGCGCGGAGATCCGCGAGGCCGATTCGCGCCGCGAAGGGCTGATCGCGTGCAAGCGCGAGCAGCTAGGTCGCGTACTCGATGCGCGCGAGGAGGCTCGAGCCGGCGGGGGCACCCGTCGCGCCGCCGAGCTCTCGGTGCGCGGCGAGCGCATCGAGGAGGAGATCGAGGACCTGCTTCGCACTCCGGCTCAAGGCGCCGAGCACGATCAGGACGTCCGAGCGCGACCTGGCGCGCCGGCGCCCGGCGCGGTCGCGCAGGCTCCACGCGCCGCTGGCGGTGGCGGTGGCGGTGGCGGGCGGAATCACCGCAGCTCGAGGTCGGACACGGCCACACTCGCGGGGGAGCTGGGCGCTCGTGGGGACGCCCAATCGGCGGCCCATGGGCGCGAGCAACATCGACCGCTGGACCCGCGGGATCACCGCAGCGCGCGAGCGGCGAAGCACCCGGCGCAGGCGCAACGCGAGGAGCTCAAGCAGGGAGCCCGCCCGGTCCCGGCGGTGGGGATGCGCAATCCGGCGAGCGGG
>JACDGG010000097.1 GCA_013815355.1 Solirubrobacterales bacterium
GCTCAACACGGCCGAGGATTCGCCCGACGCCGCCGGCGCCAGGCTCGAGACGCCGACCGCGGCCGTCGCGACCGCGAGGGCGAGCGCTGCAGCCGGCCGGCGGCGGTGGGCGTGGTGGCGGGACATCCGCGCCCGCACGCTAGAGCAATCCGAGGACGCGCGGCCGGCTAGTGGTGCTTGGCGGCTTTTCGCTTGTGATGCGCTTTGCGATGCGGCTTGTTGAACGCATCGCCGGCCACGTCGCCGGAGCGCTGCGCACCGGCTCGCGAGGGCCTGAATTCGACGTGCACCGAAACGTGCAGCACCCGGTGGCGGTGGCGGTGCAGCTTGCGTAGGCTCGCGGCGCTCAGCGCCAGCCGGAACGTGATCGTCGAGGACTTCGAGACGCTGCGTCTCGTGCCGCGGAGCCCCTTGCCGGCGATCTTCAGCTTGCCGCCGCCGAGCGTGCGCACCTTCACGACGAGGAAGTGCCCGTGCACATGGTGGCTGAGGATGCGCACGCCGCATCCGGAGACCGCGATGCGGGTGCTCTGTTTGATCACGGCGCCGCTCTGCGCGGTGATCGTGGTGGGCATCAGCAGCGGGTGCAGGCACAGGTTGCCGTAGGAGGAGAGCACCGAGTTGGCGCCCGTCGGCAGATCGAGCGCGAAGCTCGAGACGGGCACGTCGGGGATCGAGGCGAACGTCGAGGTCGTGATGCCGGCCTTGATGTTCGTGTTGCCGACGAGGATCACGCGCACACCGCTGCCTTCGAGAATCAGGTCGAGGTCGGGGAAGGCAGCACCCCCGTGGGAGACGAAGTAGGCGGCCCCGGTGAGCTTGCTCGGCAGGACCGGCGTGCTGACCGTGGCGCTACCGACCTTCGAGCCGCTCGGGCAGGTGGCGGGGGCGGCGGCAAACGTCGCTTCGGGGCAGGCTTTCTGCAGTGTCGTGAGCCGCGAGGGCAGCTGCAGCGGCAGCGAGGCGACGACGGAGTGGATGTTCGCCTCGTGTGCGCCCTGCAGGAGGTTGACCTGCAGGCTGTCGCCGTTCAGTTTCGTGCCGCTCGCTTTGGTGATGGCTTTGAAGCTCGGTTTGAACGCCAGCGCCGTGCAGTTCTTCACCTGGAAGGGGCTCGCGGCTTCCTTCGTGGCGTTGAACGTCGAGGTCAGCAGCGAGCTCGTGCTGAGCGCGCCGCAGTTGGTCGGGTTGAACAGGAAGTTCGCCCGGTTGATCGCAACGCTCAGGTTTTTCAGGCGCAGCGGCACGCCGCCGACGATCGTGGGTAGCGTGCTCGAGGCGATCACCTGCCCGCTGTGGGAATCGACGTCCAGGCCCACGCGTGTCACGACGGTGCCGAGGTTGAAGGGGCCGGCCACAGCGGCGACGGGGATCGACAGGCCGTAGGGGGAGCCTCCGTAGTGTTCGGTGAGATACACGGGTCCGCTGAAGGCATACGGTTCCGAGCCGGCGCCGACGTTGACCGTGGCCGTGCCGATCTTGCTCTTCGCTTCGCACGTGCCCTTCTGTGCGAGGGCTTCGGTGCATAGCGGCACCGACGGGATCGCGCCCACGAGGCCTGGTGGCAACACCGTCCTCAGCCGCGAGAGGTACTGCTGGCCGTCCGGACGCGACAGGTTGAACGTGTAGGAGACGTAGGCGCCGGCGTTCGCCGAGCTGCTCGTGGTGCTCTGCGCAGGGGCGAACGGCAGCGGTGAGGCGCAGCCCGTGGTGGTGAACGGGGTGGAGCTGAGGCTCGGGCCGGTTCCCGTGTAGGGGATGAAGAGCGAATCCACCGTGCTCTTGCCGCAGGCCAAGGGGTTGGCGAGCGGAGCACGCGGGCCGCCGTTGAGCGAGAGGATCAATTCGCTGAATGGCAGCTGCGGGTTGTTCAGGAAGCTGGCTGTGAGGCGGCCGTTCGCGTCCGGTGCGACCGAGCCCTGGAGCCTCACCGACACGCCATAGACGCTCTCGGCGTCGAGGTAGATCGTGTAGGGGGGCCCGGTGATCGCGCCGCCGCCCGGGCTACCGAGATACACGCCACCCGTGAGTGATTTGGCGGGCAGGTCCGTTTCGATCGTCACGGTCCCGACCCTGGACGCTGCCGGGCAGCTCACCGGAGCGCTGCTGCCGATGCCGATCTGCGCGGCGCTGCACGCTTCGAGCCCGTGCGCGGCGGATGGATTCAGCGTGAGGCCTTCCGGCAGGGTCACCTGCGCGTCTTTGATGTCTGCGGTGTTGGTTTCGGTGGCGCCCACTTTCTGCGGCACCCTGACGATCGTGGTGGCGCCGTCGGGGGTGTCGTAGCTGGACGTCTGCGGGACCACCTCCGCGGTCGGTTTGAAGGGGACTTTGTCGCAGCCTGAGACGCCGACGGGAGTGTGGGTGGGAGTGCTGGCGTGCCCTCCTTCGTAGGATTCGAGTTCCAGGTAGGAGGTTGTCGAGGCGGAGCAGACGCTCGGCAGGGTGAGGAAGTTGCCGCCTTTGCGTCCTTCGAAGAACAGCTTGGACTTGATCAGGCTGAGCGAGGCGGACGCGGTTTTCACGCCGAGGACTTCCGCTTCGGCCGTTCTCGGGACGTCGTTGATTTCAAACCACTCGTGATAGTCGCCGGAGGGAACGCCGCGGGCGAGCAGCGAGGGTTCGGAGGCGTCGCTGACGTGGCCTTCGAGGAACAGGTGGACTGCAGACAGCAGCACGCCGCCGCTCGGTTCGATCGCGATGCCGAACAGCAGGGGAAGTCCGGGTTCCTGGGTGAGGTTGTAGACGTTGCCCATCTGCGTCGTGTCCGTCACTCCCAGCAGCGGGACTTCCAGTGCGGCGATGACTTCGGTTTCCCCGACCTTGGCGCCGGCCAGTTCGCATTTTTTCGGGTCGGCGGAGAATTCCGCGCGCGAGCAGCTCGGCAGCGCCTGCGGGTCCGCGGCCAGCCCGGGCGGCACGTCGACGCGCAGTCGCTTCACCTGCCCTTCGGGCTTGCGCGAGGACCCCGACCCGGTGGTGTTCACTTCGAACGAGGTGATTCCCCATTCAGGATGCCCGGCCGCCTGCGTGTAGAAGACCGAGGGCGGGTTCGAGTATTCGCAGCCCTTTGCGTTGCAGGTGCCCGCTTCGAACACCGCGGGGCCAAACCCGGCGAACGCCGCAGGCGCCGCGAACGCTGCGATTAGGGCGCCGAGCGCCCCTGCAACCGCCAGCCGGACGCGCCGGCTCACTGTCTGTCTCCCTCAAGAACCATGGCTAAGTGCATTGCCCCGAGACTGGGGGCGCCAAACTCGGACATCTGTCGGTCCGGTTGCTAATCCCCCCGGGAGACGTGCGGCGCCAGCTCGCGGCGCGCGATCGAGAGCTTGTGCACCTCGTCGGGGCCGTCCGCGAGGCGCAGGGTGCGCAGATGCGCGTAGGCCGAGGCCAGCGAGAAGTCCCCCGAGACACCGCCGCCGCCGTGTACCTGGATCGCGCGATCAAGCACCTTCAGCGCGACGTTCGGCGCGGCCACCTTGATCGCCGCGATCTCCATCCGTGCCTCGCGGTTGCCGACCGTGTCCATCATCCAGGCCGCCTTCAGGGTCAGCAGCCGGGCCATCTCGATTTCGATTCGCGACTCGGCGATCCAGTCCTGCACATTGCCGCGCATCGCGATCGGTTGACCGAAGGTCACGCGCGCAACGGCGCGCGCGCACATCGCCTCGAGCGCGCGCTCGGCGGCGCCCAGCGCGCGCATGCAATGGTGGATGCGCCCTGGCCCGAGTCGCGCCTGGGCGATCATGAAGCCGTCGCCCTCGCCGGCGATAAGGCTCGTCGCGGGCACGCGCACGTCTGAGAAGTCGACTTCGGCGTGGCCCTCCTGGTCGTCGTAGCCGAACACCTGAAGGTTGCGCATCACGGTGACTCCGGGCGTGTCGAACGGCACGAGGATCTGGCTCTGCTGACGATGGCGCGGACCGTCGGTCTGCGTCTTTCCCATCACGATCATGATCCGTGCATGCGGGTGCATCGCACCCGAGGTCCACCACTTGCGTCCGTTCAGCACGTAGTCATCGCCATCGCGCTCGATCCGCATCGCGATGTTCGTGGCGTCGGAGCTTGCGACGTCCGGCTCGGTCATCGCGAAGGAGGAGCGGATCTCGCCTTCGAGCAGCGGCACGAGCCAGCGGTCCTTCTGCTCGGGCGTGGCGAACTGGTGCAGGACCTCCATGTTGCCCGTGTCCGGGGCCGAGCAGTTGCAGGCCTCCGAGGCGATGCGCGAGCGACCGAGAATCTCCGCCAGGGGCGCGTAGTCGCTGTTGGAAAGCCCCGCGCCGTGCTCGGCGTCGGGCAGGAACATGTTCCACAGCCCCGCATCCCGCGCGCGGGTCTTTAGCTCCTCGATGATCGCCGGCTGGTGGTGGGGGTTGCCGGACTCCCGCAACTGCTGCTCGTAGACCGGCTCGGCCGGGTAGACGTGCTCGTCCATGAACGCCGTGAGGCGATCCTTGTACTCGATGCAGCGCGCGCTCGGCTCGAAGTCCATCGGTCCTCCTCGGTGACGGCAATGGGCTTAGGATCATCGCTGATGAGCGAAGACGGCGCGAGCTACCGGGCGGCAGGGGTCGACTACGACGCGCTGGATGCGGGCAAGCGCCTGGCGATGGCGAAGGCGCTGTCCACCTCCTCGCTGCTGAACGCGCGGGGCGGTCGCGCGCTCGACGCCTCCCGCGGCGAGCCCGCGTTCGTGTTCGAGTTGGAGGGGAAGTCCTTCGCGTTCGTCGTCGAGGGCCTCGGCACGAAGTCGATCATCGCTCGCCATGTGCTCGAAGACGCAGGCGCGAACCACTTCGCCGACGTCGCCTACGACACGGTGGCGGCGATCCTCAACGATCTCTGTTGCGTGGGCGCGCTGCCGCTGGTGCTCAACGCCTATTTCGCGACCGGCGCCTCGGAGTGGTACCTGCAGCTCGAGCGCGCCGAAGCGCTGCTCGAGGGCTGGCGCCAGGCCTGTGCTGACGCGGGCTGCGTGTGGGGGGGAGGCGAGTCGCCGTCGCTGCCTGGGCTGCTGACTGAGGGAGACATCGAGCTCGCCGGCGCTGCGGTCGGCGCCGTGCCCGCCGGGCGCTCGCCGCTGCTCGGCGAGACGCTCGCCGCCGGCAACGAGATCGTGCTCGTGTCCTCGAGCGGACTGCACGCCAACGGCGCCTCGCTCGCGCGTCTCGTGGCGGGGCGGCTGAAGGACGGCTACGCGACGGTGCTGCCCGGAGGCGCGACGCTCGGCGCCGCGCTGCTCGCGCCCTCGGTCATGTACGCCGGGCTCGTGGCGGCGCTGCTCGAGAGCGACGTGGAGCTGACCTACATCAGCCATGTAACCGGTCATGGTCTGCTCAAGCTGATGCGCCCGACGAAGGCGCTCACCTACAGGATCGAGCGCCTGCCCGAGGTGCCGCCCGTGCTCGCGTTCCTCGCCGAGCACGCGGAGATGGATGCGCAGAGCGCCTACTCGACGTTCAACATGGGCAGTGGCTACGCGCTCTACTGCGCGGCCGGCCACGGCGAGCGGATCGTCGCCGTCGCGCAGGGCCTCGGACTCGAGGCGATGCTCGCGGGCGGCGTCGAGGCCGGGCCGCGCCAGGTGATCCTCGAGCCGGTGGGCGTGCGCTTCAACGGCAGCAGGCTGGCGCTGTCGGTCACCTAAGCGCGGGTGACCCGGGCGGGGGGTTTCCGCCCGCGTGAAGAGGACGATCACTAAGCGTCAACCTTAGCCTAAAGGTTTGTCAGGTTCGGCCTCTTCGCACGCTTCGCTCAGGGTTTCGCCACCGAGGCGTGCGGGTAGAGGTTTGTGCGTCCAATGCGGGTGCTCGTTCAAACTTGAATGCGTCGCCTGAGGCGGATAATGTTCGTCCCAGTAAATCGCCACTGTTCTCCGCCTCCGGCGGAGATCTCGATGACGCCGGACCGGCATGGCTCCGGAGCTACCCGGATCGAGGCGGACTGTCCATCAACTGAGGGAGAGAATTCTGATGCGCAGAGCATCCACCTGTCTTGCCGTCGCGGCCATGGCCCTGCTGGCGCTTTCCGGCGTCGCCTCGGCCGTGCCGACGGTGACGTTCAAAGCCAAGGCGGTGCCGATTCCCGGCTTCCCGCACACCGGCAACATCCTCGGCGCGGGCGCCGCGGTCGAAGCCGAATTCAATATCTCCGGCACCGAATACGAAGGCTCACCACCGCCGATCGTCGGCGTCAACTTCTATTTCCCGAAGGGGGTCAAGCTGCACCCCTCGGGCTTCCCGACCTGCTCGAACACCGTGCTCGAACAGATCGGCCCGTCGGGCTGCCCCAAAGGCTCGGCTGCCGGTCCGATCGGCAAGGTCGTCGGCTTTGTGTCTTTCGGTGGCGAACGCGTGATCGAGAACGCGGAACTGTCCTCGTTCTACTCGCCGGGCGGAGGTATCGCGTTCTTCACAGCCGGCCACACGCCCGTGTCGCTGGAAATTCTGTCCGCAGGTAAATACAGCCAGCTCAGCGGCGCGGGCGGCTTCGGCCCGAAGCTCACCGCCAAGGTGCCGCTCGTGCCGAGCGTGCCGGGCGCCCCCTTTGCTTCGGTCAAATCGATCAAGGTCAAGGGCGGCTCGGCGATCAAGAAGGGCGGCAAGACGATCTACTACGGTCGCGTGCCGACCAAGTGCCCCAAGGGTGGCTTCCCGATCAAGGCCGAAGTGATGTTCGCTGAAAACGGTGACGAATCGAAACCGATCACGGTGCCGGTGTCATACAAGGCGCCTTGTCCTCGCCACTAGCGAGGGGGACGGGTCTGCGCCCCTGAGGGCGTAAGCTCGAGACCACAAGCAGAGTGCGATGGCGACCCCGCCGCTGCAGGGCGGGGTCGCCTTCGCTGTAAGAACGGCAGGAAAGGGATAGGGGTGAAGAAGGAGACCGTCGGGCGCAGGAGAGGGATGGCCGGTGTCGCCGCTGTGGCGTGCGCTGCCGCGATCCTCGCTGTCGTGCTCCTCGCGACCTCCGCCGGCGGCTCCAACCACAGCTACACGGTGCGCGCCGTCTTCGATGACGCCGGCAACATCATCTCCGGCGAGGATGTGAAGATCGACGGCGTCAAGGTCGGCTCGGTCGGCTCGGTAACGGCCACACCCCAGGCGAAGGCCGCCGTCGTCCTGCGCATCACCAACCCGGGCTTCCAGGACTTCCGCTCCGACGCGAGCTGCACGGTGCGTCCCCAGGCGCTGATCGGCGAGAAGTACGTCGACTGCCTCCCCACGCAGCCGCGCGTGGAAGGCACCCCCCTGCCGCCGCCGCTGAAGAAGATCGGCTCCGGGCACGAAGGCTCCGGCGAGCGCCTGCTGCCGGTGCAGAACACGCACAGCCCGGTCGACGTCGACCTGCTCGGCGACATCAGCCGCCTGCCAGAACGCCAGCGGCTGACGATCATCCTCAACGAACTCGGCGCCGGCCTGGCCGGGCGCGGGAGCGACCTCCACGAAGTCATCCGCCGAGCCAACCCGGCGCTTCAGGAATTCGACCGGGTGCTGAAGATCCTCGCGGGCGAGAACCGCGTTCTCGCGAAGCTCGCGGTGGACTCCGATCGGGCACTCGCGCCGCTGGCCAAAGTTCGCGGACGCTTCGCCGACTTTCTCGCGCAGGCCAACAAGGTCTCGCAGGCGAGCGCGGCGACCCGCGGCGCGCTGGCGCGCAACCTCAAAGACTTCCCGCCGTTCCTCGAACAGCTGGGGCCGGCGGCCGAACGGGTCGGGCGCTTCGCAGACCAGACGACGCCTGTGTTCGCCAACCTCGGCAAGGCGGCTCCCGGGCTCAACAAGGCGTTCACGAGCCTGCCCGGCTTCTCCAACAGCTCGACCACGTTTTTCGAAAACCTCGGCAGGACGTCCAAGCGCTCTGGCCCAGCGCTCGTCGCCAGCAGAAAACTGCTCAGCGAGCTGAAGAGGCTCGGCGTGCCGGCGCAGCCCTTCTCGGAAAACTTCGCGACGCTGCTCTCCAGCCTGAAGGAAACGGGCGGCCTCGAGCGCATCATGGACTTCCTGTTCCTCGGCGCCGGGGCGTCGAACGGCTATGACGCGTTGGGCCACTTCCTGCGGGCCGAAGGTGTGGCCGGGAGTTGCCTCACGTACGCTCAGAAGGAACCGCTGCCGGGATGCAACCGCAAACTGTTCAGCACGGGCTCCACGGCCGCAACGGCAGCAGCGGCTCGCATCAACCCCAACACGACCGGCCTCGTGATGGCGCGCACGCTCGCCGTGATGAAAGGCGCGACCCCGGCCCAGGCCCTCGCGAAATACCCGGGCTCGGCTCCCACGGCGAGCGAACTGGCGTCCGGCTCATCCGGCGCTCCGGGCGTGACGGCGCAACCGGTCGGTGGCTCGACATCCGGCACGACCTATTACTCCCCGTCGGCTGAAAGCTCCGAAGCCGGCGGGCTCCTGCTCAACTACCTGCTCGGCAACTGACCCGCGCGATGAGCAGCCCGACCACACTCCGCCGCCGTCTGCTCCCCGCGCTCTGCCTCGTGGCGCTCGGCCTGCCTGGCGCCGCGCGCGCGGAAGAAGCGAGCGCGCCCGTCTCCGCGCCGGCGCCGCAGACCGAACCCGCTCCGCCGGGTCCGCCTTCGGAAGCCACCGTGCCGAGCAGCACGACCACGAGCCCCGCTCCCGAAGCGGTGCCGCAGGTTCAGACGCAGCTCTCGCAGGGCTCCAGTCCCGGCGGCTCGGCGCGCAAGCACGTTGCGCGCCCCAGCCCCAAGAACAAGAAGGCCGGCGCGGGCGCGGGTGCGAAGGCCGGAGAAGGCTCCCCACCCGCGACGCGCGCCAAGCAGAAGGCCGTGGCGCCGTCGGCACTGACGCCGCTGCTGCCCGCGGGCCTGCAGGGCTCAATCTCGGGCGTGCCCGGCTTCTTCATCGAAAGCTTCCGCATCCCGCCGTTCCTGCTGCCGATCTACCAGGCGGCCGGCACGGCCTATGGGATTCCCTGGCAGGTGCTCGCGGCGATCAACGAGGTCGAGACCGATTACGGGCGCGATCTGAGCGTCTCGAGCGCCGGGGCCGAGGGCTGGATGCAGTTCCTTCCCTCCTCCTGGGCGCAGTACGGCGTCGACGCCAACGGCGACGGCTTCAGGGATCCCTACAACCCCGCCGATGCGATCTTCGCAGCCGCCCGCTACCTGCGTGCGGCCGGCGGCGATACGAACATCAAGGCGGGGATCTTCTCCTACAACCACTCGCAGGCCTATGTCGAATCGGTGATGCTCCGCGCGCAACTGCTCGGCGGCACGCCCTCGGAACTGCTCGGTGCGATCACGGGCCTGACCGAGGCGCACTTCCCGGTGCACGCGGCGGCGCACTTCAGCGATGGCTTCCCGACCGTCCAGGCAAGGGGCTCCGGTGCGCCGACGAGGCTTGTCGGCACGACGATCGACGCCGCCGCGGGCGCGCCGGTCGTGGCGGTCCAGGATGGCGAGATCGTGCAGATCGGCCACTCCGCCGCCCTCGGGCGCTTCGTCGTGCTGCGCGACGCATTCGGCAACACCTACACCTACGCCCAGCTCGGCGACGTCGCCAGGGTGTACCCGGTGCTCCAGCCGCACGTGCACTCGACCGTCAGCGCGAGGATCACGGGCGCGGCGCGCGAACCTGTCCCGAGCGGACCGGCGACGGCGGGCGCGCAGCCGCGCTCGCCGATGTCCGACGGCGCGACCGTCTCGGGCCTTTCGCTGGGCGCCGTCGCCGGCCTGGAAGCGAGTGCGCCGGCCGCCCCCGCGCAGCCCGCACCGCCGGTCGTGCCTGTGAGGAAGGCCACGAAGGTCCGCTCGTTCCGTGCCGGCGCCAACGACGTCTACCTGCACCCTCTGAGCGCGGGCGCTCAGGTCATCGCGGGGACGGTGCTCGGCCACCTCGCCGCGCCCAGCGGCGCGGCGCTCGCCGCCGATCCGCAGCCGCATCTGCTCTTCCAGGTGCGCCCGGCCGGAGCCGGCGCGCCGCTGATCGACCCGAAGCCGATCCTCGACGGATGGGTCGCGCTCGAGAACACCTCGATCTTCCACGCCAAGGGCGAGAATCCGTTCCTCGCGACCTCGCCCACGATCGGGCAGGTGCTGCTCGAGTCAAAGCAGCAGCTCGGGCCGCAGGTGCTGCACGACGGCGGTATTCACCTCAGCCGCTGCGGACGCCAGGACGTGCAGGCCGGCAGAGTCGACAAGCGCGTGCTGACGATGCTCGAGTACCTGTCGGTCTCGGGCATGAAGCCGACCGTCGCCGGCCTGAGGTGCACCGGCGCCGCCCAGGCCTCGCTTGCGGCCAACACCACCGCGGGCGCCAGCAGCACCGCCGTCGACATCACCGCGGTCAACGGCGTGGCAGTCGCGGGCCACCAGGGCCAGGGCTCGATCACCGATGACACGGTGCGCAAGCTGCTCGGGATGCAGGGACTGTCGAGGCCGCAGCGCATCACGAGCCTCCTGGGCTACCAGGGGGCGAAGATCGCGCACGCCAGCCCCCGCGCGCGCGACGCGATCCACGTCGCCTTCAGCGCCCTCGGCGCTCCCAACGCGCGCCTCGCGGGGCTCGGCGGCGTGCTCTCGCCGGCCCAGTGGATCAAGCTCACCGCGCGCCTCGGTGAGATCCCCGACCCAACGGTCGGCCGCGGCCCCTCCGCGGCGGCGATCCCCGTCCACCCCGGCGCGAACGCGACAGGAGCCCCGCGTGGCAACGGCTAGCCCTCCAAGCCCTCCGCCCGCCGCGCCGCCGCCTTCTCCCGGCGGGACGGCCGCTTCGCGCG
>JACDGG010000098.1 GCA_013815355.1 Solirubrobacterales bacterium
GGCGTGCCGGGCGAGGAGGCGGGCGGCGGCGTGCTCGACCCACCCGAACCCGTCGGGCCACCGGAGCCGCTCAGGCCGCCGAACGCGCCGCTGGCCTGGTCGCGCACGTCGGAGAGAGATGTGCCTTCGTCCCGCATCGCCAGATATCCGCCATAGGTGATTCCCGCCGCGGCTATCAGGCCTAGCCAGATGCCGATCTTGATGCCCGCCGATGCGTGGAAGTTGCCGACGCTCGCGCTGGCGGTCGGGTGATGGATGATCCGGTAGAGGATCAGCAGCGTCGAGAGCGCGCCGAGCCCCGCGACGATCACGCTCGGCTTGACCGGCGTCTGGAGTTTCAGCTGCCCGGCGACCACGACGACGACGCCGATCGCCACGATGATTGTGATCAGCCAGATCCAGCGGCTGTTCGTGAACACGGTCCAGCCGTTTTTGCTGACGTTCACGTTCACTCCCGCGAAGGAGCTGACGTTCGAGCTGACCCCGTACCACTTGAAGAAGAACAGGAAGATAAAGAACGCGATCGCGCTGCCTCCGATGATCTGGTCAGAGCGCCGCAGACGGCTGATGTCGAAGTTCATTCTGGTTTCCCCCGTTGGATCGGTGGTAAAGAGGTTTGTTGGCCCAGCCTCCCAGGCCGGAGCTTGCATCCGTTATTACAAGGTTCCGCGCGCGCTGGGTCAATCCTGCACGGATGTCGGCCGCAGCAGCCGCTCAGGGGCGTGGGCGCGGCTCGGGATGAGCCGGGCTGTAGAGCGAGGGCCGTTCATCGCGCAGCACGAGCCACGCGCCGAGCAGGACCAGAGCGGCTCCGGCGAGCCCCAGCCACGCTCCGGCGCAGAGCGAGCTCGCATGGTCGGGACGCTCGAGCACGCGAACGATCGCCGCGACCAGGCCGATCAGACCGAGCAGCACACACCACACGGCGCTCGAGACCGGCAGCGCCGTGCTGCGCTCGCTGACCGCGCTGATCAGCAGCGCCAGCGCTGCGCACAGGCAGGCCAAGAGCAGCGCCATCGCCGGGCCGAACGTGTCCCATGCGTCGAGGTTGCCGCTCGGGCTCGAATACCACGGCTCCAGCAGCGAGACCACCAGGCAGGCAGCACCCGCCAGCGCCAGGAGCTCACCAGAGCGCAGCTGTCTGAGGTTCATCGCCCCCGCCCCTCGCTCATCGGCGCTCTCCTCTCGGCTTCGGCGAACATCGCCTCGAGCTCGGCGTGATACTGCGCGGCCTGCAGCGTGTTGCGCAACAGGAACGCGATCGTCATCGGACCCACGCCACCCGGCACCGGCGTGATCGCCGCGGCGCGCTCGGCTGCAGGCGCGTAATCCACGTCGCCGACGAGCCCGCTCTTGTTCTGCGCCTCCTCGGGCGTGAGGCGGTTCATGCCGACATCAATCACGACCGCGCCCGCTTTGACGAAGTCGCCCTCGATCAGCCGCGCGCGCCCGACGGCCGCGATCAGGACGTCCGCCCGCGCACAGCTCGCGCGCAGGTCGCGCGTGCGCGAGTGACAGATCGTGACGGTCGCGTTGCGCTCCAGCAGCAGCTGCGCCATCGGCTTGCCGAACAGGTTCGAGCGCCCGACGAGGACCGCCTCGGCGCCCGCGAGCGAGACGCCACTGCGGTCGAGCAGCTCCATCACGCCACACGGCGTGCACGGCCTCAGGCCTGGGCGTCCGAGCGAGAGCAGCCCGGCATTGACCGGAGTCAGCCCGTCGACGTCCTTGTCGGGCGAGATCATCGCCGTCAACGCGGGACCGTCGAGGTGAGCGGGCACCGGCAGCTGCAGCAGGATGGCGTTGACCGCCCTGTCGGAATTCAGCTCTTCGAGCTCCTCGGTCACCTCGTCGAACGTTGACTCGGCCGGCAGGCGGCGGTCGAAGGGAATGATCCCGACCTCCAGACACGCGCGCTGCTTCGCCGCGACGTAGATCGCCGATGCGGGGTCCTCGCCGACGAGCACCGTGGCCAGCCCGGGAGCTCGTCCGTAGCGCTCGTGAAACGCCGCGACATCCGCAGCGACCGCCCCCCGCACCTCCGCGGCGATCCCCTTGCCGTCAATGACCGTCGCGCTCATGTTCGGGATGCTATGCGTTCCATGCGTTGGCGTTCGGAAAGTATGCGCGCCTCAGCGCCGGCTCACCGGCGCGTACTCGGCCATCAGCTTGCGCTCCGAGCCATCTTCGGCGAAGCGGACCACGATCACCCCGCCGGGCTCCACGCCGGTGATGACCCCGTCACCGAAGGCCGCGTGCACGACGTCCTCACCGAGACGGAAGCTGTTGGCAGCGTTCGCTGGGGCACGCTCTGAGCCTGCGCTCGCCGGCTCACCCCAGCGCGCCTGCGCGGCGGCGCCGCGGGCGGCCAGCGTGCGCGGAACGCCGCGGCCCGCAAAGCTCTGGGGGGCGGAGGCTGCGCTGCGAAAGATCATCTCGCGCGGTTCCTCAAGCAGATCGCCCGGGATCTCATCGAGGAAGCGGCTCGGCATCCCGAAGGTCTGCGAACCGAACACGGCGCGCCGGCGCGCATAGCTCAGATACAGCTGGCGCATCGCCCTGGTGATGCCCACGTAGAACAGGCGCCGCTCCTCCTCCAGGCCCCCCTCGTCGATCGCACGCGAGTGCGGGAAGACACCCTCCTCGCAGCCGGCGATGAACACGATCGGGTACTCCAGGCCCTTGGCGTTGTGCAGCGTCATCAGCGTCACGAGCCCTGTCTCATCGCTGCGCGTATCCGCGTCCGCCACGAGCGCGATCTGCTGCAGGAAGACCTCGAGCGTGTCCTCGCCGGGCGCCGCCGCAAGGTCGAACTCTCGTCCCACCTCGACCAGCTGCTCGAGGTTCTCGAGGCGCCCCTGCGCCTCGATCGTGCGCTCCGCCTCCAGCGCCTCGACGTAGCCGCTACGGGAGAGCATCGCGTCGAGCAGCTCGGAGATCGCCACCGTGCTGCGCCGCGGCTCTCCGCTCTCCTCCGCCCCTCCCGGCAGGCCGGCCATCGCGCGCAGCTCGCCCATCGTGCCCATGAAGCGGTCGAGCGCCTTGACAGCTGCCGCGCCGAGCCCGGGGATCTGCGCCGGCGCCGCGGCCGCGTCCCAGACCGACTCATCGACGCTTGCGGCGTAGCCGATCACGCGCGCCAGCGAGGTCTGCCCGATGCCGCGGCGCGGCGAGTTGACGACGCGCGTGAAGCTGACCACGTCGAAAGGGTTCGCCAGCAGCGAGAGGTAGGCGATTGCGTCCTTGATCTCGGCGCGTTCGTAGAACTTGGTGCCGCCGATCACCTGGTAGGCGATCTCGCGGCGCACGAGCGAGTCCTCGATCACGCGCGACATCGCGTTCGTGCGATACAGCACCGCGATCTCCGAGCGCGACGCGCCCTCGTCGACCAGTCGCTCGATCTCCCCGACGACGAAGCGCGCCTCGGCGTGCTCGTCCTCCAGTGCGCGCAGCTGGATCTGATCGCCCTGCCCGAGCTCGCTCCACAGGCGCTTGGCGATGCCGCCGCGATTGTTGGAGATCACCGCGTTGGCCGCGGAGAGGATCGTCTCGGTCGAGCGGTAGTTCTGCTCGAGCTTGACCACCCGCGCGTCGGGGAAGTCCTCCTGGAAGTCCAGGATATTCCTCACATCAGCGCCGCGAAAGCTGTAGATCGAGTTGTGTGTGACGAGTCCCTCGGCGATGAAGTTATGCACGCCCTCCACATCGAGGTCATAGACCGGCCCGTCGATGTCGACGCGCGCGACGACCTCGACGACGTCGAAGCTCCCATCGCCGCCGATCATGACCATCCCGGGACGAATTGCGGAGGCGGGCATGAACGGCAAGGAATTGCTCGCGCCGTCGGGGGTTGAGCCGAGACGCGCGTTCAGCTGCAGCTGAACATCCAGCACCTCCCCCACACGCTCGGCGGTGTCGAGCAGCGCTCTCATGTCGCGCGAGGCCGTCTCATAGCGCCAGCCCGTCGATCCACGGCGCGCGGGCCTCACGCTGAGCCCGATCCGCTGCATGGCCTCGCGGCCCTCCTCGTCATAGCCGAACATCGAGATGCGGTGCAGCGAGGAGGCGCCGCGTGGGTCGCCGCACAGCGTCAGGACCATTCGCCGCCGGCAACGCGTGGACCCTCGCCTGGAGGACGTGTGCCCCCCGGCGCTGAAATGCGGGAAGCGCAGGCTGAGGCCTTCCGCGTCGAGCAGCTCGCGCCCGGAGTACTCGGTGTCGAGCGAGGCGAAGACGCGGTCGATCATCTCCTGGTCTCCGACGACGCTGTCGACGGAGCGCGCTGCGGTGGGTCTTGCGTTGAACGGAAGCGTGGGCAGGCTCCACTTGGCCGACAGGATGTGCTCGGCGATCCGCGCCTCGGCGTCGCTTTCGTGGACCGACACGACCCATGCCGCGTCGGCGCCCTCCGTGCGCATCCTGAAGCGGACGCCCACGACCGGCTTGACCTGACTCGCCGTGTACGTGCGGGACGTCCCAACGCGGAACCCCCGGCCACGCTTCCACATCAGGTAGGTCATGTGCAGCTGCGGGCTCCTGCCGGTCAGGAAGCCGGCGAAGTGAATGTGCTCGGGTGTGCTCACGACCCGCCGCCCTGAGCTCGTCGTGACCGCCACCCCCTCGGTGGCGGGCGACTCATGCGTGCGCGTGACCGCGGCAGGCCGGAACTCGCCGCTCCCATGCGCCGCGAGGACCTGCTCGCCCGCGCGAATCTGCTCGATCGGCCGCTGACTGCCGTCGGCCATCGTCACGCGTGTCCCCCGCGCGAGGCACTGCGCGTCGTCCCCTACGACCGCGAGATTGCGATGCCCAACGGGGCCGGCGTATGTAGGCCGGTCTCCGGCTTGCTCCGCTCCTCGCTGCGGCGGGCGTCCGCCGCCGACGAGCAGCTGCAGCAGGCGGTACTGGGCGTGGTTGGTGTCCTGGTACTCGTCGACGAGCACGTGGCGGAACGCGTTCGTGTAGCGCTCGCGTACGTCGCTGAACAGCTCCAGCAGGTTGACCGTGCGGAACAGCAGGTCGTCGAAGTCCATCGCGTTCATGCGCAGCAGATCGCGCTCGTAGATGTCATAGACGTCCGCGAGCATCTCCTCATATGGCGAGCCCGCCGCATGGCGGAAGCTCTCCGCGTCGCACAGGCGGTTCTTCGCCGCCGAGATCTGGTTGTGAATCGCGGCGGGCGTATAGCGCTTGGGATCGACCCCGACCGTGTCAGCCGAGCGCTTCGTCAGGCGCCGCGCATCGGCCTGATCGTAGATCGTGAACTGGCGCGTGTAGCCGAGCCGGTCCGCCTCCGCCCGCAGCACGCGCGCGCAGGCCGCGTGGAAGGTCATCAACCACATCCCCCGCGTGCCGCGGCCGAGCAGCTGCTCGGCGCGCTCGCGCATCTCCTTCGCCGCCTTGTTCGTGAACGTGATCGCGAGGATCTCCCCTGCCTGGGCCTGGTCTGTGTAGATCAGGAACGCGATCCGGTGCGCCAGCACGCGCGTCTTGCCACTCCCCGCCCCGGCCAGGATCAGCAGCGGCCCCTCCCCGTGTGTGACGGCCTCCCGCTGGGGCTCGTTGAGGCCTTCGAGCAGCTCGCGAAGGTGCTCTGCGTGGGGGTTTTCAGGCACCCGGCCAGCATAGATGCGCGCTCGGAGGACGGCCTCTCACGCGAAATGTATCACGCGTGATACGCTGATCGACATGACGGACGTGAGCATCCGAGATCTCCGCAACCACGGAGGCGACATCGTCGACCGTGCCGCGCGCGGCGAGCAGATCACGATCACACGCTCGGGGCGAGCGGTGGCCGAGTTGCGGGCGCTCTCACGCCCCGCGGTTCCCGCGGAGGTTCTGCTCGCGCGCCATCGCCTGCTTCCGGCGGTCGACGCCGCTGCGTTGCGCGCGGACATCGACCAGCTGCTCGACGCCGATCTGTGACCGACGCGCCCCTGCGGTCGGAGTAGTCGGAGATGTCCTCGCGTGGGGTTCTAGACACCTCAACTCTCATCGCGCTGAGCCGTCTACCCGACCGGGCCGCGCTCCCGGATGAGCCACTGATCACGACGGTCACGCTCGCCGAGCTCTCCGTCGGCCCGCTCGTGGCACGAGGCCACGGCGAGCGACGAGCCCGCCAAGCGCTTCTGCAGCAGGCCGAGGCGGATTTCGAGCCGCTCCCATTCGACGCCGATGCCGCCCGCGCCTTCGGTCACGTCGCCGCCTCGCTCCGCCGCGCGGGCCGTAAGCCTGCCGCTCGAACCTACGACGCGATGATCGCGGCCACCGCGCTCGCGAACGGCCTCCCTCTCTACACCTGTAACCCCGCCGACTTCGCCGGGATCGACGATCTCACCGTGATCGCAGTACCGCTCCCCTAGCCCCCGGCCGGGTTGGGCCCCTTCACGGGCCGCAGCGGCCTGACCTCCGCGAGCGGCTGGGGCTCTCCCTCGGAGAGCTCGCCGATCATGCGTTCGAGCGTCGCGATCCTGCTGGAGAGCGCCTGGATAGCCTCCGCGATCGGGTCGGGTAGGTGAATCCAGTCGGCGTCCGGTCCCTCCACGCGACGCCCGTCGACGCGCACGGGATGGCCTGGGTTGCCGACCACCGTCGAGTTGGGCGGAACGTCGGTGATGACCACGCTGTTCGCGCCGATCTTCGCGCCGTGGCCGATCGTGATCGGGCCGAGCAGCTTCGCGCCCGAGCCGATCGTCACGTTGTCCTGCACTGTGGGGTGGCGCTTGCCCGTGGCAAAGCCCGTGCCACCAAGGGTGACGCCCTGGTAGATCGTCACGTCCTGGCCGATCTCGGCCGTCTCGCCGATGACGACCCCCGCGCCGTGGTCGATGAACAGGCCCTGCCCGATCTGCGCCGCCGGATGAATCTCGACGCCCGTCAGCGTCCGCGTGAACATCGAGATCAGCCGCGGCAGCAGCCTCACGCCCGACTGCTGCAGCGCATGCGCCACGCGGTAGGCCAGGAGCGCATGGATGCCCGGCCACGTCGCGAGGATCTCGATGCGGCCCACGCCCCGCGCCGCCGGGTCGCGATCCCGCGTGGCCAGCAGATCGCGCCGAAGCTCCTTGATCACCCGCGCGAACGTCTCGGGACCGGGCATCGCCACAGCGTAGCGGCGAAACTGGCGAACGTTGACCGCGCAACCGTCTGGATCCCCATCGACAACCCGCTAGCGCCCCCTGAGGGCGCTCCCTAAAAACGATCTGATCAGGGTGCGAAGAAAGCCTGCGAGACGTAGCGCTCGCCAGAGTCGGGCATCATCACGACGATCCTGCGGCCGGCCGACTCGGGCCGCTGCGCGACCTGCAGGGCCGCCCACATCGCCGCGCCGCAGGAGATCCCCGCGAGCAGCCCCGCGCGTTTGGCGCAACTCCACGCCGTCTGGATCGCGTCGTCGTCGGACACCGCCATCACCTCGTCGATCAGCTCGCGGTTGAGCACCGGCGGCACGAACCCCGCCCCGATTCCCTGGATGCGGTGCGGACCGGGCGCCTGCCCCGAGAGCACAGCCGATCCACGCGGCTCCACCGCGATCACCTGCAGCTCCGGGTTGACGTGTTCGCGCAGGTGCTCGCCCACGCCCGTGATCGTGCCGCCCGTCCCCACTCCGGCAACGAGCACGTCGACCTTCTCCAGCGCCCGCGCGATCTCGGGCCCCGTGCCGCGGCGGTGCGCCTCGGGGTTGGCGGGGTTCGAGAACTGGTCGGGCAGGAACACGTCGCCGCTGCGCGCCATCGCCCGCGCCGCATCCACGGCCTCGCCCATCCCACCCATCGACTCGGTGATCTCCACGCGCGCCCCGTAGAGGCGCAGAAGGCTCTCGCGCTCGCGGCTCATTCCCTGGGGCAGCGTCAGCACGAGGTCATAGCCCTTCGCCGCGCACACGAACGCCAGCGCGATCCCGGTGTTGCCGCTCGTCGCCTCCACGATCGTCGTGCGACCCGGCTCGATCCGGCCCTCCGCCTCGGCGGCCTCGATCATCGCCACGCCGATCCGGTCCTTGACGCTTCCGCCTGGGTTGAATGCCTCGAGCTTGGCGAACAGCCGCACTCCGCTGTCAGCCGCCGGCGTGCCCTCGAGCATGCGCGGGAGCTCCACGATCGGCGTCTCTCCCACGAACTCCGCAATGCTGATCGGGATTCGGGACATAACGGCCACGACAATAGTGCAGCCGTCGCTCCGTCCGGGCCCGAGCGTGAGCTCCGGCCCTCCTGCGCTTGCGCGCTCCCCTCCTACGCGTGTGCGCTGGAGTGCTTCTTGGCTCGCGCCAGGCGTACCTTCGCGCTCTGCGCGAGAGCCGGCGCGGGCGATTGCCTGACGAGCAGAAGGCTCGCGCTCAGACGGCCGCGGTGCGCGCTCAGCAGCCCGCGTCCCGCCGCGTTCAGCTTGACCCTGATCGTCACCGTGGCGCCCGCCGGAATCGAGAAGACCGCCGTGCCGATCGTCTTGAGCCGTGCCGAGCGCTTGGAGAGCCTGCGCGTCACCCTCAGACGCAGCTTGCCCGCGCAGCGTCCCGTTCCGCTCACCCGCAGGCGCACCACCGCGCGCCCACGCTTCTGCACGGCCAGGCTTTTGGAGAGCAGGCTCACACTGCAGCCACCGCCCGAGCTGAAGCCGAGCACGCCGCCGCTCGGCGTCGTCACCGTGCTCCCCGTGGTCCCCAGCGCTCCGGGGACCGTAGCGCCAACGGGCGGCGTCTCCTGACTGCCTTTGCTACGCACATAGGTGAATTCAGGTCCGATCGAGCTCGTGCCGTAGGGGGTCGTCACGCTCACCGTCACGACGCCTTCGCCCGCTGGCGTGACCGCCGTGATCGAATGCTTAGAGGTGACCGTGAAGCTCACCGCAGCCGCCGCTCCGAAGTGAACCGCCGTCGCGCCCGCGAGGTTGTTGCCGGTGATCGTGACCGCAGTGCCTCCGGACAGCGGGCCGCGGTTGGGCGTCACCGCCGTCAGCGACGGGCCGGACCCGAACACCCATGCCGCACCGATCTGCGTGTCGCGCCTGCCTCCCACGAGGAACGTTTCCGCTCCCGAAGCCAGCGCCACGCTCGAGCCGAAGCGAGCGCTCGCGCTGCCCTGCGCACCCGCTTCGAGCTGCTCCTGCGCCGTCCACGCGCCGCCGGAGAACGCGAACAGCCATGCCGCGCCCGCCTCCGATTCGTGGCCGGAGGCCCCGACGAGCGCACGCGCGCCGCTCGTCGAGAGCGCGACGCTGTAGCCGAATTCTTCGCCCGCTTCTCCTGTGCCGGTGAGCGGCTGGCCCTGCGCGCTCCAAGCTGTGCCCTTGTGCGCGAACGCGTACGCCGCGCCCCGCTGTTCGTCGTTCTCGCGCGCTCCAATCAGCGCGCTCTGACCGTCGCCCGCCAGCGCGACGCTCGAGCCGAAGTTCCCTCCGCTGCCCGCGCTGAGCTTGCCCGACTGCACGCTCCAGCCCGAGCCCGTCGAGCCGAACACCCACGCCGCGCCCTGGCCGCCCCCGTCGCTCGGCGCGCCGACGAGCGCTGCTTCGCCGTTCGCCGAGATCGCCACGTTCTGTCCAAAGCGGCCCTGGCCTTCCTCATCGGCCGGGCTCAGCGCCGCGCCCGACTGCGTCCATTTCGTGCCCGAGCGCGTGAACGCCCAGGCGCTGCCGCGATAGAAGTGATCGGCGGGCGCACCCACGATCGCGGTGTGCCCGTCCGCCGCGATCGCGACGCCCGCGCCGAAATGGCTTTTGAGTGCCGGGTCGGGGTCGCCGAGCACCTGCTGCAGGCCCCAGCTCGCGCCCGTTCGGGTGAACACCCACGCCGTGCCCATGTGCCCTTCCGAGAGCGGCGCTCCCACAAGCGCCGTCGCGCCGTCGCTCGAGAGCGCGACGCTGCGTCCGAAGCGGCATTCGCCCGGCTGTTCCATCGGGTCTTCGCCTTCGCCATTGTCGCCCGGCGCCACACATTTCTTGACGTCCGCTCCAGCCGGGCCCGACAGTTTCACGCCCGGCTGCGTCCACCCTGTGGTCGAGCGCGTGAACACCCACGCCGCGCCCGCCAGGCCGCTCGCGCGCGGCGCGCCCACGAGCGCCGTTGCGCCGTCGGCCGAGAGCGCCACGCTGAGGCCGAACTTGTCGCCCGCCGCCGCTTCCGGCGCGCCCGTCAGCTTCGCTTCCGGTTCGTCTTCGATGATCGGGTCGATGCGCAAGGGGAAGCGCGCGCCGCGTGTGTCCACGCGCAGCAGCAGCTCACTTTGCGCCACGGCGATCCAGCTGTGCAGCGCACGGCCGGTGGCGTCCAGCGCCACGAGGCCGCCATAGCGCAGTGTGCCACCCCGCGCCGCGATCAGCTTCACGCTCTGCCCGTCCGCGCTCAGGCCAGCCGGTTTGGCTCCTGACAGCGCGAGTGCGAGTGTCAGCGGCGCCTTCGACCGGTGCGCCGGGGCGCGCGCGAGCGTGAAGCCCTGCTCGACGCCGAGCGGCCCGTTCGCGTACCACTCGCTCACGCCCGAACGGAGATAGCTCACGCGGTTGCCATGGGCGCGCGGCGAGGCGCTGGGAAGTGCCGAGATCGAGTTGCCATAGCCGAGCGCGCGAAGCGCGATGCCCACTCGCAGTTGCTTGCCGGCGAGGAGGACGCCGGAGCGCGCCGCGGTCAGAGTGAAGTTCTGCGCCGGGTTCGCCGCGGTCAGTGCGCCGCGCGCGCCCCTGAAGGCATAGGCCGGCTCAGCCGCCCCGACCGTGGCTGAGACCTGCGCGCGAGCAG
>JACDGG010000296.1 GCA_013815355.1 Solirubrobacterales bacterium
CTCGAGCGCTACGTGCACGCGAGCGCCAGGCGCGCCGGGGAGCGCTCACCGCGATGAGCGCGCCTGCGGCCACAGCGCTCGAGCGGATCCTCGCCGAAACACGCGCGGAGGTCGAGCGGCGAAAGCGCGAGCTGCCGCTGCCCGGCGCGGACGGCGCCGGGGACCTCGCCACGACCGGCGCGCATCGCTTCCGCGACGCGCTCGCGGGGCCGGAGATGGCAGTGATAGCGGAGTTCAAGCGCCGCTCGCCCTCCGCCGGCACACTGCGCGAGGCCCCCGATCTCGCCGAGCTCGTGGGCGCCTACACCCGCGGCGGCGCCGCTGCGCTCTCGATCCTCACGGAGGGGCCGAACTTCGACGGCGCACTCGACGACCTCGGCGCGGCGCGCGCCGTCTCTGCGCTGCCGCTGCTGCGCAAGGACTTCATCGTCGACAGCTACCAGCTGCACGAGGCGTGCGCCGCGGGAGCCGACGCCGTGCTTCTGATCCTCGCAGCGCTCGAGGGGGAGGAGCTGGCGGAGCTGCACGCCGAGGCAGGGAGGCTCGGGCTCGACGTTCTCGTCGAGGTCCACGATCGCGAGGAGCTCACCCGCGCGATCGAGCTGGGCGCGGAGATCATCGGGATCAACAACCGCGACCTGCGCGACTTCAGTGTCGATGTCGGGCGAACCGAGAGCCTGATGGATGCGGTGCCCGCGGGCGTGATCGTCGTCTCGGAGTCGGGCATCGCCGACGCCGAGCAGCTGCGCCGCCTGCACCAGCGTGGAGTGCAGGCCGTGCTCGTGGGGGAGACGCTGATGCGCGCGGGCGACCCGGAGGCCGCGCTGCGCAAGCTGCGCGGCCATTAGACACATCGCGCGAGACATTTAGAAAGTCTTCACACCCGCCATGCATCCTTCCGAATCATGAAGCGCATGTTCGCCATCCCCTTCATCTCCGCCCTGATCGGCGGTGGCGTCGTCGTGGCCGTGATCGCCGCGGCGGGTGACCTGCACGGGAGCGCGAAGAACGTCACGGTCCTCCAGTCCGCACCCCTGCAGCCCTCTAACGCGTCCCAGCAGAACGCCGGGCTAACCCCGCGCGAAATCTACACGCGCGACGCGCCGGGCGTCGCGATCGTCTCCTCGACGATCGTGCAGAAATCCGAATCGCCTTTTGGCTTGTTCGGCGAAGGTCAACGCCAAGGCCAGGCGACCGGATCCGGGATCGTGATCTCTGCCAGCGGTGACATCCTGACCAACTACCACGTCGTCGAGAACGCGATCAAGGTCACCGTCAGCTTCGAAAAGGGCAAGACGGTCGATGCCCAGATCGTCGGCAAGGACCCCTCCAACGATCTGGCGCTGCTCCACATCTCGCCGGACGGCTTGGCCCTGCACCCGCTTGCGCTAGGGAACTCGAGCGCTGTCCAGGTCGGCGATCCAGTGCTGGCGATCGGCAACCCGTTCAACGAGGAACGGACTCTCACCACCGGTGTGATCTCGGCGCTGCAGCGCGAAATACAGTCTCCCAACGGCTTCGCGATCAAAAATGTTCTACAGACCGACGCTTCCATCAACCCCGGCAACTCGGGTGGTCCGCTGCTTGATGGCAGTGGCCGCGTGATCGGGATCAACTCCCAGATCGAGACCGGAGGCAGCGGCGGCGGCAGCGTAGGCATCGGCTTCGCCGTGCCGATCAACACCGCCAAGGCTGAGATTACTCAGCTCGAGAAGGGTGAAACGGTGCGCGGCGCATATCTGGGGTTGGTGTCGCTCACGATCGATGGTTCTCTGTCGGCGCTGAACCTGCCGGTCAAAGCCGGTGCGCTCGTCCAGAGCGTTCAGAAGGGCACTCCCGCGGAAAAGGCTGGCATCCACGGCGGTGGTGGAAGCACGGAAAATGGCCAGTTGGCGGTTGGTGGTGACATCATCGTCTCGATTGACGGGAAAGCGACCGCGAACTCGTCGGATGTCGCCAACACAATTCGCGCCAAGAAGGCCGGCGACACAATCAGCATTGACCTGTTGCGACCGAACGGCAAAGGCGGCTACGAACACAAGACTGTCAGTGCCAAGCTCGCCAACCGTCCCGAAAAAGTCAGTGGCGTGACTAAACCCGAAGGCTAGATCGCCGCGCGCGCGGCGATACGCCACTGGTAATCACACACGCACCTCCTGCGGGCGGTGCGCCGATGAACCTGTTCGGGTCAAGTCCGTCTGGCTAGCGAGCGATCAGTGTGCTTTGCGTGGTG
>JACDGG010000099.1:0-9749 GCA_013815355.1 Solirubrobacterales bacterium
CTGCCCACGGGGACGGCGGCGCGTCCACAACCAGCGCGCAACCTCCGAAGACTTCCTCTCGCCACGAAACCCCTGCTCAGGACCGCGATCCTCGGCCCAGCTCACCTACATCCAGTACAAGAGAGCCACTAATGTCTCACCATGGTTCGTGACCCGTTTGGGTCGCAGTTGCGCCCGGACCCGCTCGTCCGAGGAAGGGCTGGCAAGCCCCCGTGATCCGCAGGATGGTGAGCGTCCCCAAAACGACATTCGACAGGCTGCAGGCATCTGTCTAGGGTGAGGCTGCGGTGACCACAACGTCTTCTGACACTCAGTCTGTCCGGAGCAGCGAGAACTTCTCTGTGCGGGAGTTCGTCGAGCAGCCTGGCATGGGGCTTGAGCAGCGCCTCCGGGCCTTTGCGCCACTTGCGCGATCGCTTTCAGAGAGCGGCACCACGATGCGCGAGGTGGTTAGCCCTGCTGGCAAGCGGGTGAAGGTGCGGTCTGCGGGGGGCGGAGCGGTCAGCGACCTGCTTATGCTCGGCTCCAACAACTATCTCGGTCTCGCAAATGAGCCGGCTGTAGTGAGCGGCGCCATCGATGCACTGCGGACATTCGGCGCCGGCTGTGGAGGCCCGCCGTTGTTGAACGGCATGACGACTTTGCACCGCACATTGGAGAGGCGCCTCGCCGAGCACAAGCAGTGCGAGGACGCGATGATCTTCTCGTCGGGATACGCCGCGAATGTTGGATGGATCACCGGCCTGCTCGCACCCGGCGACGTCCTCGTGTTCGACGAGCAGAGCCACGCGAGCGTCGTCGACGGGATCAAGCAAGGCAGGGTTAGATCTCGCGCCTACCTCCACAACGATGCCGAGGCCGCCGAGAGAGCGCTCGTCAAAGCCAGGGAAAGCCAGGAAAACGCAACGCTCGTGCTCTGCACGGAGGGTGTGTTCTCGATGGACGGAGACGTTGCGCCGCTGGGGGAGCTCGCGAAGCGCTGCCGCAGCCACGACGCGCTCCTTGTCATCGACGACGCCCACGGTACAGGCGTGCTCGGCCCGTCGGGCCAGGGGACGCCGGCGCACTTCGGTCTGGCCGGCGAAGTCGACGTCGTGATGGGCACCTTCAGCAAGGTCTTCGCAACGACTGGCGGCTTCATCGCTGGACGCGCGGATCTAATCGAATATCTGCGCTACTTCGCTCGGTCATACATGTTCTCGGCAGCCGTGCCTCCTCCCGTCCTCGGCACGGTCCTCGCCGGTCTCGACTACATGGAGTCGCATCCAGAGCGGGTTTCGCAGCTCCACACTAACGTCCGCTACCTGGTCGACGGTCTCAGGGCGGAAGGCTTCGACGTCGCCTCCGAGAGCGCGATTGTCCCCCTGCTGTTGCCGGAACATGTGGCTCTGCAACAGGTCGTGATGAGGCTTCACGATGAGGGGCTGTTCGTCAACGGCGTCGCCTATCCCGCTGTACCCAAGGGGCAAGAGCGCCTGCGGCTCAGCGTTATGGCTACGTTCACCCGCTCCGACCTCGACCTGGCGATCGCCAAGCTGACCAAGGTCGCTAGAGAGCTCGCTTTTCTCTCGAAGGAAGCAGGCCGATGAGGGTATTGCGCCCCGAGGAGGCGCTCCTCATCGCCACCAGTTACAGCGAGCCAACGCAGCTCGAGATCGCGGAAGCCAGAAATGTCGCACCTATGTGCAACTGGAGCCATTTCCGCGCGCTCGTGTTCCATAACGAGACAGCCCCCCTCGCGCGCCACAACCTAGCGCGCATGGATTTGCTCCGGACGCTGCCAGATGAGTTGCAGGAAGAACTCGACGAGGCCTACGCGAGCGTGGAGGCCCGGAACATGTCCCGTCTGGAGATCACGAAGAAGCTCCTTGAACTCGCGGGTGAGCGGGGGATCCAGATCGTCATCTTGAAGGGAAGCCTCTTCGCTCTCGAGATCTACAAAGACATCGGATACAAGAAGATGAGCGATCTAGACGTGCTTGTCGCCAAGGATGATCTCGATGGCCTCTACGAGATCTACCAGAGCCTCGGGCTAATCAGTGACACCGAGATGGTCGCCGGAGACCCCCGAGCCCAGGAGGATTTCTCTCACCACTGGCCGCCCTTCAGCACCCCCGACCGGCTGTGGGTCGTCGGCACGCACTGGGGACTCACGAACCCAAAGCGACGCTATAGGTTGGACATAGGTCGAATGTGGGAGCGAACACGGGAGATAGACTTCCACGGCGTCCCCGCATACGCCCTCGCGGCCGAGGACAACCTGCATCATCTCGGCGTTCACCTGCATTACTACAAGACGGGGATCCGCGAGCTCGCCGATATCTACAACCTGGTCCGGCATGCGGGCGACCGGTTGGACTGGAGTATGCTCGATAGCGAAGTCACCGCCGCAGGCACATGTGACCCAATATTTCACGCGCTGGCGCTCGCCAATGCCGTCGCACCGGATCAGCGCGTGACGCGGCTCTTGGAAGCAAGAGCGCCAGAAGTGAGCAGGTTGCAGCTTTGGGACGTCCGGCGGAAGATTCGTAACATAAGCCGGCTCCTTTGGAGCCGGTCGACGCACCTCGACATCATCGAGGAGGCCTACACCGAGTTCACACGCACCGACAGTCCAGAGGCCCGCCGGAAGCTGTATTCCACAGCCACGCGGGCGTTGTGCTGCCCTCCAGCTGAGGAAGCGGTTCGACTCCACTCTGTAGGCAGACGGTCCCGAGCGGCTGTGGGCATAGCACGTCTTGCGGCCCCGGTTCGGCTCGGCCGCGTCCTTTGCAATGAACTCAGTGCCCGCATCTTCTGGTCTATCCTGGTGAAGACGACGCTCGTTATCGCCGTGGAGCACACCGCGCCAGGTCGCCAGTGGATCCGGAAAAGGTGAGGACTCCGCCCGGAGATGGTGAATCGGCGGGAACGCGAGGGGATGAGCATGCTTTTCAGGGTCGCGCCCGAGATCACCACCCTCATGTTCGATCTCGATGGTACGCTGGTCGAGATTAATCAGCGGATACTCGCTCGGGGTCTATTGTTGGCAGGGGCTCGTAGGTTCGCCACCGTCGTACCCCCGTGGCGGTTTCGCTCGACCTACGGGAGTGCATTGGCGGCTGCCCGAGCTAATACTACCGATAGAACCAATCACGAAGTCTTCCTTCTGCATCTTATGGAGCGTACGTGCAGGCCGGAGCGCATACAGTTCCTAATGAAAGAGTTCGCCGCCGGAGATCTCGGGCGACTCCAGACGGCCTTCACACCGGTGCCGGGTGCTAGAGAGACGCTGGCTGCGGCGCGCGCGCTGGGATACGAGCTTGTGCTCGCTACTAACCCGCTCTGGCCGCTCGCGGCGGTTCGGTTGAGATTGCGCCGTGCCGGTCTAGAGGATATTCGCTTTCGCTTTATTTCGCATAGTGAAGTTTCGACGCGTTGCAAGCCGAGCGCCGACTATTACCGAGAGCTCATGCATCACAGCCGGGTTTCTGCGTCGGAGTGCGTAATGATCGGTAATGATCCCGACAGAGATGCGGCCGCAACGCAACTAGGCATCAAGACTTTTCTCCTCGCACAAGATGGCCGTAGGCAAGTTACGAGCGCCGGGAACGATCCGATCCTTGCGATTGGGACTCTGCCAGACCTTCTAGAATGGTTGGTGGCTTGTCGTCTCGCGCGGGCGCCGGGAGTCGTGAATTGAGCGCGTTGACCGGCGAATGCGTGACCATTGGCGTTCCCAATTATGGGCGGCACGCAATCGGGTCAGGCTACCCTCGAGTCGGTAGTCTAAGACGGTGGTAATCTTCGTCAACAAGGGCGCACGTGGCGGCGAGGGCGCTGCGCGGTGGCGTAATGTGGAGCGTGAGCTTAACCGACGTCGTATTAGCTACGAGGCTGAGACCTGTCAGGGCATCCCGCAGATGCGCGACGCGGTGAGCGCATACGCAGGCGAAGGCCACGACGTGATGGTGGCAGCAGGTGGCGATGGAACTGTGAACGCACTCCTGAATATCCTCATGGAGAAAAAGGTTAGACCCGACGCCCCGAACCTCATACTCGGTGCTGTTGGATTGGGAAGCAGCAATGACTTCCATAAGCCTTTTAGCAAGGAGCGGATGCTCGCCGGTACGCCAGTGCGGCTCAGCCGCGACGATGCCCGACTGGTTGACGTTGGCCGTGTGACTCTGTCCACAGTCGGCGGCGGTGTGGAGACTCGATACTTCTTTCTAAATTTGAGCATGGGGGTTGTTGCTGACAGCAACGCGCGGTACAACGAGGGTCGGGGCCTAAGCGCGTTGAAGCGCCACAGTGTCGAGGCGGCCATTCTCTGGGCGGCATTCATGGCACTATGGCACTTCGCGCCGGTTGAGGTCATCCTTCAGATCGACTCCCAAAAGCGCAAGCGAACACGAGTGACTAATCTGCATGTCCTAAAGAAGATTCATTTCGCAGGGGGTATGCGATATGACACCGAGGTTACAGCGGACGACGGCGCATTCGATGTTGTGTGTTGGGCGGATATGAGTCGGCCTCGTATCATTCAGCTAGTCCCAAGACTCTACATGGGCCGAGTCGTTGGTCATCGCAGTGTGTGCGTGACTCGTGGCAAGAGGATTCGTCTTGAGCTGGCTGAGGCTGCAAATCTTGAGCTCGACGGTGAGGTCGTGAAGGCCACGGCGGCAGACATCGAGATTCTCTCGCGGGCGCTAATGGTATGTGGCTAGGCACCAGACGCATGGCTGACTCTCGCGTCGCCGCTCGTCCCGGGCCGGGACAACTTCTTCGTGGCTTGAACGACGACATGCCGATGATGCCAGTGAATATCACCCCGGAGTGCATTGCGTCGTGGGGTCGACGATTCGCGCTGTCTTGGCTCGTGTTTGGCATGCTCGCATTGGATTGGATGCCCGTGTGATCGGACAGTTGCTACCCGCGTTCGTCAAGTGGGATGAGGCGTTCGGCGATCGTGCCGTGACGAAGCTGTGGCCGCAGGAGGCGGAACTCGTCGCCGGCGCGACGCCCGCGCGGCGCAGAGAGTTCGTCACGGCTCGCGACTGTGCACGCCGCGCGCTTACGGGACTCGGCATCGCTCCTGCGCCGATAGTCGCCGATACGGATCGGGTGCCAGTATGGCCGGCTGGCGTTGTAGGCAGCATCGCGCATTGCCCAGGCTACCGCGTTGCCGCGGTTGCCAGCTCGTGCGCCGTCGCCGGTCTCGGCATCGACGCTGAGCCAAATCGCAATGTCTCACGGGAGATTCTTACACGTATTGCATCTCAGGAAGAGAAAGCGATGGTGTGGGAGCTGTTCTCTTCGGATCCTGGGATCGCGTGGGATCGACTTCTGTTCAGCGCGAAGGAGGCGATCTATAAGGCTTGGTATCCGATGGCCCGCCGATTCCTTGCGTGCGAGCAGGTCGTAGTTACCTTCGATCCGTTCGCCCGCAGCTTTGGCGCTGGGCTACATGTGCCTGGAATGGCAACGGTCGATCACTGCCGGGCAGAACTCGGCGGACGGTGGGCCTTCGATGACGACTTGCTGATTACCGCCGTTGCTATCGAGCCTAAGGGCACTGGTTCATCCGGCCTGTTGTGGGACGCTGAGTCGAAGTGGCGTCTATTCGATCGCTAGCTCGTCAAACCCAGCTTCTACGGTCTGGTCGGCTTCAGCTCCGCGCCCAAGACGTCGCTCGCTGCGCGCGATGGCCTCAGTAGCTCGTTGCCAGTCGCGTTGCTGCTCACGCTGCTCTGGCTGTCGTCCGAGCGGATCAACAGGATCGGTGCCCAAGGTCGCGAACCCGCGGTAGCGGTGCCGCGCTGACACCTGCCGGGGCACGCGAGGGTAGCAATCGAGTCGGGGGAAGTGGACGCCCCGACCCGACGACTAGGTATGGCTCGCACCCTCGCCATGCCCTTTCCCTCTCCGCGCGTTCTGAGTACCCGGCTCGTCAACGAGGTCGGGGCGGAGGCGGAGGCGTTTGGAGATAAAGCGTTGGCCTGGCCCGCGCACCTAGCCGACACCCGTTTCTCGGCCGCGGAGGGGAAGGTATGAGCGTCCGGGTCCTACGTCACCAGTCGCCCAGGCAGCAGGCGGAGGCGGTCGCGAACGCCAACTACGAGGCGCTGAAGGAGGTCGTTCTTCGCTCGGTGGGGAGCCGGCTGTTCGCGCGCAGCGTGCGACTGGATCGGATCGACCTGGAAGCGGCATACAACCAAGCGTGGCACGGTGTCTGCCAAACGATCGCGCAGAGTCGGCGCGTTGAGAATCTGGCCGGTCTTTTGGTCGATATCACCTGCAAGCGGGCGATCGACATTTACCGGCAGCGCAACGAGGCGATGCACGCTGAGGCAGATGTAGAGACCCATGCGGTTGAGGTTGATCTGGCGGAGCGGGTGGATGACCAGGACAAGATCGAGCGGCTCCTCGAGCGACTGAAGGACCGGCTGACCGATGTGCAACGTAACGCCGTGACGCTCTGCGTTCTGCAGGGCTACACGCGGCCGGAAGCCGCACGAATTCTCGGGATCGAGGCGTCAGCGTTCGAGAAAGTGATGGACCGTACGATGAAGAAGATTGGCGGGATCATCGCCGGGATGGATAGCCGCGGCTGCGGTGATGACGAGTGGGCCAGAGCGCTGCGGTCATTCGCGCTTGGTCTGATGAGCGAGGACAGCCGGGACTATAAGCGCATAGCCGAACACGTCGGCGAGTGCGCGAGCTGCAAGCGGTATGTGATGGGGCTGCGCGGACTGGCTGCCGTGCTACCACCGTTCGGGTTGCCGCTGGCGCCTGTCGGCCACGGCTCGGGCGCCTTGCTGGCGCACCTGCACAAGCTGTTCGCTCCGCATGGCGCCGGTGTCGCGGCGAGCGCGCAGACAACCGCGACGGTTGCGAGCGGCACGGCCGTGGGCTCCGCGACCGTCACTGGCGGAGGATGGGCCGTGCTCGGTAGCGGCGCGGCGAAGGTGGCCGTCGTGGTGGGACTCGCGACGGTCGGAACGCTGTCGGTCCACGCCCTTGTCACGCATCACCCGACCCGTCATCCGCGTGTAGCTACCAGCCGACCGTCAAGCTCGAGCACGCCGCCGGATGAGGAAGGCAACGGCCGCCTCGCGTGGCAGCCGTCCGGGTTCCCCGTGAGCGCCCGTCTGGCCCCGAGCGCGTCTCGCGGATCAAGCAACGATTGGCCCCGTGAAACGAAGCCGACGCCCGGGATTGAACCGGGGACCTCCGCCTTACCATGGCGGCGCTCTACCAGCTGAGCTACGTCGGCGCGAACCCGAATCCTAGCGTGGTCGCCGCCGATCTCGATATGATCCCGGCACGAAATGACCACAAGTGCCCCGTCGTTCCTGGGGCGTTTTTCCGGCGGTTCTTGGGGCGTTTCAGGGGCGATTTTGTCCCTGAGCCAGTCCCTCCCCGTCACGATAGGCGCCAAAAGCCCGGTCAGGACGGGACCTAGCCCAAAAGGAGCCCTCCCTTGTTATCCATGGTAAGCAAGAGGTCTCGGGTTCGAATCCCGACGTCGGCTCTCCTCTTCCCGTCACCGCACCGTCACCGTAGGGAAGGATCGTTCTAGTCCGTAGTTGTCCGCGCGCGAGCAGCCCATCCAGCGAGGACGGCTTCAGCACAAGTCAAGAACCGGCGCTGCGCCCGATGAGGTCCCGGGCGTGCCAGTGATCTTGAAACAGGCTCCTAGGACGCCGCGCGCAACGCGATGCTCGCCGCCGCGTCGAGCGTGTCCTGCTCGAGATATGCGGCTCCCACCCGCTCGGCTATCTCGTGGCTCGCGCCCGCGCCGGCGAGCTCCAGCGCAACCGCGGCGGCCAGCTCGGAGAGCTCGGCTGCGTGTGCCGTGAGATGCTCGGGCACGCTGGCGCTCATCACGATCACAGCCGGCTGCAGTGTCCGGGCGGTTTCGAGTGCGGTCTGCAGCGGGGTGTCGGCGCCGAGGAAGGTGATCCTCCAGCCGTAGCGCCACAGCGCCAGCCCGAAGCAGATCAAGCCGAGATCGTGCTGCTCATCGGGTGCGCAGGCGAGCAGCGCCCGCGGTCCGCTCCCCTCCCCCCACCCTCGGGCCAGGCCGAGCAGCCGGCCCCGCAGCAGAGCGCTTGCGAAGTGCTCGCGGCCGATCACCGCCTCACCCTGCTCCCAGCGATCGCCGATCCCGCGTAGGTACGGGAGCACCGCCTCTGCGAGCACCGTCTCCAGCGAATGGCTCGCGAGCAGCCGGTCGAACGCCGCGTGCGCCGCGCCCTCCTGGAAGCCCTCCAACGCTCGATGCAGCGCCTCGATCGAGCCCATCTCCGTCTGTGGCTCCTGTCCACCCGCGGGATCGGCGACGAATTCGGCGAGGGTCAGCTGCGCCGCCTCGGCCGCCGCGACCCCGGCAGCGAGATGCGCGCGCATGCGCGCCACGCGACGAATGTCCCCGCTGCCGTAGAGGCGGTAGCCAGCGGGGGTGCGCCTGGGGTTGAGCAGCCCGTAGCGGCGCTCCCAGGCACGCAGCAGCTCCGCGCTGACCCCGACGCGGCCGCTCAGCTCGCTGATTCGCAGATGGCGCGCCTGCTCTCCCGCGGTCCCCATGCGCTCATCCTACATCCTTGTACGAACCTTATACAGATCCTGGTAGGCTCTCTCGCAAGCGCGATCCCCAGCGCCCCCTTCTCGTGAGCCTCTACCCCGTCATCGACACGATCCTCGACCGCAGCGTCCTCGGCGGCTACACCGAGCTCGGCTACCAGGCGCGCACCCACCTCTCCAGCTGGTCGGAGCTTCCCCCGATGGACGGAAAGGTCGTGCTCGTGACGGGCGCCAGCTCCGGCATCGGCCTCGCCGCCGCGGAGGGCTTCGCGCGTCTCGGCGCCGAGGTGCACATGCTCGCCCGCGACGAGCAGCGCGGTGCGCGAGCGCGCTCGCAGGTGATCGCCTGGAGCGGCAATGAGAGCGTGCAGTTGCATCTCTGCGATCTCAGCGACCTCGGCGCCGTGCGTGCCTTCGCCACCCGCTTCGCCGCTGCCGGCTCGCGGCTCGAGGTGCTCGTGAACAACGCCGGCGTGCTTCCCGGCGAGCGCACGCTCTCCCTCGACGGGATCGAGCTGACGTTCGCAACCAACGTGCTCGGGCCATTTCTGCTCACGAACATGCTGAGCGGCCTGCTCCTGCAGAGCGCGCCCGCGCGCATCCTCAACGTCTCATCCGGCGGCATGTACACGCAGCGCCTGCACGCCGATGATCTGCAGTCGCAGGGCTCAGACTTCGACGGTAGCCGAGCCTATGCGCGCAGCAAGCGCGCGCAGGTGGTCCTCACCGAGCTGTGGGCCGAGCGGCTCGCCGGCTCTGGCGTCGTGGCCCATGCGATGCATCCCGGCTGGGTCGACACGCCCGGCCTGGCCTCCTCGCTTCCCGGCTTTCACCGCATCACCACCCGCCTGCTGCGCTCGCCCGCGCACGGCGCCGACACGATCCTGTGGCTCGGCACCGCCCCGGAGCCCGCGCAGAGCTCGGGCGATTTCTGGCAGGACCGGCGCAGGCGGCCGACCCACCGCGTTCCGTGGACACGGGAGTCTGAGGAGGAACGCTCTCGATTGTGGAGCGAATGCGTGCGTCTGAGCGGCTGGCCCGAGACGGGCGCCGCGCCCCCATCGAGCGAAAGGAAGAGCTGATGGCCCACTACAAGGCGAGCATCGCCTCCACCTGGACCCCCCAAGAGGTCTTCGACTACATGAGCGACTTCTCCACGAGCGCGGAGTGGGACCCCGGTGTGC
>JACDGG010000099.1:9759-10700 GCA_013815355.1 Solirubrobacterales bacterium
GGTGTGCTCGAGGCCGAGCGCCTCGAGCACGGGGAGATCGGCCTCGGCAGCGAGTTCCGGATCCTCGCCGAGTTCCTCGGCGCCAGCAACACCCTCATCTATCGAATCGTCGAGCTCGATGCGCCGCGCACGGTCACCTTCCGCGGCGAGAGCGCGACGGTGGTCTCGCTCGACCGTCTCACATGCGAGGACTTCGGCGGCGGCACTCGCCTCACCTACGATGCGGAGCTGAAGCTCAGGGGCCCGTTGCGAGTCGCCGATCCGCTGCTCGCCCTGGCGTTCAACCGCGTCGGCGATCGCGCCGTGGCGAGCCTGCGCGAGGTGCTGAGCGCCGGGCGCACGCCTGCGCTGAGATGAGCCGCCGCCAAGAGTCCGTCTGGGATTACCCGCGCCCGCCGCGCGTCGAGCGCTCGCGCCGGCATCTCCGCGTGGTGCTCGGCGAGATCGTGATCGCCGACACGACGGACTCGCGGCGCGTGCTCGAGACGAGCCATCCTCCGGTGCACTACGTGCCGCTCGCCGACGTGCTGCCGGGCACGCTGGAGCGCTCGGATGCGCGCGGGAGCATCTGCGAGTTCAAGGGCGCCGCCGTCTACTACGACGTCAGCGCCCCCGGGGGGCCGCGCGTCGCCCGCGGCGCATGGGCCTATCCGAAGCCGGCGAAGGGCTATGAGCTCCTGCTGGACACCATCGCCTTCTATCCCGCGGCGATGGACGAATGCACGCTCGACGGCGAGCGCATCAGGGCTCAGGACGGCGACTTCTACGGCGGCTGGATCACCGAGGAGATCCTCGGTCCGTTCAAGGGCGCTCCCGGCACGCACGGCTGGTAGCGCCGGTCGCGGCGGGCGTTTAGCGCACGGAGCGCAGCGGCGACCACGCCCGACCGTCGCCGGTGTGGGCGCGGCGTCGCGGCATCGCGGCGAGGTGCGGAGCCGAGC
>JACDGG010000100.1 GCA_013815355.1 Solirubrobacterales bacterium
GCTCGGCGCGGCCACCGGGCCGCCACTCAGACCGGCGGCGTCGTCGAGAAGGCCCCCAGCAGCGCCGGCACGACCAGATCGACCTGAATCGCCTCGATTCTGCCCGTGTGATCGCGGAAAAGGCAGCGTCCCGCATCGAGCTCGAGCAGGTATCTGCGCATACGCGCGTCCTCCGGGTCCAGGTCGAGCAGAGTCAGCGCGCGGGCCGCCTCGGACTCCGAGCGCATCCCGAACACGAACGTCGCGCCGACGAGGTTCTCGAGCGACTCCCGCTCGCCGATCATGCCGTCCGCGAGCAGCTGCGTGCTGATGATCGGCACTGCGAGCTCCGATCGCCCCATGCGTTGCAGTGAGGCAAGCAGCGCCCGGCCGATCGGATCTCCGAGCAGACGCCAGCCCTCGTCGAAGGAGAACAGCTTCAGACGATCGCGCTCGGCGCTCATCAGGTGCATCGCGAACATCGCGATCAGGCGCACGATCTGCTCGCCGACTCGCTCGGACTGTGAGTATTCCGAGCGTCGCGCGCCCGGCTGCGGGCCCGGCAGATCCCTGATCGGCAGGTAGGTCACCGCACGCTCCCCGACTGGCGCCATCCTCACGCCTGGATCGGCGAAGCCGAGCTGGGTGAGGCCCGAGCGAGCGTAGACCTCGAGCGCCTTGCCTACCTGCGTCTCGGTCTCATCCCCCTCCTTCAGCGCGCGCACGACCTCCAGACAGGTGGGGTCCCGCGCGTGGCGCATCACCCGATCCACGGCGCCGACGATCGCCGTCTCCCAGAGGGGCGCGGCGCGTCCCGGGAGCAGGTCGCGGAGAAAGGAGACGGTGGCGTCCTGGGCGAGGTGCGTCGGCGCAACCCGCAGCGGATCGAGCATGCCGCGCAGCGCCGGGTCGGGTCGCAGCGCAACGCACTCCACGTGCGGCGCGACCTCCTCGAGCAGGTGAAAGCGATGATCGCCCTTCGGATCACAGTCGATCACCCTTGCCCCGAGCAAGAAGCCCTCGTACTGAAGCTTCTGCGCCAGCGTCGTCTTGCCCGAGCCGAGCGCGCCGACGCTGAGGATCGTCGCGTTGCGATCGCGGTCAGAGCCCTCCCGCAGGTTGAACCTCACGGGCTGGCTCGATCCGGAGAGCGTGTATCCGAGGTAGAAGCCGGTGCGCGATCCTGCCGAGTGAGACGCGGTGGGCATCATCGCGGCGACCTGCTCGGTGGTCAGCGTGTCGTCGTAACCGGAGACCCTCGTGCGCTGAGCCGGCAGATGCTGGAGGAAGAGCTGCAACTGGTCGCCGAGCGGCCGATGCAGTCGCACCTCGCCGTAGGCGCGCCGGCACATCTCCACCCGCGCCTCGAGCTCTTCCTGCCCGCGCGCCCCGACCGCGATCGCCACAGTGCTTCGCAGCAGCGGAGGCCTGCTCGATGCCTGCAGATATGCGAGTAGATCTCTCGCCTCCTGCGTGCGCTCATAGCCGAGATCGGTCACTCCCTGCTCGCCGTCGGACTCGGCGCGCGCGATCTGGTCCGCGTCCTGGATTCTGCGCCGGGCGATGCGCAGGGCCAGCTCGTTCGGCAGGTAGCGCGCATTCAGAGTCATGTCGATCGCGAAGGGGAGCTCTTCGGGTGCCGCGAACATCAGCTCCGCTCGCGAGCCGGGGAACGGCGATCGCTCGGGCAGCGCACCCATCACGAGCTGCGCCTGCCAGCTGACACCGCCCTCCGAGTCGATGCGCAGCGATCTCCCCCGCTGCTCGACCTCGCAGTCGGCCCAGCGCATCACATCCGCTTCCAGGGGAGCGAGCTGCGCCTCCCCGTTGCGTTCGAATGCGAGCGCTCTGGGCTCGTGCAGCCCGTCGAGGATCGGCTCGCCGAGACCGCGGCAGAACCCGCGCCTGATCAGCCACTGAATCTCTATTACCCGCGCGGGGCGCACCGGCAGATAGTCCAGGAGCCGCGCGTGGGCCTGGTCGGCAGCGACCCTCGCTCGCTCGAGCTCTGCAACGCTCAGCATGCGCCGATCGTGCAGCGAGACACCGCGTCGGATCTCGTCCCACCACTCCCGTGGGTGCCGTCCGACCGCCCTCGATAGGTAGGAGGCGATGTCCTGCTCGGGCTCGCGCAGGCTCGCCACGATAAACACGACGGGAGCGGCGGCGTCGAGATCCTCGAGGCGCCGCCGGTGCTCCTCGACGTAGCCGTCTCGGATGCGATCCGAAAGCTCCGAATCTGAGCCCGCGGACACCGCGCCGCTGCTCATCTCACGCGCGTAGCGCTCGACCGGCCAGCGCCGCCCGACGCGCAGGATCTGCACATCGGCCTTGAGTGCCTCGAGCGCTCCCATCAGCGAAAGCAAGCGCGAGCGCTTGGCTTCCTCGCTCAGCCATGCATACGTCGAGGTCTCCACCACGAAGACCGCCCAGCGATCCTGCATGCTCGTCGCGAACACACAGTTGCCGTAGACGAACTCGATCGGCGCTCTCACAGCGTGGGCTCTCCGGCGCGCGCCGGCTCGATCAAGAGCCGCCCTGCGCGCGCGAGCACGATCACCTTGCCCTCCGTCAGCGATCTGGACGCACCGCTCCCGCGCAGCACCAGGTCGTCTCGCCTGAAGCGCCGGACTCCGACCGAACGCGCGCTCAGGAGCTCGTGCTCGCATGTGACGAGCGCGGCGCCGGGACCGCTGTAGCGCAGACGGCGCAGGCGAGCCTCCGAGCCGTCGGGGAGAAAGACGATCGGCCCGGGACGCCATTGCGCCTCCACCGATGCCGCCCGTCGCAGCTGGCTCAACCGCCGTGGAGCCACCCAGTGGAGAAGCAGTGCGCGACCGGTGTGGTGAAACGTGCGCCCGTCCAGTCGCAGCAGGCACAGCACGCTTGCGAGCGCCACCGGGAGCGCCAGATCACGCAGATACCACGGCAGCGTGCGCACGAGCGCGCCGAGCAACGGCAGCTGCGCCGCCACGAGCGCGCCCGCGACGATCGCCAGCATGTACACGACGCCGCGCACCGGAATGCCGCCGGGGTTCAGGCGCAGCGAGTCGATGCGATAGATGCGCCGCTCGAGGTCGAACACACGCCGATATGAGCGGATCTCCATCACCGCGCGCCGAACAACGAGGTGACCGTGTCGCGCAGCAGGCTGATCCCAGCCGGCGTCGCCAGAAGCACGGACACGATACCGACAGCGAACACGCCCGCCGCCTCCTTGAAGTCCCGGCGGAAGGCGAGCACGACCGCGGCGATGGCGAATGCCAGTCCGATCAGACTCATGGCAACGGCACGTCCGGTGTTACCCGCCTTGCTCGCGGCGGCTTCGAGTGAGCTCCCCCCGCGTTCAGCCGACGGCGCCGGGGCAGTCGAGCGCGGCCCCGACTGGACGACGACCGCCGGAGCCGCCGGCGCCACCGTCAGACATGCCAGCACGATCCCGGCCGTCAAGCCGCGCCGCAGCGTCCGCATCCTCATCTGCTCTCCTCTCGATCGAGACCCGTCATGCGCTCGGGTCCATCTCCACCGCCGAGACCTCCCAGCGGCCCTGTACTCGAACGACTTCAAGTTCGTAGGCGAGCGTGTAACGGACTCCGCGACTGTCCGCGGTCCTGACGACGGCCACCACCGAGCTGCGGTCGGCCGTCCAGTCGAGCCGCTGGATCGATTCGAGGCTCAGCGCCGGCGCCGGAAGCGATACGCGCGCGCCATGTGCCAGGTCCGCCGCAAGCTCCTGCGGCAGGTCCCCGAGGTAGTTGCGCAGGCTGCGTTCGACCACCGTCGCCAGAGCACCGTCCTGCACTTCTACGAGGTGCGGCGCCGGACGCGCCGACCCGGCGCTGGGGGCGCCGACGAACGCGGGATAGCCGCTCAGCTGAAGCTCGCCGCCCGGCGTCCTCGTCACCGCGACCACCAGGTAGAGCAGACCCGCGTTGTCGGTCTGTACGGCGACGGTGAACGCCCGCTGTCCGGCGCCCTGATCGCGCTCTTGGACGACTTCAGCCCATTCCACACGCTCAGACCCCGACTCGGGCGGCGCGATGCCGCCTCCCGATTCGATGCCGGCGCCGGTGAAGCGCTCAAGGCCGCTGGCGCTGCCTTCGGGGTCCGCGCCATTCCAGCTCAGGTAGCGGCGCGCGAACAGTGTCGCGAAGCCTTCGGCTCCCGGGTCCCGCGACGGCGTATCCGCGCGCGCCGCAACGATGCGGGGTCCTCGCGGCGGAGCAATGGCAAAGCGCGCGCTCGCGGCGAGACCGGCGATCGCCACCGCGGCGAGCAGATAGCGAGGCAGCTCGCGCACGAGACGTATCCGCCAAAGAGCACGACTAGTGATGCTCACCGTCGGATGCCTTCCGGACGCGGCGCTCATCCGCGCTCGAAGCCGAACTCGGACCGTCTCGCCCGTGAGGGCTCCCCGGCAGCAGTGGGGATCGTGCGCACGGGCACATCGGCCGCCGTCGCAGAAGGCGGGCGGTTGACCGCGGGCGTCGCGTCGATCGCGTGCATGCCGGCCGCACGCTTCGTCTCGACTGCGCGCGCATGCGCCGCGCGCACCGCGACTCTGCTCCTCCAGGGAGCTCTGCGAGTCCCGCGCGGGCGCACGGCGCGGCTCGCGCGGCGCTGCTCGAGGATTATCCGTTGCCCAACATCTGCGCCCGACGCGACAGCGCCAACCCGGTCCGGCGCTGCGGAGCGTGGAGCGTCGGCGAGGCGTCCCTTTCCAGCCGGACCTTCTGACCCGTGCATCGCGAGCAGCGTGACCGAGGTGCCGCCAACGGCGAGCACGGCGACCGTCGCCGCCGCCGGTCCACCCCGGCGGCGAGCGCCCGACCCTGGAGCGCTCGATGCAAGGAGGTCTGCGCCCTCCACGCCCGACACGTACTCGAGCTCGTCATAGATGCGGTAGACCTCACGCGCCCGGCGCATCGGCAGGCTCATCTGAGACCTCCGCGCACTGACACGCGTGCGACCGGAAGCCGGAGAGGGGAGAACTCCAGCTCCCGGCCGCTTGCGCGCGGATGGGCATCGCCGAGCCGTCGTCGGTCAAACCGACGGTCGGCGTCCCTGGGGACGTATCTATGAGTGGGGGGATTGGAATTCATAGATCGGTCCCTGCTGCCATCTCCGACACGCGCTCACCCGCCGGGACAACTTCTTCTTCGAGCGCCATCAGCCGCTTGAGGCGTGCACGCCCGCGCTGAGCAACCTTGCGGTACTTCTCCGAAGTCCAGTCGTAGCGGCGGCAAAACTCCTCACAGCCCATTTGCAAGCCCACCTGCGTTGCGAGGACCATTCGCTGCTCCGTCGTGAGTGCTCCGGCAAGCGTCTGTATCTGCCTCAGCTCGTGACGCAGAAGCGCGACCCTCTCCGGCTCGGAGCGAACGTCGATGACGCCTGTCGCCTCCGGCTCGGTGGCACTCAGCGCGAACGCCTGCTCGAGCGCCGCCTGCATCGGGCTACGCCCTGAGAGCGCTCGTCGGCGGTCGTGTACGCGCGAGACGAACCGCTGCTCGAGCGCCCGCCCAAGATGCAACCGGCTCGCGAACACGCGTCCGCGACGAACCGCCAGCAGCAGCTCAAGCGTCGCCTGGCTGTAGGCGTCCTCGAGATCCTCCCTGCGCAGTCGGTGACGGTGCACTCCCAGCAGCAGCTCGCGTCTCGCGCCGGCCACGATTGCGACCTCCTGCGCGGGATCTCGAGATCCCAAAGGCCCCACCGAGCCACGCCGGTGATCGACCAACCCTCGTTTTTTGGGCTCCCATCGGGTAGACACACACCGATGTCGCTCTCCGGCTGCCCGAGACCCCCCCTCCAATTCGCGCGCGAGCGATCTCGCGGGTGCGACACCTGCGAGAGGATGGGGCCAAGACGATGAACATCACCGAGCGCCTGCACGTCCTCGACCGACGCCAGCAGCAGAGCCGGCGCATCGGCTTCCTCGCCGCCGTCATCAAGAAGTTCGGCGACGATCAGGCCGGCCAGCTCGCCGCGCTGATCGCCTACTACGGCTTCGTGTCCCTGTTTCCTCTGCTGCTCGTGCTCGTGACGATTCTCGGCTTCATCCTGCAGGGCAACCCCGCCGAGCAGAAGACGATCCTTGATGGCGCCCTGGGGCAGTTTCCGATCGTCAGCGACCAGCTGAAGCTCCATTCGCTGACCGGCAGCGGAGTCGGGCTTGCGATCGGCGTCGTCGGCTCGCTGCTGGCCGGCATGGGCATCACCGGCGCCACGCAGAACGCCTTCAACCGCATCTGGCATGTTCCCTTCAAGGACCGGCCCGACTTCCTCTCCGCGCGCCTGCGCGGGCTGGGAATGCTCGCGATCCTCGGCACGCTCTCGGTGGTCTCCACCACCGCCGCGGGCTTCGTCGGCTCGAGCTCGCACGCGGCACCCGACGTGGTGGCCGGGATCCTCGTCGCCTTCGCCGTCAACCTCGCGCTGTTCATGACCGCCTTCAAGCTGCTCACCGCCATTGACGTCGGCTGGCGTGACCTGCTCCCCGGCGTGATCGTGGCCTCCGTCTTCTGGCAGCTCCTGCAGCACCTCGGCGGCTTCTACATCGACCACGAGCTCAAGCACACGGGCCCGCTCTACGGCACCTTCGCCCTGGTCCTCGGTCTGCTCGCCTGGCTCTATCTCGGCGCGCAGCTGACGATCTTCGCCGCCGAGATCAACGTCGTGCGCATGCGCAAGCTGTGGCCTCGCAGCTTCTTCTCCGATCCTCTGCTCGAGGCGGACAGGCGTGCCCTGACATCTTCAGCCGAGGTCGAGGAGCGCGTCGAGGAGGAGAACGTCGAGGTCAGCTTCGACGGGCCCTCCTAGGCTCTCGCGAGCAGTCGCCGGGTGTCCTACGAGCGCCGCATGATCTTACGAAACAGCCTTTTTGCGGCGAGCTGGAAGACGGTCAACTGTTCGGGCATCCCGAAATCCGGAGGGACGGGTGGGACCGGTGGCCTCATGCTCGTAGATGCCGGTCGCTCCTGTGACGGATTTGCTCCCATGTGGTTCAAGGCTATCGAACCAGACTGATAGTCCAGAAGACGACCTCAGCCGCCAGGAGCAGGCAGCTCAGCGTCAGCCATGCGGCCAGCTCGGCGAGCTTGCTCGCGTTGGCGCGCACGAACGACTCGATCCAAGCACCACCTGCGAGATACGCCTCGGTCACGTCGACAGGACGTCGATTGCTCGACGCGAAGAACAAGCGCTCGCCGCGGCACGCGAAGGTCAGCTCGTGCGGGAGCAGAACCCAGATCGCGCTCACGACGCACAGCACAAACCAGACGGTGGCCGAGATCGCCCAGACATCGAATGAGCCGCCGCTGGCCTTGGCACCCATAAACGAGCTCGCGATGGACGCCGCGCCGAGTACGGTGCCCGCGCAGCCGCGCAAGCTGATCAGAGTGCGCTCTTGCTCTGCGAGAGCGTTGAGGCTGAGCTCGAAGCTCAGCTGCTCGATCGAATCGGCCACACCCTCCTTCTACGGGTCGCTTGGGATGGGACCCTCGCTGCGGCCCGAGCACGGGCGGCGATCCTGTGAGCTCTCCGTCCCCATCGCGCCGATTTGGCTCTGGAATGCGGGCTTGCGGTATTGGATGGAAGTCCTTGCGCATGCAACGACCTCGCGCTATACTAACTAAACTTTCGTAAGCTCATATGGAGCGGTTACCTATGCCTTCACCTTCAGAGAAGCCCACCGTGCAGCCCTCACAGCCCAAGCGCCTGCTGCGCCTGATCCCCCTCGACGACACCGTCGTCTTCCCCAATATGGGCATCACCCTGACCATCGACGTGGGCGAGGATGAGCGTGTCGTGCTCGTTCCGCGCCACGAGAACGAGTTCCTCGAGGTCGGCACGATCGCCGAGGTCTCCGAGCAGATCCGTCTCCCCGGCGGCGGCCGCGCCGTGGCGATCTCCGGCGAGCACCGCGCCCTGATCGGCGCCGCTCAGACAGGCACCGAAGGCGAGCTGCGCGTCGAGGTCGACGAGCGCCCCGACGAGGTCCCCGTCGATAAGCGCACGCGTGAGCTGGAGCGCGAGTACCGCGCGATCGTCGAGGAGATCCTCGAGCTGCGAGGCGACGACGGACGTATCTCCGCGTTCCTGCGCGCGATCGCCGAGCCCGGCGCCCTCGCCGACTCCGCGGGCTACTCCCCCAACCTCTCTTACGAACAGAAGGTCGAGCTGCTGCGCACGCTCGACGTGACCGAGCGTCTCGAGCTCGCCGTCAAGCTGCAGCGCGAGAGCCTTGCCGAGCTGCAGGTGCGCAAGCGCATCCGTGAGGACGTGCAGGAGGGCGCCGAGAAGCAGCAGCGCGACTACTTCCTGCGCAAGCAGATGGACTCGATCCGCAAGGAGCTAGGCGAGGACGACGCGTCGGTCTCAGAGGAGTTCCGCACGAAGATCGAGGACGCCGCCATGCCCGAGGACGTCAAGGAGCAGGCCCTCAAGGAGCTTGCCCGCCTCGAGCGCATGGGCGAGCAGACCGGCGAGTCGAGCATGATCCGCACCTACCTCGACTGGCTGATCGCCGTTCCGTGGGGCAAGCGCTCCGAGGAGCATCTCGACCCGGTCGCCGCGCGAGCCGTGCTCGACGCCGACCACGCGGGCCTCGAGGACGTCAAGGACCGCATCACGGAGTACCTCGCCGTGCGCAAGCTCCGCCAGGAGCGAGGCATCGAGGCCGACCCGAAGTCGGGCGCGATCCTTACGCTGATCGGGCCTCCGGGAACCGGCAAGACCTCGATCGGCGAGTCCATCGCCCGTGCCACCGGACGCGAGTTCGTGCGCATGTCGCTCGGTGGCGTGCGCGACGAGGCCGAGATCCGCGGTCACCGGCGCACCTACATCGGCGCCCTTCCCGGTCGCCTCGTCAGGGCGCTGCGCGACGCCGGCACGATGAACCCCGTGATCCTGCTCGACGAGGTCGACAAGGTGGGCGCGGACTGGCGCGGAGACCCCTCCGCGGCGCTGCTCGAGGTCCTCGACCCCGCGCAGAACCACTCCTTCCGGGATCACTACCTCGATGTCGAGCTGGACCTCAGCCAGGTGATGTTCCTGGCCACCGCCAACGTCGCCGACACGATCCCCGGCCCGCTGCTCGACCGCATGGAGGTGATCCACTTCGACGGCTACACCTCCGAGGAGAAGCTCGCGATCGCCAAGGGCTATCTGTGGCCGCGCCAGCGCGACCGCAACGGCCTGCGCGAGGACGAGGTCGAGGTCGCAGACGACGTGCTGCGCACGGTCATCGCGGAGTACACCCGCGAGGCCGGCGTGAGGACGCTCGAGCGCCAGCTCGGCACCGTCCTGCGCAAGACCGCGACCAAGATCGCCTCGACACAGTCCGTCGAGGCGCACGCGAAGCCGGACGGCGAGGCGAGCGAGGCGAGCGAGGCGAGCACCGGCACGCCGGAGGCGAAGGCCGAGAAGAAGGCCAAGCCCAAGCGCGTCAAGCGCAAGCCCGTGAAGATCGACCTGGAGACCGTGCGCGACGCGCTCGGGCGCCAGAAGTTCTTCCAGGAGTCCGCCGCTCGCACCGCCACCCCGGGCGTCGCCACCGGGCTTGCCGTCACCGGCGCCGGTGGAGATGTGCTGTTCGTCGAGGCCACCGCAATGAAGGGCGGCGGCTCGGGTGGCAATAGCCTCGTGCTCACCGGCCAGCTGGGCGACGTCATGAAGGAGTCGGCCAAGATCGCCCTCTCCTACGTGCGCGGCCATGCCGAGGAGCTCGGCATCGACGAGCGCGACTTCGAGAACCGCGAGTTCCACGTGCACGTGCCTGCCGGCGCGATTCCCAAGGACGGGCCAAGCGCAGGCGTGACGATGGTCACGGCGCTCGCCTCGCTGCTCTCGGGGCGCCCGGTCAAGCACACCGTCGGCATGACCGGCGAGGTCACCCTGCAGGGACGCGTGCTGCCGATCGGCGGCCTCAAGCAGAAGGTGCTCGCCGCCCACGCCGCCGGGCTGACCGATGTGATCCTGCCCGAGCGCAACCGCGGCGACCTCGACGACATCCCCGAGGAGGTCCGCGAGCAGATGACCTTCCACCCGGTGATGACCGTCCAGGAGGTCCTCGACCGCGGCCTGGAGCCGGCACGCGATGTCATCGCGCGCGTCTCGTAGATGTGAGCCCGTGCCGCTCGAGGTCAGGGAGACTGCCTCCCTGCTCGAGCGGCGCTGGCAGCTCTCGATCATCTACGCGGCGCTGACGGGCGCGCTGCGCTTCAACGAATTCGCCGAGGCCGTCGCCGGCATCTCCCCGCGCATGCTCGCCGAGCGCCTGCGCGACCTCGAGGGCGCGGGACTCGTGGAGCGCACCGTGATCCCCTCGAGCCCCCCGACCGTCGAGTACCGCCTGACCCCGCGCGGGCGCAAGCTCGGGCCGCTGATCGAGGCGATGCGCGAATACTCCCGCGAGCCTCTCTGAGCGCCCACCGCCGTCACGAGGAGGAGGCCGGCTCGGGGCTGCTGAGGCCCACCAGCTGGCCGCCCGCGCAGTCCTCGGCGCGCACATCCGCGCGCGGGTTGTGTATCCCCGTAGCGCCGATCAGGCCACCGAGCCCGACGAGAGCCGCGGCGATCGCAAGACCGAGATGGAAGCTGTGCAGCGAAGCCGCCTCGGCGGCCCGGTTGAGCGCGTGCGCCTGAGCCACCGGCAGTCCGTGAACGTCAGGGCGCCCCAGCGGCAGACGCTTGGCCGCGCTCACGGC
>JACDGG010000101.1 GCA_013815355.1 Solirubrobacterales bacterium
ATGCTCCGTGCCCCGCACGGGCACACCATCAGTGACTCGAACCGTATCTCGTTGATTGCTCATAAAAGCCCGATACAACACCGCGTCCGGAAAACCTCCCAAACAGGTTATCCGGACAGGCCCTAAACACCTACAAACTGCGGCATCCGCGGGTATCCGGCGGTATCTCCGGCGGACGGCGCGGCCCGCAACTGCCGCCGGAGGCCGCACACAATGCCTGCAAACACTCGCATTCCGGCATTCCGGCTAGGATTCGCACGGCGGGCCAGGTCTGTCGGCCCTCGACTGAAAATCGTGGTGTCCCGGGTTCGAGTCCCGGTCTCGCCATCGGGAAGCCGCTGCAAATTGGCTTGTTTTCAGATAGCGCTCGCTATCCAACCGGTCCGTTTGGGCCGACGGGCGGTTGTCGTCGGCCCATTGCTCGGCCCAAACCTTGCCAATAGTGCCTGTTGAGCCGGCCCGGTCGGCGCGTCTCCAGAACCCTTACAACAGCTTGTTGGGGCGAAATGGCTTGTTTATGCGTTGTTGACAAGAAGAACTGAACTTCAGCGGAGCCTCGAACCAAAGACAACAAACGTAGGAATCGTGGTGTTCCCAGTTCGATTTTGCTTCCGTCTCTGATCGACACGCACCCTCCCACACGAAGTCGTTCAGCTCAAGCGGCAGCGACCTGGCGTACGCGTCATCCGGCTGGTGATCGAGTCGGTGTTCGCCAACCTCAAGCGCCAGATGCGCCTCGAAATGCATCTGGCAAAGACCAAGCCCGGCCTGGCCTACCGCATCGCGCAGAGACTGCTCTCGGCATCTACCTGAACGTGCTCACCGGCCGCCCACCACGCGTGCTCGCCGCCTACGACGGACACAAACCCACATCAAGCCTTTAGGCGGCGGCGATCAGCTCGGCGGCGTGCTGAATCATGGTTGCGCCCGGTCGTGATTGTCGGGGTGGTGCGAGTCGCTGGTGATGTCAGCTGGTTCCCGGTGACAGGACGGGCAGGCCGGCCGCTGTCGCCCGCTCAGCAAGCTCCCCGTCGTAGGTGACGATCTCATCGGCGCCGACCCTGAGCGCGGCCGCGAGGTGGATGGCGTCGTTGGATCGCAGCGGCGCGTGCGTGCCGGCCGCGAGCAGATCCCCGCGTGTGAGGTCGATCAGGCTCACGGAATCGAGCACGGTCCCCACCGCCTCGAGGTCGACGTCTTCGGGGTGGCGGCCTGCGGAACAGTGCATCTCGGTGTGCAGCAACCAGGAGGAGATCAGCCGCCGATCGCTCCGCCCTGCCAGCTCCGCGGTCAGCGCCTCAGATTGCGGCTCGTCGAGGACGAGCTTCATCGCGGCCGAGGTATCCAGATAGCTGATCGTCACCAGCGGCCACGGACGTCGGCCACTATCGCTTGGCTGTCGGCCGTGCCTTTGCGTCGAACGATCGACCGCAAGCTGGACGGGGTGGTTCGCGCCACCCGCACCTGACCTCGGGAGACGAGGTCCGCGAGTGGATCGGTGCCCGGCGGAACGATCAACGCCGCGACCTGCCCGTTATTGGTGACCTGGATGGTCTCCCCGTCAGCGACATGACGCAGGATGTCACCGCTCTGATTGCGCATCTCACGATGAGTAACGGTCCTCATGTCGCACAGCGTAGCACGCCTTTCTGGTGCGTTAGCCGGCGGGCGAGGCCGACCGCGACCGCCACGGGAAAGGTAGACGCTCAATCCCATTCCGAGGAGGCCGAGCCGTAGCGGCCCGATCGAGGTCAACCGCATCGGCCAGACAGCCCCGGCGCGCGCCGGGGTGTCCGAGGCGAACGGCTTTGTGAAAGTCGCGCCGCGCTTCGCCAGCGAGGCAGAGCGGGCCGCCGACATCACCGCGCGCTTTCTGCGGGACGACCACGTTCCGCCACCGCTCCTCGACGCCAACGGTTACGGCCCCCGCGTTCCCGGCCTGGTGATCAGCCCGTATGCGAAGACGGGGTTCATCGACCATCAGCAGCTCAGCCACGACGCCTACCTGAAGTTCATCGAGAACGACTTCCTCAAGAGCTCGCGGCTGAACCCCGCGACCGACGGGCGCCCCGACGCTCGCCCCGACGTCCGCGAAGAAGCCCCCGGCCTCGGCGACATCGCCAACGACTTCAACTTCAACCAGACACCACGCCCACCCGTCCTACTCCCAACCCACCCCGAACCCGGCCCCGCCTCCAAACCACCCGGGTAGCAGTCGGCTGCTCGCGCGGCTATGACGCCGGCGCGGTCTCGTACTCCTCGTCACTGACTTGCTCGCCCCAGGTGACTGGGCTCCCCGCCTCGTCGACCTCCTGCATCGCGATGTGGGTCATGAACCGCTCGGGCGCGGCGCCGTGCCAATGGTCCTCGCCGGGCTCGAAGTACACGCGGTCTCCCGGGCGGATGACCTCGATCTGACCGCCGCGACGCTGGCAGCGGCCTACGCCCTCGGTCACGAAGATCGTCTGGCCGAAGGGGTGCGTGTGCCAGGCGGTGCGTGCGCCCGGCGTGAAGTGGACGCTTGCCGCCTGGACGCGCGACGGGGAGGATGCCGTGGCGATCGTGTCGATGTAGACGGTGCCTGTGAACCAGTCGCTCGGGCCTGTCGCGGTCTCGAGGGAATTGCGGGTGATCTGCATGGCGTCCTCCTCGGTGTCGTGGGGCCCGGTATTAGATGGGAATGATCCGTTATGCGGACTGCTCCGTAGTCCTAGATGGTGCAGCATCGGATAAGGCAGCATGGGACGCTTGGCCGCGCCAGGTCGCGCATTTGGCTGCGCGGGCGCACCGTTGGCGTTCGCTCGCTGCTGCGCGCCAGGAGCATCGTCTCGCGAGACGCGAAGCGCGTGCGCGGTCGAGGTGGTCACAGTCGCTAGTAACGCCGCCGTTGGTGTGCGCGCTCCAGCGTCACGGCGTGTGCCGGCGCCGGCGCCTGAGCGCCCCAGCAGGCGTGTGAACGCGCGCCGGGCGCGGTTTGGCCGGGCGCCGTGGAAGCTGCCTGCAAAGCGCTGCTGCTCGGCTTCGCAAAGCAGGTCCTGCACGTACTCCCTGGCCATTGCCTCGTGTATCGCTGAGCTCATCGCGCTTCTCCAGTCGTGTCGATCTCGGCCTCCGATGCGTGCAGGGTCTCGCCGCCCCGGGATGGGGGACCAGCTGCTGCGCCGCGCTGATTGCTCGGTCCCCCGGCGGCGCGCCGCCCGCCGGGGGACCTCATGCGCTACCGCGGCAGCGCGCTCCCGCTCACTTCGAGGGCGGGATGTTCTGGTTGAGCTGAAACAGGTTCGTCGGGTCGTACTCGTCCTTGAGCGCCTGCAGGCGCGCGAACTTCTCCGGGCCGTAGGCGGCCTGCACGCGCTGCTCCCCCTCGGCTGAGAGGAAGTTGATGTAGGAACCCCCGGTCAGTGAGGGTTCGATCTCCGCATAGAGCTGCTGCGCCCAGTCGATGTGGCGCTGGAAGCCCTCGGTCTCGGAGTCCATGGCGAGCATGTTGAGGATGTAGGGGGCGTGGCGCTCGCCGTATGCGCTCTGATCCTCCGGCACGCGCGCCACGGCTCCCCCGAAGTGGTGCAGGTGGATCTCCGAGCGCGGCGAGGTGGCGCCCTGGTGGTAGCGCGTGAGCGTCTCGATCGCGTGATCGTCGAGCTCGCGCACGTAGCCGGCCTTCATGTAGGCGCGTGTGCCTTTCGGGTAGAGCGCGTCCACGAGTCCCTGCAGCGCCACGTACGGGATCGGGCCGAGCAAATCCGCGACCGGGTCGGCCAGGCTCCGCAGCGGCTCGACCGCGCGCAGTCCCTGCTCAAGCGGCCCGGCGTAGCAGGAGATCACGCCGATCAGAGGCTTGCCGTGCCACTCCTCGGGGATAAACGGCGCGGGCGGCGCGGTCAGCAGCGAGATGAACGTCGTCAGCTCGTCCGGCAGCTGCGGCGCCCAGTCGCGGTAGAAGCGCAGGATCTCGGCGGCGTTCTCACCGGGATAGAACACCGGCCCGCCGATCACCGTCGGCCCGACGTCGTGCAGCTGGTACTCCAGCGAGGTGACCACGCCGAAGTTGCCGCCGCCGCCGCGCAGGCCCCAGAACAGCTCGCTGTTCTCCTCGGCGCTCGCGTGCACGAGACGCCCGTCGGCGGTGACGAGATCGGCGGAGAGCAGGTTGTCGCAGGCCATGCCGTGCTTGCGCACGAGCCAGCCGAGGCCGCCGCCGAGCGTGAAGCCGGCCAGCCCCGTGCTCGATACGAGCCCGCCCGTGACGGCGAGTCCGAAGGCCTGCGTCTCGTGGTCGAACTCCGCCCACTTCAGTCCCGGCTGAGCGCGAGCCGTCTTTGCGTCGGGGTCGACGTTGACGCCTTTCAACGCCGAGAGGTCGATCACGAGACCGTCGTCGCATGTCGAGAATCCGGGGATCGAGTGGGCGCCGCTTCGCACCGCGACCTGCAGCTGCTCACTGCGGGCGAACTCGACCGCGCGCAGCACGGGCGCGATCCTCGGCCGCTCGCGCCCTCAGCGGTTCGTTGCGGGCACCCGCCATCGGTCTGCTCGCCCTCGTCTGCCCGCCTGTGCTCAGCGTTGGACACGGGAGCTCGCTTCCGGTTCTTGCGTTTCTTTGGCTCCGGCGCTGCCCCGAAGACACCGCGTAGCCGAGTAGGCCGCTGCGAGTCTGAGGCAAGCCGATGAAGCCAATTGAACGTCTGCAAATACGCTTCGTCCCCATTGGCGGAATCGATGGTGAAAAATGCACGCGGAGGGCCTCTCATGAATGCAAGAGTATGCTGGCCACACAACCGAGCGGAATGCCTGGTGATGACCGAAGCTGAGCCCCAGACAGTCCACGAGCCCGTCAGGTTCATACCCTCCGACGATCGGCTGGCGCCATCGAATGGGACGGCGTTGTGTCTGTCGGGTGGCGGCTATCGGGCGATGCTGTTTCACCTCGGAGCCGTATGGCGTATCAATGACGCGGGCATGCTCCGATCGCTGGAGCGGATATCGAGCGTGTCCGGCGGATCGATTACTGCCGCCGTGCTGGGAAAGGCGTGGGACAGCCTGGGCTTTGCGGCTGATGGGGTCGCGGCGGGTCTGCTGGAGCTCGTTGTCGAGCCGTTGCGCGAGCTGGCAGCGCACACGGTCGATGAGTCGGCAGTCGCGATCGGGATACTCACGCCCGGCACGGTCAGCGACCACGTCGCGCGCGCCTATGACAAGCACCTCTTCAACGGGAGCACACTCCAGGATCTACCGGCATCTGGCCCGAAGTTCATCATCAACTCGACTAATCTCGCCTCCGGCGAGCTGTGGCGCTTCTCACGCTCCTATATGGGCGACTGGCGGATCGGCCTGATTGAGAACCCGCATGTCTCGCTGGCACAGGCGGTGGCGGCCTCCTCCGCGTTTCCTCCCGTGCTCTCGCCCTGTGGGCTCGATGTCCGAAACGAGACTTGGAAGAACGTCGAGGGCAACGACCTGACCGGTTCTGATTTTCGCAGCGAGATAGAGCTCACCGACGGCGGCGTCTACGACAACCTCGGGCTCGAGACCGCGTGGAAGCGATGCCACACCGTGCTGGTCTCAGATGCGGGCGGGCTCATGAAGCCGGCAGCCCACCCGCACGACGATTGGGTGTTGCAGTCGCTGCGTGTGACAAAAGTAATCGACAACCAGGTGCGCGCGTTGCGCAAGCGTCAGGTCCTGGATGGATACATCAGCAAGGCTCGCGAGGGCGTCTACTGGGGCATCCGCAGTGACATAGCCAACTTTCCTGCAGCGTCCGCGCTGCCCTGTCCAGTGCAGGCCACGCTGCGCCTCGCCGAACTTCCGACGCGTCTGCAAGCACTCGAGTCAGGTGAGCAGCAACGCTTGATCAATTGGGGCTACGCCGTCTGCGACGCAGGGCTTCGTGCTCATCTCAGGACAGACCTCCCGGCCCCTGCGAGCTTTCCCTACGCGGACGCTGGGGTTGGGTGAGGTTCGCGCCGGTGCTTCTCGTGCTGCTGCCGGTCGGGTCACGACGTGAGGTTCGCTCGCGCGGGCGCGTGGTGTAACGAATCCGCCGCTGCTGAGACCAACGGATAGCGCCACCGGTTCCTCGGAGCGTCAACCCACGAGTCACAGAGGTAGACATGCGCTTCACACGCCGAAGCCAAGCCACCCCCACGAATCCTTCGCCCGCCGATCCGCTGCCGGCGTTCCCCGGCGACGGTCCCGCAGGCGCCGTGCGCGCGACGTTCGCGGCCGGCTGCTTCTGGGGCATCGAGGCGGCCTTCCGCGAGCTCGAGGGCGTCGTGCAGAGCGCCGTCGGCTACACGGGCGGCGCGCGTCCCGTCCCCACCTACAGGCAGGTCTGCTCGGGCACGACCGGCCACGCGGAGGCCGTCGAGGTCTACTTCGACCCCACTCGGATCACCTACGAGCAGCTGCTCGCGAGCTTCTGGCAGATGCACAACCCGACGACGCGCAACCGTCAGGGTCTGGATGTCGGCAGCCAGTATCGCTCGGCGATCTTCACCCATACTCCCGAGCAGCAGGCCGCGGCACTGGCCTCCCGTGAGCGCGAGCAGGCCGAGCGGCGCCGGCCGATCGTGACCGAGGTCACTTCCGCCGCGGCGTTCTACCCGGCGGAGGAGTACCACCAGCGCTACTTTGAGAAGTCGGGCCGCGCCGCCTGCGCCGTGACGCACGCGGTGCCGCCCAGCACGCCCGCATCGATGACTACGAACGGAGCGACACCGTGAATCCTGAGACGAGCCCCACCGAGAAGACGACGAAGAGCGAGGAGCAGTGGCGCGAGGAGCTCACGCCCGAGCAGTACGAGATCCTACGCCGGGGCGCCACCGAGTCGCCGTTCAGTGGCGAGTACGCGTTCACCAAGGACGACGGCATGTATCGCTGCGCCGCCTGCGGCCACGCGCTGTTCAGCTCTCAGGCGAAGTTCGAGTCCGGCACAGGTTGGCCGAGCTTCACCGAGCCGGCGTTTACCGAGAACGTCACCTTGCTGAGCGACACGAGCCACGGCATGGTGCGCACCGAGGTCCGCTGCCGCAACTGCGACTCGCACCTCGGACACGTCTTCGACGACGGCCCCGGTCCCGCCGGTCGGCGCTTCTGCATCAACTCGGCCGCGCTCGAGCTGCAGCGCTCCTCACCTGCGGGGGAGTGAGCTCACCCGGATCCGCGGCTTGAAGCCGGCGCCCTGAGCCGGTAGCGCCGGCTCTTTGGCGTCGAGAAGCTGCGCTCGGCGGCGTGTGGCTGCGCCCCTCCTCCGGGGCGCGGCCCGTGGAAGTGCCAGAAGATCGAGAGGGCGCGCAGCAGGCCTTCCTGGTGGTGCGCCCGCTCGGCCTCGCTCCCATTCAGCAGGTGCTCGATCCGTGGACGCGAGACGTAGTCCCACAGCGGGCTCTCGGCGGTCGAGAAGATATCCCGGATCAGCGGCAGGCGAGCCTCGAGCCAGGCGTGCTGGAACGGGTACTCCGGGTCGGGCGCGCCGCTGCTCGGCCCGCCCAGGGAGTCCGCCCGGCGCCGATCGCGCAGGCGCTTGCGAATCGCGATCGCCAGCTGTCGCGTGGCCAGTGCCGGCGCAAGCCACGGGCGCGGCGTGGGGAAGGGGGTGTCGTAGCGGTGATCGCGCAGGCTCGCCGATATCTCGCTGAGCAGACGGTAGTGGGCCGCTTCCACATAACGCTCCTTCGAGCTGAGCGAGTAGCAGTAGTCGATGAACAGGCGCGAGACGAACGGGCCGAAGATGTCGTCGGTCGCGGCCATCCGCCGCGGTCCGGTGCCACCCCAGCGCCCGACGCGCTCGAAGGTGTAGAAGGCCTCCTGGATCTCATCGGGGGTCCAACCCTCCTCGAGGCGTTCGCGGTGGAAGCGGTCGAGGTAGCGCGCCAGCTCGTGTCTGGCCTCCCTCGTCATCACACCCCCGTCGTCGCGCGACTTCACGCCGAGCAGCTTGCGCTGAATCCGGTTGGAGCGCTGCAGCAGCGGCGCGTTCGTGGCGATCGCCGTGAGGAAGCCGGTGCCGGTGCGGCCGATCTCGCCGCCGACGCCCCACAGCTTCACGCCCAGCGGCGGCGGGCAAGCGGGAAGCTCGATGTAGTCAGGCAGCTGCAGCAGGCTGGCCAGCCCGTCGTTCTGCGCGACGAACCTGCTCGCCGCCTCCGTCCAGTCGACGGCGCTGCTCGCCGGGTCGTGCTGGACGAGCTCGTGCTGGAGTCCGAGCATCTCGGCGAGCTCGGTGGCGATCACCACGTCGGGGCTCGTGGGCTCACCGCCGGTGAAATAGAGCGCCTCCTCTCCCGCTGCGCGCAGCAGCGCGACCATCACGCGCGTGTCGCGCCCGCCGGTCAGCGCGCACCCCACGCGCGGCATGCCGGCGACGGCGTTGCCCGTGATCGTCGTCATCCGCTCGGCAAGCTCTGCTGGGGGGATCGCGCGCCCCCGCTTCGCGGGGATCGTGCGCGGACCGAAGCTCTGGTGCGTCCTCAGCCCAGAGTGCTCGATGATGTGCCGGGAGCCTCCGCAGAGCACCTCGATGCCGCCGTTCAGCGTGCTTGCGCCGGCGGCCCAGCCCAAGCCGAGAAACGAGCAGACGCCGAGGGGGTCGGGGACGTGCAGGTCGAGGACCGCCGCGATCAGGGTGGCGCTGTTGCTCACCAGCACGCCTCCTTGATGGCGTGCGCAGAACACCTGCGCCACACCGAGGGCGTCCGTGACGATCTCCGCCCGCTCGTGCTCGAGCGCCAGGCGCGCCACGCTGAACTGCCCCTCGAGCTCCTCCCCCACCGACTCCCAGCTCCCGGCGAGCTCGCGGGCGTCGTGCGCGTTCTGTCCAGGGCGAGTGGAGACAGGCAGCCCGTCGAACCACGTGAGCACGCCCTCCGTCTGGCTGAGGTAGACGCGCGGAGCGCAGCGTGCCGCGCTGTGGTGAATGCCCCCGGCGGCGAGCGCTCCGCTCCGCGAGCTCGTGCTCCACAGGGTTTCTCCGTCCAGGCCGAACTCCGCCCCCAGATGCCTCAGCTCGTGCGCGAGGCGTCGAGCGGAGGCACTGGGCAGGTTCGCCGCGATCGCATAGAGGTGCACCTAGGAGGCGATCATAAGATCGGGGTCAGACAGCGGGAACCGTGAGCTGATCTAGAGGGCGGCCACTCGGCCCATCATCGCGCGGGCCGCGGCGAGCGCGAGCTCGCGCTCGTAGGTCAGCGCGAAGTCGAAGCGCCGCTCCATGTCGGCCCCGTTGTCACCCAGCTCGCGCGCGACGAACGCCATCGAGAAGTGCGAGCCGATCACCGTCACATCCCACTCGCCGCGCAGCGGGTCGGACTCTTCGAGCGCCACGCCGCGCACGCCGAGAGCGGGTGCCGGGGGCAGGCCGACGCCGAGCGCTCCGACGAGCGCCGCTTCGCGAGCTATGCGCTCGTAGCGCCCCGCGGTGATCGGCGTGAAGTACTGCGCCTCCTGAAAGGTGCTGAGCAGGACCGCCGAGGGCCCGAGGCCGACGGCCTGCGCCTCGATCTGCAGGCTGAGCGAGAGCAGCAGTCGCTTGGGGCCGCGGCGGAGCGGGCGATCCTGGGTGACGATCTCAAACGGGGAGCCCAGTCCCGAGGAGTCCGCGCGGGCCTCCGGCACGTGGTCGGGGACCGCCCGCCCGGGGCTCGGTAGATCGGCCGGGCGCCCGAACAGCCAGCCCTGCCCGTAGCGCGCGCCGAGCGCAAGCGCTCGCTGGCGGTGCGCCTCGGTCTCGATGCCCTCTGCCAGCACGAGCGCGCCGGTCCGCTCGGCCTCGGCGCTGACGGCGTGCACGATCTCAGCGACCTGGCGCGAGGGGTTCTCCTGCACGAGTCGCAGGTCGAGCTTGATCACCTCCGGAGCCAGGAACGGCATCAGTGCGAGCGAGCGCGGGTCGGCGCCTACGTCGTCGAGCGCGATGCGTGCGCCCATCGCGCGCAGTCGTGCGACGTTTGCCAGCAGCTCGGCAGGATTGGCGGTGAGCGCGCGCTCCGTCAGCTCGACGAAGATCGGAAAACGAGCGAGCGCCTGCTTGCCGAGTCTGCTGATGTCAGCGGGGCGCCCGCTCATCGACACGCCGGGCTCGATGTTTACGAACAGCGCCTGTCCGGGCGCGAGGCCCGTGTTCAGCGCGCCCTCGACCGCGGCGCGCTGGCAGGCCCACTCGAGCTCGCTCGTCAGGCCGGCGTCGCGCGCTGCGCCGAACAGCTGGTCGGGGCGCTCCAGGGAGGTGGCACGCGGGCCGCGCGAGAGCGCCTCGTAGCCGACGGTCTCGCCGCTGTAGAGGTCGATCAGGGGCTGGTAGACGGAGCGCACCGCGCGTGTCTCGATCACCTCAGAGACCGAGATCGGCGCAGCTGCGAGCCCCACGTCGAGTACCGAGGCCGGCGACATATGCATTGTCTCGCCTGAAACGGGCCACTGATTGAGGGGTGCCCCCTCCCCTGGACGTTCGCCCGAGCGCGCTCAGGCGCCGCTCGGTTCCAGCGCCGTGTGGCCGAGCGGCTGTTCGACGGCGCCGGGGCGATGGCGGCCTGGAAGCGCGAGCGCGCCGAGCGCCCCGAGTGCGCACACGCCGGCGGCAACGATGCAGCCGGTGTGCAGCCCGCTCATGAAGGAGCGCTGCACGGCGTCCAGGAGCGGCCCGCGCACAGCGCGGGGG
>JACDGG010000102.1 GCA_013815355.1 Solirubrobacterales bacterium
GCCCACTGCCGCGGTGCCGAGCAGGCCGGCCACGCGCGCGATCGCGTTGTTGACGCCTGAGGCGATCCCCGCCTGTTTCTCCGCGCCGGCCAGCACCGCGGCTGTCAATGGCGCGACCGTCATCGCCAGCCCGAGCGAGAACACGAGGAGACCCGGCAGCAGGTCGCTGAGGTAATCGACGTGCGTACCCATGCGTTGGAACAGCAACAGTCCGCCGGCGCCCACGAGCGGCCCTGCGCCCATGAAGAAGCGTGGCCCAAAGCGGTCGGCCAGCGCTCCGAAGCGCCGCGAGAGCACGAACATCACGACCGTCACGGGCAACATCGACAGGCCGCTGCGCAGCGGGCTGTAGCCGGCTATCTGCTGCAGGAAGAGGATGAGGAAGAAGAACAGGATCGCGAGCCCCGCATACATCGCAAACGTCTCGACGTTGCCCGCCGAGAAGTTCCGCCGTCGGAACAGCCCCAGCGGCAGCATCGGCGCGGCGGCGCGCGACTCATACGCGGTGAACGCCACGAGCAGCGCGGCGCCCGCCACCAACGGGCCGATCACAGCCGAGCTCCCCCAGCCCAGGCGCGGCTGCTCGATCAGCGCGAACACCGGCCCTGCCAATCCCGCCGCACACAACAGGGCGCCGGGCACGTCGATCCGGCGGGCTCCCGGTTCGCGCGGCGCGCTCTGTGGAATCGCGAACAGGATCAGCGCCACGCAGGCCATCGCCAGCGGCACGTTGACGAGGAACACCCAGCGCCACGAGGCGATCGCCAGCAGCTCGCCGCCCGCCAGCGGCCCGAGCACGCCCGCGATCGCTCCCCACGCGGTCCAGCTGCCGATCGCCGGCCCGCGCTCATCCTCGGGGAACGTGTTGACGATCACCGCCAGTGAGCTGGGCACGAGCAGTGCGCCGGCCACTCCCTGCAGCGCTCGCGCTGCGACGAGCACGCCGATGCTCGGCGCGAGCGCACAGATCAGCGAGGCCACGCCGAAGCCCGCCACGCCGAACGCGAACACGCGGCGCTCGCCGAACAGGTCACCGAGCGAGCCGCCGACCAAGATCAGCGATCCGAGCGTCAGCAGATAGCCGTTGACGACCCACTGCTGCGCCGCGAGCCCTCCACCGAGAGCGCGCTGGATCGTCGGCAGCGCCACGTTCACGACCGTCCCGTCGAGCAGCACGATGCCCGAGCCGAGGATGCACGCGACAAGCGTCAGGCGCTTGACGAACGCATCGCTGCGGGAGCCCACCTCAGCGCCGATCAGCTCGTGGGACGGGGGCGCAACGCCGAGCGATCGACCTGGGCAATCGTCGTATAGCCGCTGAGCGCGAGCGTCAGGTCAAAGTCCGCGAGCAGGCAGCGCAGGACGTGTTCGACCCCGGCCTGCCCGTCGAGCGCGAGCCCCCACACGTAGGGGCGCGCGATGCACACCGCATCGGCGCCGAGCGCGAGCGCCTTGAACACGTCTGCGCCCGTGCGGATGCCGCTGTCGAACAGCACCGGGAAGCTCTCTCCCACCGCCTCGCGCACCGCCGGCAGCGCGTCGAGCGAGGCGATCGCCCCGTCGACCTGGCGCCCGCCGTGGTTTGAGACCACGAGCCCGTCCATGCCCGCATCGAGCGCGCGCCGCGCGTCGTCCTCGTGGAGTATCCCCTTCAACACGATCGGCAGCTCGGTCTGCTCGCGCAGCCACGCGAGATCCTCCCAGCTGATCGTCGGGTTGGAGAACTGAAGGGCCCAGTGGCCGATCGCCGCGCCCGGGTCCTCCTCCGGCGAGCGCTCGAGCGCCGCGCGGAACACGGGATCGCTGAGGTAGTTGGCCACTCCCTCGCCTTTGAGGAACGGAAGGTAGGCGCTCTGGAGATCGCGCGGGCGCCAGCCGAGCATCCATGTGTCGAGCGTCAGCACGATCGCGGCGTAGCCCGCCGCACCCGCCCGCTGCACGAAGCTCGCCGCGAGCTCACGGTCCTTCGGCCAGTAGAGCTGATACCAGCGGCTGGCCTCCCCCATCGCCTCCGCGACCTGCTCGATCGTGTGCGACGCAGCGGTCGAGAGCACCGAGGGCAGCCCGGCCGCCGCCGCCGCGCGGGCGACCGCGAGCTCGGCCTCGGGGTGCACGATCGATTGGACGCCCACCGGGCCGAGCATGATCGGGGCCGGCATGCTCGTGCCGAGCAGCGAGCTGCTGAGGTCGCGCACCGACACGTCGCGCAGCATCCGCGGCACGATCTGCCAGCGCGCGAACGCCTCGCGGTTCGCGCGCATCGTCGCCTCGGAGCTCGCGCCGCCCGCAACGTAGCCGAAGGCCTCGGGGCTGAGCTCCTTGCGCGCGGCCTCCTCGAGCTCCGACACGGTGATCGGGAGCTTTGGGCGCTCGCCGCCGAGCCCCCGCCCATAGATCTCGTACTGATAGTTCGCAAACAGCTCCGCCGGCATCGTCTCGCTCATCGCTAGACCCTAGCGAGGCGAGCGACACATCTCGGGCTAGCCGATCGCTACCTCGCGCGCGCCGGCCAGCGCCGCGACCGGGCCGCCGCGAACGGCGTCGCGCCCTGAGCGCTTGGCCTCATACAGCGCCGCGTCGGCCTCGGCGCAGATCGCCTTGTAGTCGAAGGCCGTCTCTCGCTCAGAGGCGCTGACGCCAAAGCTCATCGTCACCCTCAGCCCGCCGCCGACAGTGTCGGCCGCCACGCCCAGGCGCAGCCGCTCGGCCATCGCCGCGGTCTGCGTGAGATCCGCGCCAGGGAGCAGCACGAGGAACTCCTCGCCGCCGATGCGATAGGCGAGGTCGAAGGCGCGCAACTGCTTGCGCAGCATGTAGGCCACGTCCTGCAACACCGCATCCCCCGTCGCGTGCCCGTGGGTGTCGTTGACCTCCTTGAAGTGATCGAGATCGCCCACGATCAGGCCGACGGGCTGCCCGGTGCGCTCGGACTGGTGCGCCAGCTCGACCGTGCGGTCGGCCAGCGAGTTACGGTTGAGCATGCCCGTGAGCTGATCGATCACCGCCTCGCTGCGGTGCCTGACATCGGACTTCATCAGCGCCGTGGAGAGGATCGCAACCGCGACCGTGAGCGCCAGCGGCATGATCAGAAGCGGCGGACGCGCGATCACGGCGTGGGCATCGACGCCGAAGGACACCGCCACCATCAGCACGACGGTGACCGCGAGGCCGAGGATCACTCCGCGCGTCGGGAAGCGCGCGCTCAACGTGACGATCGGAATCGCGAACCAGGCCATCGCCGAGGAGCTCGGACCGCCGCTGAGCGCCACGCTCATGACGATCATCAGTTGCGAGGCGGTCCACGCGGCGAACAGCAGATACTCCGGATGACTCACGCGCTCCACGGCCTCATCGGCCAGCTTGAAGAGCACGCCCGCGATCGCCAGCGGGATCAGCGTCCACCACCCCAGCCACGGCCCGCAGATCAACAGCGCCGCGGCGATCACGAGAAACGACTTCTGGCGCACCGGCGCCACGAGCCGGTCCATGTCCAGCATCCGCTCGCGGTCCATGCCGCCTTCGATCAGCCACGAGCGCGTGCCGTCCTCCACGGCTACCGCTGCGACGCTCGCGCCACGCGCGCGCTCGCTGTCAGAAAACCAGGCGGGAGGGGCGATCTTGGGGGCAAGAGCATCTGCCATGGGTTGCTCTATCGGGCGCGGTTAGCAGACCCGGCAGCCCCGCACACGACAACTCGACGAAAGGACTAGAGCTAGCCCAGCACGAGCTCGGCGGCGGCCCTGAGCGTGGCCGCATCGCCCGAGATCAGGAGCGTCGTGACGATCGACTCGCGCCACTTCGCCAAATCGTCGCGGATCTTCTCGCGTGAGCCGATCAGCGAGAGCTCCTCGATCAGCTTCGTCGGGATCCTCGCGCCGGCCTCGTCCTTCTTGCCGCTGAGGTAGAGGTCCTGGATTTCGCCGACCTCCTTCTCATAGCCCATGCGGATCGGCACGTTGGCGTGGAAGTTCGCGCCTTTCGCGCCCATGCCGCCAAAATAGAGCGCATAGAAAGGGCGCAGCGCATCGGCCGCGCCCTCTAGGTCGTCGGTGACGATCAGCGGCACCGTCGCGCAGACCTCGAAGTCCTTCGCGCTGCGGCGCGCCCCCGCGCGAGCCCACCCCTCCTCCAGCGAGGGCCGGTAGAGCTCGTCATAGACGGCCGGTGAGAACAGCATCGCCAGCCAGCCGTCGCAGAGCTCGGCGCACAGCGCGATGTTCTTCGGGCCCTCCGCGCCGAGGTAGATCGGGATGTCCTCGCGCAGCGGGTGAATCGAGGACTTCAGCGCCTTGCCGAGACCGGTGCCGTCCGGATAGGGCAGCTCGTAGTGGGGACCCGCTGCCGTCACGGGGGCCGTGCGCCCCCAGATGTCGCGCAGGATCGCGATGTACTCGCGCGTGCGCGCCAGGGGCTTGGCGAATGGCATCCCGTACCAGCCCTCGACGACCTGCGGACCTGAAACGCCGAGCCCGAGGATGAACCTGCCTCCGGAGAGGATGTCCATCGTCATCGCCGCCATCGCCGTCGCCGCCGGCTGGCGCGCCGACATCTGCACAATCGCCGTGCCGAGCTTCAGGCGCTCGGTCGATGCTCCCCACCACGCCAGCGGCGTGAGGCAGTCAGAGCCGTAGGCCTCGGCGGTCCAGATCGAGTCGAAGCCGAGACGCTCGGCCTCGGCCACGGACTCCGTGACTCCCGGCGGCGGTCCCCCCGCCCAGTAGCCGGTGTTCAGTCCCAGCTTCAGCTCGCCAGCCATCTCGCGGGACTATATTGTCAATCCCGATCGAGGAGGGATCATGGCCGTAGCAGTGGGGGTTCTCAGCGACACCCGCAGGCGCACGCTGGAGGCGCTCTGCGACACGTTCGCGCCGTCGCTCGATGTCGCCGGGGAGAGTGAGCCGCTGCGCGCGTTCTATGCGCGCTCGGCCTCAGACATGGCGATCGCCGCGCAGATCGAGGGACTGCTCGCGCAGACCGCGCTGCCCGAGGAGATCGAGGCGCTCGGGCAGCTGCTCGACGCCTTCGCGACGCACGATCTCGCCGAGCTCGACACCGAGGAGCGCACCGAGCTCGTGCAGGGCATCGCCGCCTCTGCTCCCGAGGCGAAGCTCGGCGTGCGCCAGCTGCGCGCGCTCACCTTTCTGTTCTTCTACGGCCTGCCCGACGAGGCGGGACAGAACCCGAACTGGCAGGCGATCGGCTATCCCGGACCGCTCTCCCCCGCGCCAACTCCCGCGCAGGCGCCGAAGACAATCGTGCTGGAGACGCTCAGCGGCGCGAGCGCGACACTGAGCGCCGATGCCTGTGTGATCGGCTCCGGCGCCGGCGGCGGCGTGATCGCCGCCGAGCTCGCGGCCGCCGGACGCTCGGTGCTCGTGCTCGAGATGGGCGGCTACCGCAACGAGTCCGACTTCCACCAGCTCGAGCTGCCGGGCATGTTCGAGCTCTACCTCGGCGGCGGGCTCACCAGCTCCGAGGACGGCTCGATCGCGATCCTCGCCGGCTCCACGCTCGGCGGCGGCACGGTCGTCAACTACATGAACTGCATCCGCACGCCCGAGCACATCCGCCGCGAGTGGGCCGCGATGGGAATCGAGGGCATCGACGAGCCCGCCTATGAGGAGCACCTCGACGCGGTCTGGAAGCGCCTCGGCGTGAACGACACCGCGACGTCGCAGAACCGCACGCACAAACGCATGATCGAGGCGTGCGAGGAGCTCGGCTACGCCCACCGCTCGCTGACCCGCAACACCGATGTCAGCTGCGAGGACCCCGCCACCTGCGGCTACTGCTTCACCGGCTGCCAGAAGGGCTGCAAGCAATCGACGATGAAGACGTTCCTGCAGGACGCATCCCACGCAGGCGCACGAGCCGTCGTCGGCGCGCGCGCCGAGCGAATCCTTGTCGAGAGCGGGCGCGCCGTCGGCGTCGAGGCCACCGTCACCCACGCCGACGGCACGACGAGCGCGTTGCGAGTCGACGCCCCGACCGTCGTGCTCGCCGCCGGCGCGATCGAGTCACCCGCCGTGCTGCTTCGCTCGGGCATCGGCGGGCCCGCCGCGGGACGCCACCTCCGCCTGCACCCCGCCTCGCTCGTCGCGGGCGTTTATGAGCAGCCGATCGAGGGCTGGATCGGCCAGATCCAATCGGCGCTCTCGGATCAGTTCAAGCACTGCGAGGGCGAGCACGGGTTCCTGATCGAGGCCACGACCGTCGCGCCCGCGATCGTCGCGATGTCGATGCCCTGGGAGGACGGGCTCGCGCACAAGCGCCTGCTCTCAAAGCTCGCGCACATCGCACCGTTCATCTCGGTCGCGCGCGACCACGGCGAGGGGCGAGTCGTGATCGACGCGCACGGCCGCGCCGTCACGCAGTGGTCGTTCGCCGACGAGACCGACGCGCGGCTGTTTCACCGCGCGATGGTCGAGCTCGCGCGCATGCAGCGCGCCGCCGGCGCCAAGGAGATCGTGACCTTCTACCAACAGCCCGCGCTCAGCTGGCGTGAGGGCGAGGACTTCGACGCGTTCCTGGCCGCGATCGAGCAGGGCTCGCTTGAGGCCAACGACATCGCCGCGTTCACCGCGCACCAGATGGGCTCGTGCCGTATGGGCTCCGACCCGGCCGAGTCCGTCGCGGATGGGCGCGGTCAGCTGCACGACACTGCCGGTGTGTGGATCGGCGACGCCTCCGCGTTCCCGACCGCGCCGGGTGTCAACCCGATGATCTCGATCATGGCGCTCGCGCACCGCACCGCCGCGAACATCCTCGCCTGAGCCGCTGAGCGGCTGGCGCCGCTCAGGCGTCGGGCAGGCCGAGGATGAAGCCGTCGTCGCGCCTGGCCCGCGCCGCTCAGACGTCGAGCAGAGCGAGGGTGAAGTCCTCGCCGCACCTGGCGGACCCGCCGCTCAGGCGTCGAGCAGGGCGAGCGTGAAGCCGTCATAGCCCTTGCTGCCGACGGTCTGGATCGTCGTCGCCGAGACGCCCGTTTGCTCGCCGAGCAGCTCGTGGAACTGGCGCATCGCCTGCGCCGCCGCGTCCTCGGCCGCCTCGACAAGCGAGCCGCCGCGCACGACGTTGTCGACGATGATCACCCCGCCCGGGCGCGATCAGGTGGCGCTCAATGAACGCGTCGACCTCGCTCCAGAGCTCCTGGCTCATCCCGGCTCCTCGGCTGAGCTCATCAGCGCGAGCGCCACGCTCAGCCCGGCCGAGCGCCGCAGCGTCGCGATCCTGCGCCCCGGCTGGACCGCCGCGCGCGGCTCGCCCATGTGGGGCGCCATGTGCGTGCACGCCGCCTCGAGGTCATCGACCAGCAGCGCCAGTCCCCAGAAGTGCGCCGGACGGTCGGGACCGCCCGCCCGCACCACGATGTCCTCCGGTTCCTGCACGACCTCGAGGATCTCCGCGCCGAGGCGGAAGAATGCCTGGCGCGGCGCGCCGGCCGGCGTCGGCTCCTCACGGATGCGGCGCAGGTCGAGCCCCGCGCGCTGCAGCGTCTCGATGCTGCGTTCCAACATCGGCGACATCGCCACGACATGATCAATCGAGACAACCCCGTTGGGGTGCACGGGCGCCACCTCCGGAGCCTTGTGCCCGGCACCGGCGAGCGTCGTCGGCAGTCCGTCGAGCTCGGTGCTCGCCACGCCGCGCAGCGACCAGCCGAGGATGCCGTGCTCTGCCCCGCGGCCGAGCAGCCGCAGCCTCACGCTCCCGATCTCGCAGGCGTCCTCGGCCACCGCGAAGCCCAGCGCGCGCCAGCTCGCCGGATCGTCGGCGATCGCCAGCTCCTCGATCGTGGGCGAGCACATCGCGGGAACGCTATAGCTTCGCGGTAGGCCGGCCGTGGGCGACCTACCATGGGCGGGAGATGCCGGCTTGACTCCTCGCAACCGCAGAGCGCTCTTGCCTCCCGCGGATACATGCGGCGAGTCGCGTGTCCAGCCGGGTGGTTCGCCTCGCTCAAGAGCCGCCGCGAGGAACGCCGCTCTCACGCGCGCGCAGCTCGATTCGCAGTGGCGGGTGATCTGAGAGCTCGACCGCTCCACACGCGAGCGCGACATCACGATCGAGCAGCGCCGGCTCCCCCACCCTCTCCATGCCGCGGGCGAAGAGATGATCGACATCGCGGCTGCCCAGCAGGACGAGCTGTGGATCGCGCGCCGCCGGGCGGCGCAGGTTGAGGTCGCCGCCGAGGATCAGAGGACTCGACCCCGCGAAGGCGAGCGCCTGAGCGCACAGCCGGGCAAGCTCCTCTTCCGCAAGCGCCACGCGCGTGCTTCCGTGGAAGTTCGCCACGCATGTTCCACCGGCGAGGCGCACGAGCTGGGCGACGCGCCGCTCGGGGTGCACGCGCAGGCGCAGGGAGCGGTGCTCGGCGATCGCGCTGCGGGCGAGGATCACGTTGCTGCCGCCGCCGTTTGACTTGATCAGATCGGGTCGGCGGCGTGCGACCACGCGCCGCAGCGCGAGCAGCGAGTTGCGTGAGGTGAGCGCACAGCCCTGCTCGGCGCCCGCGGCATCGGCGAGCGGCTGTGCCCACCACGGCGGCACCTCCTGTAGCAGCGCCACGTCCCACTTCCAGCTCGCGATCGAGGCCGCGAAGCGCTCGATCAGCTCGTGGCCGGCCGGGGGCACCGAGCGCCCGTGAAAGAGATTCCAGGTGAGCGCAAGCATCCGCGTTGCCCCAGGCTGCGATGGGCCCGCGTCGTGCCTCAAACGCCCGCGACGGGCAGGGCGTAGATCAGCCACGGCTCACGCCGGGCACCGACGCGCTCATAGACGGCCTGCGCACGCCTGTTATCGGGCGCGGTCATCCATTCCAGGCGCGCTGCGCCGCGCTCGGCGCAGCGTTCGCGGCAGGCCGCGATCAGCTCATCGGCGAGCCCGGCGCCCCGCGCCGACGGCGCGATGTAGAGGTCGTTCATGATCCCGACGCGAGCGCCCTCCGTCGTGTCCCAGCTCCAGAAGACCGTCGCGAAACCGAGGGCCACGCCAGCGGCGTCGCGTGCGATCAGCTGCACGCCCTCACGCGCTTGATCGGCGAGCAGCGTGCGCGAGAGCGCCAGCAGCGCCTCGTCACTGGGGCTGACCTCGTAGAAGTCGCAGTAGGCGCGCATCAACGCGAGCAGATCGTCGAGATCCGCCTCGCCGACCTCGGCGATCGTGTGTGGCCCGGGTGCGCCGTCTCCGGGTGCCGGCTGCATTCTCACGCGTGGCAAGCCTAGCCTCAGCGCACCGGGTAGGGCGGCGGCGGGTTCTCGATGATCCCGTGCTGCACGCCGCTGCGATCCATGTAGATCGCATAGGCGAGGATCAGCAGTCCGAACGCCGCCAGCGCGGGCGCGCGCCAGCGCGAATGGCGGGTCAGCGTGTGGGCACCCGCGAGATAGAACGCCGGCGCCGCGAGGAAGATCATCCGCCCCCAGTCAAGCGCGAAGGTCATCGCGGCGAGCGCGCATGCCACCAGCGCGAGCCCGCGGCGCGCGTAGCGGCTCGAGGCGAGCGCGAGCGGCGCGGCGAGCCACAGCGGACCGAAGACCGAGAACATGCGCCGGGCCTCCGTGGGCAACGTCTTCAGACCCGCTTCCACGACATCCACACGTCCTGCGATCAGCGAGCCGCCGTAGCCGGGGACCGACGCGCGCCCGACGCTCGAGAGCGCGAGATGCAGCCCCACGAACGCCAGCACGGCGGGGGCACCGAGCGCCAGCGCGCGTCGCGCGGCGTGCACGTCGAGCGGACGCTCGGCCCACGCGGCGTAGGCGAGCGGGATCACGAACAGCACAGCTTCACGGAACACGACCCCCACGAGCAGCACAAGCGCGAGCGCCCTCGTTCTGCGTTCGATGACGAACAGCGCGCCGACCATCATGAACAGCATCGTGAGCGCGTCGGTGTTTCGACCCTGGCGCAGGAGCACGATCAGCATCGGTGGCGAGACGGCCAGGCAGAGCGCAAGCGCGGCGGCCAGAGCGGCGGGAGCGCCGAGACGGCGTATCAGCGCGAAGGCGAAGCCGGCGGCGCCGCCCGCCCCTACGAGCGCCAGCAGCTCGAATGAGACCGTATGACTGAAGGGCGACACGTACACCAACGCCGGCAGCCCGATGCGGTAGGCGAACGGGAAGGTGTGCGTCGCGAACGGGTGGCGAGCCATCTTCTCGTAGATCAGGTCATCGCCGCGGGGCAGCGTCTCGTGGCGGCTCAAGGCGGCGAGCACTCCCAGCACCACCGCCCCAGCCACGCCAACCAGCAACGCGGGCTGCCACACCGGGCGGCGCAGGCGATCCTCCCGCGGGCCCTCCCCGGCGCGCGGGAGCTTCTCGGATCTCGAGACCGCGGGGATGCTCAACAAACGCTCAGAGCTGTGAGGTGTCGCTGGCGAGCCCGAGCAGCAGCCGGCCGCTCAGCTCCCAGCTCGGCGGGGCGACCATCATGTGCTGGGTGGCGACATGCACGTCGCGCAGGCGTCGCTGCAGCGGGCTTGAGTCATAGATCGAGCTGCCGCCGCCGGCGTGATACATCGCAGTCACGACCGCAGCGGCCGTCTCGGTGGCGTGGCTGGCGGCCAGGCGCAGGCCGAGGCGCTGCTCCACCGAGATCGGCTCGCCGCCCTCCGCTGCGCTCCAGGCCGCGCGCGCCTGCTC
>JACDGG010000297.1 GCA_013815355.1 Solirubrobacterales bacterium
AAGGGCGGCGATCCCTTCGTCTTCGGCCGTGGCGGCGAGGAGGCGCTCACGCTGCGCGCCGCTCAGATCCCCTTTGAGGTCGTGCCCGGCGTCACCGCCGGGGTCGGCGCGAGCGCCTACGCCGGCATCCCGGTGACCCACCGCGGGCTCGCGAGCGCGGTGGCTCTGATCACCGGGCACGAGGACCCCGGCAAGGATGAGACCGCGATCGACTGGCACGCGCTCGCGGCGTTCCCGGGGACGCTCGTGCTCTACATGGGCGTGCGCCGCCTGCCTCAGATCGCATCGGCGCTGATCGCGGCCGGACGCCCCGGCTCCGAGCCGGCGGCGGTCGTCGAAGGCGGCACGCTGCCCGCCCAGCGCAGCGTGACGGCCACGCTCGAGACGATCGCAGAGACGGTGCGTCGCGAGCAGATCCGCGCACCCTCGATCACGGTCATCGGCGCGGTCGCCGAGCTCGCCGATGAGCTCTCCTGGCTCCCACCGCGGCCGCTGGCTGGGCGCAGCGTCGCGGTCACGCGCGCGCGGGCGCAGGTCAGCGAGCTGGCGCGCAGGCTGCGGGCGCTTGGGGCAGAGGTTCGCGAGGCGCCCGTGATCAGGACGCACGAGCTGCCTGGGCCGCCACTCGATCCCATCGGCTATGACCTCATCTGCCTGACGAGCGCCAACGGCGTGGAGGGCCTGTTCAGGCGCTTGCGCCAGGGCGGACGCGACGCGCGTGCGCTCGCCGGCGCGCGGGTCGCCGCGATCGGACCGGGCACGGCGAGGGCACTCGAGGCGCACGGCATCGACGCCGACGTCGTGCCCGAGAAGTTCGTCGCCGAGGCGCTCGCGGAGGCACTCGCCGACGTTCCGGTGAAGCGCGCGCTCGTAGCGCGGGCGCGCGATGCGCGCGAGGTGCTCCCCGACGCCCTGCGCGCACGCGGCGCACAGGTGGACGTGCTCGAGCTGTATGAGACGACGCCCGAGCCGCTCAGCGAGCCGGCGCTGATGGCAGCGCGGAGCGCCGACTACATCACGTTCACCTCCGCGTCGAGCGTGCGCTTCTTCCTGCAGGCGGCCGGCGGGGAGGCGCAGCTATCGCCGCAGACGCGCATCGTCTCGATCGGGCCTGTCACAAGCGAGACGCTGCGCACGCACTCTCTCGATCCTCACATCGAGGCTCAGCGCCACGACATCGAGGGTATGATCGCCGCGCTTCTAGCCGACGTGGCCCCCCCAGCTCCCTGACCAAGCGATGACGCTCGCCAGCACGATCCCTCCGGTCATCACCTTCCTCTCCGATTATGGTCGCAGCGACGAGTTCGTCGGGGTCTGCCACGGCGTCATCGCCCGCCGCTGCCCAACGGCGCGCGTAATCGACGTGACGCACGCGGTGCCCTCCCACGACGTGCGTGCCGGCGCGATCCTGCTGCGCACCGCGCTTCCCTACCTGCCGAGCGGGGTGCACCTCGCGGTCGTGGACCCCGGTGTGAGCGCTGTGGGACCGCACGCGCGCCGTGCCGTGGCGCTGCGCACCGTCGAGCACGGCCACGTGCTGGTCGGACCCGACAACGGCCTGCTGATGCCGGCGGCCGAGCGTCTGGCGGGTGTGGCCGAGGCGGTCGACATCGGCGAGTCCTCCGAGCGCCTGCAGCCCGTGTCGCGGACCTTCCACGGCCGGGACATCTTCGCCCCGGTGGCGGCCGCGCTGGCCGCAGGCGAGCCGCTCGCGGCGGTCGGCGAGCCGCTCGAGCCCGAGCAGCTGCGCCGCATGGGGATTCCTGTCGCGCAGATCCGCGATGGCGCGCTGAGGGCGCACGTGCTGCGCAGCGACACCTTCGGGAACCTGATCCTCAACGCCTCCAACGAGCAGCTGCTCGACCTCGGCGCCCGCCTCGGCGACGCGCTCAGCATCGTGCACGAAGGCACGCGTCACACGGCGAGCTACGCCGCGACCTTCGCCGACGTGACGCCCGGCGAGCTGTTGATCTACGAGGACGCGCAGCAGATGGTCTCACTCGCCGTCAACCGCGGTTCCGGCGCGAAGCTGCTCGGCGCCGACCAGGACGACGAGCTCGTGGTTCGCCCGGCGTGAGCGCCGGCGCCGCCGCTCCCGGGGCGCAGGCGGGCGGGCGCCTTGGCTGCCCGCGCGTGCACCTGCGGCTGACCGACTCGACCAACGAGCGCGCCCGCGAGC
>JACDGG010000298.1 GCA_013815355.1 Solirubrobacterales bacterium
GTGCTCGCCGGCGTGCGCGACCGCGCCGCCGCGGAGAAGCTCGTGGCCGACGCGCCAGCCGGAAGAGTGACGGCGCTGACGCTCGACGTGACCGATCCCGCACAGATCGCCGCCGCGGTCGCGCAGCTTCCCGCCGGCGGTCTCGACGCGCTCGTCAACAACGCGGGGATCGGCATCGGCGGCCCGCTCGAGCTGATCTCGCCCGAGGACCTGCGACGCCAGTTCGACGTCAACGTGTTCGCGCAGGTCGCCGTCACGCAGGCGATGCTCCCGGCGCTGCGCCGGGCGGGAGGGCGGATCGTCTTCATCTCCTCGATTGGCGGGCGCGTCGCGATGGCCTTCACGGCTCCCTATGCGGCGTCCAAGCACGCGATCGAGGCGTTTGGCGATGCGTTGCGCGTCGAGCTGCGGAGCTCCGGCGTGCGGGTGGCGCTCGTGGAGCCGGGCTCGGTGTCGACGCCGATCTGGGACAAGAGCCGCGTGGAGGCCGACCGCATCAGCATCCCGCCGGAGCTACAGGCGCAGTACGGGAAGGTCCCCGCGGCGATGGACAAGGTGATGCAGGACACCGGCAAGCGCGGCGTGCCCGCCGAGCAGGTGGCGGAGACGATCGAACGCGCGCTCACCTCCTCGCGAATGCGTGCCCGCTACGTCGTGGGGCGCGACGCGAAGGCGATGCTGATCGCCAAGGCGCTCTTGCCAGACCTCCTCTTTGACCGCATCGCGCGCCGCGCGCTCGGCGTGTGAGCGGCGCTCAGGACGGCGGCGGGTACACGGCCAGCCAGGCGAACACGCTCGTGGTGGCCGCCTGCGTCTGCAGCATCCCTGCTCGCGCGTAGCGTCTCGGCAGCGTCTGGCCGTTCCAGGAGAGCAGGTAGAGGCCTGCGCCGTTGACGGCGCGGCTCTGTGCGTTGCGCGCGTTCTCGGCGGCGAGCGCGTAGAGGCTTCGGTCGCCGTCGAGCGAGTACAGCGCGAGCATCCACTGCAAATAGATCGCGTCGTACTGCGGCGAGAAGCTCAGCAGGTAGCCGAAGCGACTCAGTGCGGTCGCCTTCAACTGCTCGGCGCGATCGCACAGCGCCTGTGTGGAGCTGACGCGGCAGAGGTCCGCCTGCGCGTAGATCAGCGGCGCCTGGATGTAGTCGATCGGCGTCGGGCTGAGGTTGCTCGCGGCGTACAGGCGGTCGGCCGCGCTGAAGCCGCTCGAGTCCGCCCAGCTCAGGAACCTGTGCGCTTGGGCCAGCGCGAAGGCGGAGTGGGTCTGCTCATAGATGAGCACCGCCAGCAGCGTGCCCGAGGCTAGCGCCTCGCCGGCCTTATAGGGATGGTGAGTGTTCCACCAGATGCCGCCCCCCTGCGGGTCCCAGCCGACGCGGGCGATGTAGTGCAGCGCCCGTTCGGCGTCCTTCAGATAGCGGCGTGTGCCGGTCGCGCGGTAGGCATTCATGAACGCGAGGCCCCACCAGCCGTTGTCGTCGAACCACGTCTCGGTGCCCGCGGTGCGGTCGCCCGGGTAGGGCGAGTAGCCGGGGATCGGACGCAGGCCGCGGTTCAGGTAGCGCTCGGCGCCAGCCGCGAAGCGCGCGACGGCACGCCGGTTGGCGGCGCTCGGCTGTGCGATCGCGATCGCATCGAGCGACTGGAAAAGCGGCACGATGTCCCAGATCCTCGCCAGCGGATAGCGGTCGTGGTCGTTCAGGCGCGAGTCATACCAGCCGAGGCGCCGGTCGCGCCAGCGGCGCTCGGCGGCCGCGACACCGGCTTGCGCGAGTCCCAGGTAGCGCTGCTGGGCGCCCGTCAGAGACGGCGCGGCCGGCGCGCTCGCCGCTTGAGCGGGCGCGGCGGCGGTCGAGCCCGCGAGGCACATCGCAAGTGCGAGCGCGACTGCGAGTGGGTGCGCGGGGCGGGCGTGAGGGCGTCTGCTCATCGCTTCCCTAACCCGCTGTGAGGGTGATCGCTTCGTTTGCGGGCGTGCATGGGTAGCGTTGTATCGACCGATGCGCGCCAGAGGGAGAGTTGAGAGGGAGATCGCGGACGGCGAGCCGTCGCGCTTTGCGCAGGCGCCCGCGCCCGCCTCCGAACGGCGCGCGTGGCTGCTCGCGTGTGCGATCGGCGCGCTGGGCCTCGTGGCGCTCGTGGCGGTGCTGAGCGGCGTCGTCGGGCAGAGTGTCTCGC
>JACDGG010000103.1 GCA_013815355.1 Solirubrobacterales bacterium
TCGCCCCTGAGGTCCATCGCCAGCTGGCGCGCTGGCGCGAGCGTGCGGAGGCGGTCGAGAATCGGCCGCTGCGCGCGCTCGCGCTCGCGAAGCTCGCCGGTGAGGGCTTCAACGCCGAGCTCGCCGCGACGCTCGCGACGAGCGTGGCGCGCCGGCGGCGGCGCGAGGTGGTCGAGGCGCTCGTCGCTCTCGAGGTCCTGTTCGACTTCCTCGACGGGCTCACAGAGGCGCCGGAGTGCGCCGCCGGCGCAGACGGGGAGCACCTGTATAGAGCGTTCACAGACGCCGTCAGCCCGGCCGTCGCGCCTCACGGCGACTACTACGCCTTCCATGCGCAGGGCGATGACGGGGGCTATCTCGCCGAGCTCGTGAGCACGGTCCGCACGACGCTCGCCACGCTCCCCGCGAGCGCGCCGCTTGCACCAGTGCTGCTCGCCGCGGCGCAGCGGAGCGTCGCGGCGCAGCTCCGAATCCACGCAGCACCCATCACCGGGCACGAGGCGCTCGCGCGCTGGGCCACGGAGCAGGCGCTCGGCGCGCCGCGACAGTGGCGTGAGCTGCTCGCCGGGGCTGCCTCCTCGGTGCTCAGCGTCCACGCGCTGATCGCCGCGGCAGCCGACGCCCGCGCCACCCGCGAGCGGGGAAGTCAGATCGATCAGAGCTATCTGTGGATCTCCGCTTTACCGACGATCCTCGACAGCCTCGTCGATCGCAGCCGCGACGCGCGCGCGGGGCGAGATGGGTACGTCGAGCTGTATCAGAGCGACGAGGAGCTCGCAGCTCAGCTGAGCGAGCTGGCTCGCACCGCCATACACCAGATTCGCGCCACGCCCGGCTCGGGCCGCCACCTCGTGACGCTCATCGGAGTGGTCGCCTACTACTGCTCGGCGCCGGAGGCATCCGGCGAGCCGGCGCGCGGGGCCACGGCTCCGCTCATGAGTCAGCTGCGACCGCTGATCGGCCCGACGCTCGCGCTGATGCGCGCCTGGCGGCTGGCCAAGCGAGTCGCCAAGCGCCGCGGCACGGCCCCGACGGCATCGCGAGGACGATCGGAGTGAGCACGAGCGCGCTGCCCGAAGGTTCGCTCGCGGGCAGTGCGCTCTGTGTCGCGATCATCACCGACGGCAACCGCCGCTGGGCGCGCTCGCGCAGGCTCTCGGTCAACGAGGGCCACGACGCCGGCGCGGACAACCTGAAGGCAAGGCTGCGCGACGCGATCGAGCTCGGGGTGGAGCAGCTGACGGTGTACTCCTTCTCGACCGAGAACTGGACACGTCCGGCCGAGGAGGTCAGGGCGCTGATCGCGATGCTCGCGCGGCGCATCGCCCTGGAGGCGGTGGAGCTGAGCCGGCACAACGTGCGCCTGCGCTTCATCGGACGGCGCGGGCGCGCGACTCAAGAGCTCCTGGAGACGATGGAGCGCGCCGAAGCGCTGACCGCCGCGAACGACCTCATCACGCTCTACATAGCCTTCGACTACGGCGGGCGCGCCGAGATCCTCGACGCTGCCCGGCGCCTGCACGGCGACAGCGAGGAGGACTTTCGCGTGGGCCTCTACGCGCCGGAGATGCGCGACCCCGACCTGATCATCCGCACCGGCGGCGAGCGTCGCCTGTCGAACTTCCTGCTGTGGCAGGCTGCCTACTCCGAGCTCGTGTTCAGCGACGAGCTCTGGCCCGACTTCTCCCGCCGGCATTTCGAAGCCGCGCTCGAGGAGTTCCGCGAGCGCGGCCGGCGCTTCGGCGGACGCTGAGCGCGCGGCTCGGCGCAGCGCGCGTCCCCGGACGCCGCTCAGGCGAGCATCCGCGCGATCGTAACGCTGCGGTAGTCGAAGATGTCGATGAAGCGGGACTGCGGCCCCCACGCCTCGATCCGCGTGAGCCAGCTCACGGGCAGACCGCGCAGGCGCATCCGGTAGGCGATCAGAGCACCCGCGCGCATCTCGATCGGTGCCGGGGTGAGCACCTGGAAGCGCAGCAGGGGAGGAGTGATCGCCTCGAGGTTCAGGGCATCGGCGAAGAAGCCGAAGACCTCATCTACGGCCCGGGGGAGCACCTGCTCGCGCTCGAGGATCTGCTCGCTCACGGCCCGGCCTCGAAGAGTGGAGTTCTCAGGGTGAGCAATCGCGCCCAGCCGTCCTCATTGCTGTCGGCCTCGCCGCCGCTCTGACCCCGGCGTTCATGAAACCGAAGAGTGCCAAGCAGTCCGGTCAGCTCGAAGTTCGAGCTGACCGCGCCGCCCTCAAAGCCCAGACATCAGCTCGAAACCTAGCCTTCGGAGGCCGTGCCCCCGAGCAGGAAGGACTCGATCGCGACAGCGCTGCGATCGACTCATCTTGCGAAGCGGGCGGACGGGGGTCGAACCCGCGACCTCAAGCTTGGCCGGCTTGAGGTCTCGAGCTACCTCAAGCGTCGGAGCGTCGCATCAATATCCGCGGTAAGCAGAAACAAATCAAGTGACTGTTCGTCCGCGGGATCGAACGGGCTGAAGCCCAGGTGCTCCCACCAGCCACGCGCTGAGGCATGCAGCGCATTGACGACCACCGCGCGGCATGCCGCCTTGACGTTCAGCTCCACCGCCGTCGCCAACACGTGGCCCACCAGTGCGGTACCAACACCAAGACCGCTGTGGCGCCGATCGACTGCCAGCCTGCCGATCAGCAACGCCGGAACCGGGTTCGGAGCTCGGCGCGAAATGCTCGCGGGCGCGCTCGAGCGATCGATCGAGCTCATCGCAATCGTCGCGTAGGCAACGACCACGTCGTCCGCGCCGGCGATGACCCACATGGCGGCCGTGTCTCGACGGCGGTTCTGGCCGGCATAGCGGCCAAGCCACTCGTCCAGCGCATCATCACCCGAGGCAAACCGCGAGCGGTCATGCCGCGCCAGTTCGAGCAGAACGGGACGGCGAAGCTCAGTCAAGCCACGTGAACTTGCGGGGACACTCAAGCGCATTTGCAAGCCGTTCGTTCACGCTCGCCGGCGCGTCCAACGCCTCACCGAACGCTTCCGCGGCCTGTGGAGTCAGCCGGATGCTCTGTCGCTCGGCGAGAATCTCCTCCGCCCTGAACGCCGCTGCCTGCAGCACGAATGCCGACACATTCAAATGCGACGCAGCAGCAGCACGCTCGAGCACAGCCTTCTCGGCCGGCTCAAGGCGGATCTGCAGCCGCTGTCCCTTGACCGTTGCCATGTACTAACAATGGCAGTACAAGTCCTACCTGTCAAGACCCACCAGCGATGATCGCGGGAGCCCTGAATAGTCGGGAAGTCGGTGTATCCGGTACCGCACTGGTACCGCAAACCCGTGTCCGATTTGCCCGTCATTGCCCGTCTGTCCGCAGACCGAACTAAAGGATCATGCCGGGATGACGCATTCCAGAGCCGAATACGGCTCTGGCCAAACAAGCGGCGGACGGGGGTCGAACCCGCGACCTCAAGCTTGGCACCATCCATCCGGCGGCACTCTTGGGTCGTCATGTCGGCGGCGTTGAGCTGGGCCGCACGCTCACAAGCGATCCCAGAGATCCAGACCAACGGCTGCCTCCTCGCAAACGAGCGCACAGCCAATCGACGCCGCTCGGCCCGCCGGGATGGCACAGGATATGCCCCCGCAGCTCGTCGCCGTCCGCTCGCTCGCTGGGCGCTCTCACCGCAGGCCGTAAAGGCAATACGCGAGCAGATGCTGCTGCGGGTCCACCGCCGCCCGAGCGCCTGCGCACGGATGCGCTACGGCGGTGTCGCCGGTCACGGATGGCGCCGTCGAGCTTGCCCGACAGATGTCAGAGCTCGCCGTAAACAGGACTTCGTCCGCGTCGGCGGGCCAAATTCAGGGTTCGAGGTCTCAGCGATGACTTCGGTGGCGGCCGCATTTTTCGCTTCCACATTCCGCATCTGCCGGGAACAAATTCCACATCTGTCACCCATCTCTAGGAGAGTATCCGTAAATATCCGGTTTTTCGGATATCAGCGGATACTTCCGTTAGTTCTGGTACGGTCGTAGCGTGGACCCGTTGCGCAATCCGTTCTCGATGAGCGCCGGCAACCCGCCCGCAGCCCTTACCGGCCGCGACGCGCAGATCGAGCAGTTCAAGCGCCTGATTGGACGGTTGAGCAATGGCCTGAACGAGCCGAGCATGATTCTTTGGGGCCTACGCGGGGTTGGCAAGACGGTGCTGCTGTTGGAGTTTGAGAGCGTTGCCGATCAGGAGGGCTGGACTCCCTCCGAGCCGATCGAGATCCGCTCGGACACCGACTTCCGTGCCGAGCTCGCCGACGCCGCCTACGCAGCGCTGCTACGGCTCAACCGCCGCAAGGCGATTGGGGAGAAGCTCAAGTCCTTCACCGGACTACTCGCGGGCTTCAAGGCCGGCGTAGGCGCGGACGGCGGTCTCGAGTTCTCCTTCGACCCGAACGCGATCGGCGGCAGCACAGGCGACCTTGAGCGAGACCTCATCCAGCTGTTCGTTGAGCTCGGCGAGACGGCTCGCAGCCACGACACAGGCGTCGTCTTCCTCGTTGACGAGATGCAATTCCTCGGTCGCGCGGAGATGGAGGCAATCGCGGCAGCAATGCACCGGATGTCCCAACTGAAGTTGCCGATCGCGGTCGTCGGAACCGGTCTGCCGCAGCTTCCCGGCTTGATGGTCGAGGCGAAGTCCTATGCCGAGCGACTGTTTTCCTACCCCCAAGTCGGACCGCTCAGCGAGCAAGCCACTCGCGAAGCACTGCTGAAACCCGCCGAGGAGGCAGGAGTCGAGTTTGACGCCCGGGCGCTGGCTCAGATCGTGGAGATCTCGGGCGGCTACCCAACCTTCATCCAGGCATACGGGAAGGAGGCTTGGAACATGGCGCCTGGGCCGACGATCTCGTCCGATGATGTTGAGGCTTCCGCGCCGATCGTGCAGACCAAGCTCGATGAGGAGTTCTTCCATGTCCGGTTCGAGAAGGCGACCCCGAGAGAGCGCGTCTACATGGCCGCGATGGCCGACCTTGGCGACGGCCCCTACCGCAGCAGCGACGTCGCGAAGCGCATGGCTAGCCGACCAGCAACAGCCTCCTCACTGCGCGACGCACTCATCAAGAAGGGCCTGATCTTCAGCCCCGACCACGGAGCGGTCGACTTCACCGTGCCGCACTTCTCGCCGTTCATGCGCCGCCGCTACCCGCTGGAAGCGGTCGCCGGCGACGCCCCGGCGGGAGGATCAGAGCGATGAGCGCACCATCCGGCTGTCGCCGACGGGCCGGCGTAGCTAGTGCACCAAATCCTGTTCGGGTGGATCGCGCCTCTCGTAATGAAGATGTCCGGGGTTCGAGCCCCGCGCCGGCTCTGTTTTGCAGCAACGCTGCAGCAAATGAATACACTTTTTGCCCGCTGTTGTCCGCGTTTGACCGCCACGAGCGTCCCGCCGTAGGAGCCCCAATCATGCTTTCCAGAGCCAAATATTGCTCTGGCGCTGCAAGCGGCGGACGGGGGTCGAACCCGCGACCTCAAGCTTGGGAAGCTTGCGCTCTACCAACTGAGCTACCGCCGCACGAGCCGCATCTTACGCGCTCGCCGCGGGCGCTCGCGGGCGAGCCGTCCACATGTCTACCCGTCGGACCGCGGGCGCGGGCCTGCGCCCGCGTCAGGCCACCGCGGCCAGCGTCGGCACCGCCTCCGGGAGGGCCTGCTCGCTGGTGAGGATGCGACCGTCGGGGGTGATCCATCGGTCGGATGGATCGCGGGACTCGAAGCCGGCTCGCAGGAGCAGCCGCTCGGCCTCCTCACGCTCGATCTGCAGGCTTGCGCCGGAGGCGGTGGTCGTTGCGATGCAGCTGCTCTGTGACATGCGACGCTCCGTTCCTCGTTTTGCTGGTGTCATGCATGCTGGCGCGCGAAGCTTCAGCTAACCGAAAGACGAGGCAAAGATCGCCTCAGTTCTGCGGCTGGCCCTCCGCGGCGCTCCTTGGCCACGCTCTACTCTTGGGGCCATGAGACGCCGTGTGTTGCCGATTCTCGTCACGCTGGCCGGGGCCGGCCTGATCGGCCTGCTCGTCTATGGCGTCTCCGCGCAGGCACCCAACCGCACGCTCGACGAGCGCGTCGCCCTCAAGGAGCTGCCGCCGGCCCCGGAAGCCGAGCGCATGCTGCCCGTCCTCACGGGCGCCGGCGCGAGCAACCTCTCGGCCCTGCGCGGCAAGGTCGTGGTGCTCAACTTCTGGGCCTCATGGTGCGAACCGTGCCAGGTCGAGGCGCCGCTGCTCGAGCGGTCCCAGTCGAGCCTGCTGGCGAGCAACGCCACGGTGCTCGGCGTCACCTACGAGGACACGACGCCCGACTCGCGCGAGTTCGTGCGCCACAACCACCTCACCTACCCGAACCTCCGCGACAACAGCGGGACCTTCGCGCATTCCTACGGCACCGATCAGCTGCCCGAGAGCTTCATCCTCAACCGCCAGGGCCGGATCGTGGCGGTATCGCGCGGGGAGATCGACAAGTCCTTCCTCGACCGCGCGATCGCGCTGGCGCGCAGCTCATGAGGCGCCCGCGCCACCGCCGCTGGACTATCGGTGTGGGCGCGCTCTTCGCGGTCCTCGCCCTGCTCGGGCCGCCTGCGGGCGCCGCGGCCGCCTCGCGCCCGTCGCTACCGGCGATCGAACGCGAGGTGATGTGCGTGACGTGCAAGATCCCGCTGAACGTCGCCCAGTCGCTGCAGGCCGACCGCGAGCGCGCGTTCATTCGCGAACTGATCCGGGACGGCCGCGACGAAGCGGCGATCAAGCGCGCGCTCGTCGGGCAGTACGGCCCGGCCGTGCTCGGCCTTCCCAGCACCCACGGCTTCGACGCCTCAGCCTACCTCGTGCCACTGCTGGTCGTGCTCGCGCTGGCTGGGCTGATGCTGGCGCTGCTGCCGCACTGGCGCCGCCAGGCCCGTGCGCAGGCGCGCGCCGGCGCCGGTGCCTCGCCGCTGGCAGAGCCCGATGCCGCGCGCCTGGACGCCGATCTCGCGCGCTTTGACTGAGACGATGGGCGTTGGATGAGGGCGGGCTCTGACTGAAAGAGCGCGCTACATACGCTCGGGCGCGCTCACCCCGAGCACCTCCAGGCAGCTCGCGATCGTGCGCATGCTCGCCTGGCACAGCGCGAGACGCAGCGACTCGATCGCCTCAGACTCCGCGCCCAGCACGCGGCACTCGCTGTAGAAGGTCGTGAAGCCCTGCGCCAGCTCCAGCGCGTAGGCGGTCATGCGGTGCGGCGCGCGGCGCTCGACGGCCTCGCGCAGCTCTCCCGGGAAGGCCAGCAGCTGCTCGATCAGCGCTCGCTCGGCCGGCTGCAGCACACCCTCCGCGCCCTCCAGCGCGGTGGCCGTCGCCTCGCGCATGCGCTCAGCGCCTGCCTTTGCGAGCATCGAGGCGATACGCGCGTGGGCGTATTGGACGTAGTAGACGGGGTTCTCCTTGGACTCTTCGCGCGCGAGGTCGAGGTCGAGGTCGAGCGTCGTGTCGTGCGAGCGCGCGAGCAGATACCAGCGCGCCGCATCGACGCCGATCTCCTCGAGCAGATCCTCGAGCGACACGAACTCGCCGGCGCGCTTTGACATCTGCGAGCGCTCCCCGGAGCGCATCAGGTGCACCAGCTGCATGATCAGGAGCTCGAGATCCTGCGGGTCGCCGCCGAGCGCCGCGTAGGCGGCTTTGGTGCGCAGCACGTAGCCGTGGTGATCGGCCCCCCACACGTCGATCTGGCGTTGGAAGCCACGCTCGCGCTTGTCCTGGTGGTAGGCCGTGTCGGATGCGAAGTACGTCGGCTCGCCGTTTGAGCGCAGTAGCACCCTGTCCTTGTCGTCGCCGAAGTCGCTGGTGCGCAGCCACATCGCGCCGTCCTCTTCGAAGGAGTGCCCCTGCTCGGCCAGGATCGCGAGGCTGTGCGCGACGGGGCTGGGATCGCCGGCGTAGAGCGAGCTCTCCAGGAACCACGTGCCGAACTCACCCACGCGGAAGCTCCTCAGCGCGGTGCGCATGTTCGCGAGCATGATCTCCAGGCCCGCACGACCGGCCTCGACCGCCTCCATGGCCGCGGCATCGGCGATCGCGCTCGCCAGCTCGATCACGTACTCGCCCTTGTAGCCGTCCTCGGGGACCTGCAGCCCGCGCGCCAGCGCCTGGATCGACTCCCCGAACTTCTGGATCTGCGAGCCCGCATCGTTTACGTAGAACTCGCGCTCCACGCTGTGTCCGTGACGCTCGAGCATGCGCGCGAGCGCATCGCCGTAGGCCGCGTTGCGCGCGTGCCCGACGTGCATCGGGCCGGTCGGGTTGGCCGAGACGAACTCGATCAGGATTCGCTGCGGGCGCTCCGCGCCGCCGGCGCCGAAGCGATCGCCGGCGGCGAGCATCTCGCTCAGCGCACCGCGCAGCCACGAATCCGCGAGGAACAGGTTGAGAAAGCCTGGACCTGCGACCTCGAAGCGCTCGAGCTCGGCGCCGAGGCGCGCCTGCAGAGCCTGCCCCAGCCGCTCGGCGAGCTCTCGCGGCGCGACGCCCAGGCGCGGCGCGAGCAGCAGCGCGGCGTTCGTGGAGTAGTCGCCGAACTCCGCCCTGCGCGGGCGCTCGAGCGTCAGCTGCGCCCGTCCGCTCTCGCCCGGTCCCGCAAGCTCCTCGGCGGTCTCGAGCACGAGCTCGCGCAGCCGCCCCAGCGGAGTCACCGGGACATCGAGAGGGAGGCCCGCCGCTTGCGGGCTGTCGTCGTCGAGAGGCTCGTTCATGGGTCCGTGCGCGGCGATTGCGATACTAGCTGCGTGACCGACCAAGACTCAGGCGCCGAGCGCCACATAAACATCCACCTCTCCCCCGAGATCATGGGGGGCGTCTACGCGAACTTCGCGAACGTCAGCCATTCCGACTACGAGTTCACCGTCACCTTCGCCCGCGTCGACCACGAGGTCGAGTCCGACGAGGTGCCGGGCGTCGTCGTCTCCCGCGTGAATCTCTCGCCGCGCTTTATGCGCGAGCTGATCGACGCGATGGAGGACAACTACTCCAAGTGGCGCACCCGTGAGGGCATCAAGAACCTGCCCGAGTACGGCGGGAGCGAGGGCGGCTCCGAGCCCGCGCCCGAATAGGGCTCGCCGGTTCCCCACGGGCGCCGGGCCGATGCGGATGCCGCGGCTCAGAACTTGCAGCGGAATGACCCGCGCGACGCCCGGAGAATAGGGGTTGTTCCTACCCTGCAACGATGAAGGTCGCAGTCATCTCTGACATCCACGCCAACCGGCACGCCTTCGAGGCGACGCTCGAGGCGGTCGCCGCCAGCGACGCCTCCGAGCTGTGGTGCCTCGGCGATCTCGTCGGCTACGGCGCCGAGCCCGACGCCTGCGTCGAGCTCGCCCGCGAGCATGCCGCGGTGTGCCTCGCCGGCAATCACGACCTCGCCGTGACCGGGGAGATCGCACTCGATGAGTTCTCACGCGGCGCGAGCCTCGCCGCGCAGTGGACGCGTGAGGTGATCGCGCCCGAGAACCTCGCGTTCCTAAAGACGCTCTCCCCCACCGCTGCCGAGTCCAACGTCGGCCTCTACCACGCCAGCCCGCGCGATCCCGTCTGGGAGTACGTGCTCTCCACGCTGCTTGCCGAGCTCTGCCTCGATGCCCAGGAGCACCGCGTCTGCCTGATCGGCCACTCCCATGTCGCCCTGTCCTTCGAGCGCCACGAGGGCGAGCTCGCCACCGGCGAGCCGCGCCGTGAGGGCGTGACGCTGGACATCGCCGAGGGCGAGTGGCTGCTGAACCCCGGCAGCGTCGGGCAGCCGCGCGACGGCGACCGGCGCGCGTCGTGGCTGATGCTCGACCTGGACTCGATGCGCGCCTCCTACAACCGCGCCGACTACGACGTCGCGGGCGCGGCGGCGGCGATCCGCGCCGCGCGCCTGCCGGACTCGCTCGCCGAGCGCCTGGAGTACGGTCAATGACCATGCTCCCGCTCTCTCCCCGCTCCCCCGCGCGCGAGCGGTGCTCCGGGGCCGCTGCGGCGATGCGCGCGCTCCTCGCCGGCCTGCTCGGTCTCGCCGCGGCGCTGCTCATCTCGTGCTCGAGCTCGGGCAAGGGGCTGATCCCGGCCAGCGCAGCCGGGCCGCTCGAGAGCGACTTCGAAGCCGTGCAGCAGACCGCCGAAACGGCCAACGGCGACTGCACCACGACCGAAGCCGCGCTGAGCAAGACCGCCGAAGACTTCGCCGCGCTGCCGGTCTCGATCGACGCCGGCCTGCGCTACAACCTGCGCCAGGGCATCGCCAACCTGCGCGTGCGCGCGCATGAAATGTGCACGCAGCCGAGCGCTCAGAGCACTCTCACGAACAC
>JACDGG010000104.1 GCA_013815355.1 Solirubrobacterales bacterium
AAGGACATCACGCCGCTTCTCGCCGACGCCGCCGCGCTCGCCGGCGCGGTGCGCCTGCTCGCCGAGCGCGCGCGTCCGCTGGGCGTCGAGTACGTCGTCGCGGCCGAGGCTCGCGGCTTTCTGCTTGGGCCCGCGCTCGCGCTCGAGCTGGGCGCCGGCTTCGTGCTCGCGCGCAAGCCTGGCAAGCTTCCCTACGAGACTGTCAGCGCCGAGTACCTGCTCGAGTACGGAAGCGATCAGCTCGAGTTGCACAGCGACGCGCTCGCCAGCGGGCGCCGCGTGCTCGTGCACGACGATCTGCTCGCCACAGGCGGCACCGCGGCGGCCCTGTGCGATCTCGTCGAGCAGCTCGGCGGCGAGGTCGTGGGATGCGGCTTTCTGATCGAGCTCGCATTCCTCGCCGGCCGCGAGCGCCTGGCCGGGCGCGAGGTCCACGCGCTGCTCAGCTACGAGGCCTAGGGCTGTTGCCGACCGCGCGCCGTAGCCGCAGCATCCCCACCCCCGCCGATCAGCTGTGGGCGATCGTCAGCGACCCGCATCACCTGCCGCGCTGGTGGCCGCGCGTGGAGCGCGTCGAGGACGTCGTGGCGGGAGCCTTCACCGAGGTGATGCGCACGCGCAAGGGCCGCGTCGTGCGCGCGGACTTCGAGCTCGGCCGCCGCGACGAGCGGGAGCGCACATTGAGCTGGACCCAGCTGGTCGAGGGGACTCCGTTCGGACGCGTCCTCAGCCACGCCGAGACACAGGTGCGCCTGCGCCCCGAAAGTGAGGATCTCGCCCGGGCGCAGAGCGCCACAGAGGTCACGCTCGAGCTGCGCCAGACACTGACGGGCTTCTTCCCCCGCTTCGGGGGCTTCATGGTTCGCCGCGCCGCAGCGGCGACACTCGAGGAGGCCCTCGATGGGCTCGAGCGAATCGGTGCCTGAGTACGCCTCGCCGCCGTCGATGCGCTGGTGGGGGTGGGGCGATCCCGCCCATCCAAGCGCGCTGCCCGCGCACGCGCTCACGTTCCTGCGCGAGACCGTGGGCGTCGCCGAGCAGCCGCGCCCGCCGGTGGCGCTCGGGGAGGTCAAGCTCGAGCCCTCCTCGCTGTCTGAGACGCTGCTCGCCGAGCTCGCGCAGATCCTTGGTGCCGATGGGCTCGCGACCGATCATGAGCAGCGTGTGCTGCACGCTGCGGGCAAGGGCTACCCCGATCTCGTGCGCCTGCGCGCCGGGGAGCCCGAGGGCGCCCACGATGCGATCGTCTATCCCGAGACCCACGCGCAGCTGCGCGCGCTGCTCGAGCTGTGCGCACGGCGCTCGCTGGCCGTGGTGCCCTTCGGGGGCGGCACGAGCGTCGTCGGCGGTGTGGCGCCGCTACGCGGGGAGCATGATGGCGTGCTCGCGCTCGACATGGCGCGCATGAACACCATCCTCACGCTCGACCGCGAGTCACGCACGGCGAGCGTGCAGGGGGGCATGCGCGCCCCCGCGCTCGAGCGCAGGCTCGCCGGGGAGGGACTCACGCTCGGGCACTTCCCGCAGTCCTACGAGTACGTCTCGCTCGGTGGCTGTGCGGCGACGCGCTCGGCCGGGCAGGCCTCGAGCGGCTACGGCGCGATCGCAAAGATGGTGGGTGGGCTGCGCCTGGCCGCGCCCGCCGGGGAGATCGCGCTGCCCGCGCTGCCTGCGAGCGCCGCGGGGCCAGACCTGCGCCAGCTGCTCGTCGGCTCAGAGGGGACGCTCGGCGTGATCAGCGAGCTCTCGCTGCGCGTGCGCACCGCGCCGAGTGAGCGCATCTACGAAGGGCTCTTCTTCGAGAGCCTCGCAGCCGGCGCCGAGGCTCTGCGCGCGCTCGCCCAAGAGCACGTGCTGCCCGACGTGGCGCGCCTCTCCGATCAGGCGGAGACGCGCATGTCGCTCGCGCTCGCGGGCGAGGGCGGGCTGAAGGGGCGCCTCGGGCGCTCCTATCTCTCGGCGCGCGGCATGGACGGCGGGTGCGTGGCGATCTTTGGCTTCGAGGGCTCCGAGCAGGACGTCGCGAGCAGGCGCGCCCGCGCGCTCGAGCTGGCGCGCGGCTGCGGCGCGGTGCGTGTCGGGCGCTCCCCCGGGCGGGCGTGGTTGAAGGGCCGCTTCGCGGCGCCATACCTGCGCGATGAGCTGCTCACCCACGGGGTCATGGTCGAGACGCTCGAGACGGCGGCGCAGTGGTCCCAGCTGCTCGCCGTGCACGAGCGCGTGGCCGGCGCGATCGGCGCTGCGCTGGAGGCCTGTGGCACGCCGGGGATGGTGATGTGCCACATCTCCCATGTCTATGAGACCGGCGCCTCGCTGTACTTCACGTTCATCGCGCGCCAGCGTGAGGAGGATCCGCTCGGGCAGTGGGCACAGGTCAAGGGCGCGGCGTCGGATGCGATCGTCGAGGCCGGCGCGACGATCACCCACCATCACGCCGTCGGGCGCGATCACCTGCCGTGGATCGAGCGGGAGCTGGGCTCCCAGGGTCTGCAGGCGCTGCGGGCGGTGAAGGAGGAGCTCGACCCGACCGGGATCATGAACCCGGGCAAGCTGCTCGCGCTCTGATTGACAGTTCCGGGCTGGGATAGGCTTTGCCGGTGCTCGATGGGTCCGACCTGGTGGCGTTCGTGGCCAGTTGCGATCTCGACGCCTCAGACCGCTTCTACCGCGGGGTTCTGGGCCTCGAGCTCCTCGAATCGAGCGACTTCGCAAACGCCTACGACGTCAACGGCACGCAACTGCGCGTGACCCGGGTCGAGGCTGTGGCGCCGGCCTCCTACACCGTGGCGGGCTGGCGGGTGGCGGATCTTGCTGCGGCGATGCGAGCGCTACGTGCCGCCGGCGTCGTTTTCAAGCGCTTCGACGGCATGGCGCAGGACGAGCACGGTGTCTGGCTCTCGCCTGGAGGTGCGCGTGTCGCGTGGTTCGCAGATCCGGACGCCAACACGCTCTCACTCCAGCAAGCACCGCAGAGCTGAGCGCCTGCATGTCTAGCTCCCCAGGCTGAACGCGCCGCGCAGCACGACGCGCCCGGGATGCCTCGGGTGGCCGCTGGTCTCGCGCGTGAGCAGGATTTCGCGGAACTGGCCGGCGTTCGTCGGCAGCGTCGAGCCGCCGGCGAGCTTGTGGTTGGAGCCGACCGCCGGGCTGCGGCTGAGGGCCAGCGCGCTCGTCGCAGAGTTGTAGAGCCAGATCGCATAGAAGAACTTGTGCGTGGCGGGGAGGTGCTGGGCTTCGATGTAGAAGGCGCGCTTGTCTTTTTCGCTGAGCACCGCCACGACCCCCACACTGCGGCTCTGGGGGTTGGGCGATCGCAGCGGCAGCTGTGCGCTCACCGTGGGCCCCGTTTTGCTCGCCGTGGAGGTGGCTTTCTGCTTCGCGTGCTTGGAGGAGCCACCGCCTGTCGTGAGCAGCACCACGGCGACGAGGACCGCGACCACGATCGCGGCGAGCAGAAGCGCGCCGCCGAGGCGTGAGCTGGGCGGTGACGCGGGCGGCGGCGAGCTGCCCGCGAGCGAGCTGACGCGGCTGCCGGGGCCGCCGTCGTGGGGCACCGGCGGCTGAGCGGTGGGTGCGCCGCCCGGCGTCGGCGGGGGGATCTCGGGCAGGGGGGTTCCTCCGAGCGCTTTGAGCTCGGTGGCGAGCGTCAGCGCCCACGCGCGCGCCGGCTCGAAGCCGGATAGATAGGTGCGAGTGCGCAGCCGCTCGGCGACGCTCAGCTGCTGGCCAAGCAGGTAGTCGCCAACCTCCGCGCGGCGCGCGGCCGGCACCTCGCGAGCCTGACGCGGCGCGAGCATCGCCAGCGCAGCGTGTGCGCGGTCGTGGACGGCGCGCTCTGCGATCCCGAGCAGCAACGCCACCTCGCCGTAGCTCTTGCGCTGGCGCAGCAGCAGGGAGAGCGCCGCGCGCTGGTCGGGAGGGAGCTCGTCCAATCTGCTCATCGTCTGGGGCTCCGCTTCCTCGGGGTCGCCCGCGAGGGCCTGGGCGGAGGAGCGTAGGCTATCGTGGCGAGGAGATGGCCACAGCCAGCGCCGAGCAGATCAATGCAGCGATGCGCGGCTTCGACCGCCTCTATGGCCTCGAGCTGCTGGCCTACTCGGATACCGAGGTGCGCGCGCAGGTGCAGGTCCGCGAGGAGCTCCTGCAACCCGCCGGGCTGGTGCACGGCGGAGTCTATGCCTCGATCGCCGAGTCGATGACCTCGCTCGCGACGGCGCTTGCGGTGATGGCAGAGGGCGATATGGCAATGGGCCTCTCCAATAACACGAGCTTTCTGCGCCCCATCACCGAGGGGGTCGTGCACGCTGTCGCGACACGCGTGCATCGTGGCCGCACGACGTGGGTGTGGGACGTTCGCTTCAGCGACGACGCCGAGCACACCTGCGCGGTCACGCGCATGACGATCGCCGTGCGCCCGCTGCCGCCCGGCGCAGACCCAATTCCGCTGGGGGCGGAGGAGCTCGCGGCCTAGCCTCGAGCTCCGCGCTTCTGCGCGGGCGCTCAGGATGGGGGCCGCAGGGCCGACGGCACCTGCGAGGGCAGCGGCTGGGCGCCGAAGCCACTGTCGGGCAGGCGCGGAGGGAGCGTCGCGCCGGGCACAGCGACTTCGTTGATCGGCACGATCGAGCTCGCCGCGGCGCTCGCCAGCTGCGGGCCGGTCGCATAGATCGAGACGACGATCCTGCTCGTCGCGAGGACGATCGTGCGGCCGCCCTGCGCGAGCGTGGCGGGCACTCCGCGGATCGTCTGCGTCTGCGTCGCGGCGCCCCCTCCGGGCAGGAAGCCGTTGTCGGGTGAGCTGACGATTCGTAGCGGCGCCACGCATGTGCCCTGCCCGCCCTGCAGGCAGTCGCCGTAGAGGACGCTGTAGGCGCCACCGGGATCGTGTGTGGCTTCGGTCACGGCCATGCCGCGAAAGGAGCCCCCGAGCCAGTAGACCGGGAAGGGCGCGACCACGAGGCCCTCGAGGATGTTGTGAGCGATCGGGCGCTGCTGCACCGTGTCGGCGCAGGCGCCGAGCGCCAGCGCGCAGAGGCCGAGCAGCGGGAGGACGGCGCGACGCACGTGCGCAGCGTAACCGGGCGCCGCGTGCCGCCTAGCCGCGGTAGCGGTTCGTGATCGGCATGCGGCGGTCGCGTCCGAAGGCGCGCGTTGAGATCTTGATGCCGGGGGGCGCCTGGCGGCGCTTGTACTCCGCGAGATCGACGAGGCGAATGGCGTGGTCGACGGCCTCGGGCGCGAGCCCCTGGGCGATCAACTGCTCGCGACTCTGGTTCAGCTCCACATAGCTCTCGAGGATGCGGTCGAGCAGCTCGTATGAGGGCAGCGAGTCCTCATCGCGCTGATCGGGGCGCAGCTCTGCGGAGGGGGCGCGCGCGATGATCGAGTCGGGGATCGGATGCTCGAGCACGCGCCCACCACCGAGCAGGGCCAGCGGCGAGTTGCGCCAGGCGCAGAGGCGGTAGACGAGTGTCTTGGGGACGTCCTTGATGACCGCGAAGCCGCCCGCGAGGTCACCGTAGAGCGTCGTGTAGCCGACCGACATCTCCGACTTGTTGCCCGTCGTCAGGACGAGCCAGCCGAACTTGTTGGAGAGCGCCATCAGGAAGTTGCCACGGATGCGTGCCTGCAGGTTCTCCTCGGCCAGGTCCGGCTCGCGACCGGCGAACTGCCGTGCGAGCGCCTGGGTATAGGCGTTCATCACGCTCTCGATCGGCAGCTCCTGCGCGCTCACGCCGAGCGCCGCGCTGAGCGCACGGGCGTCGTCCTGCGTGGCCAGCGAGGAGTAGGGAGAGGGCATGATCGTGGTGCTCACCCGCTCGGAGCCGAGCGCGTCCACGGCGAGGCAGGCGACGAGCGCCGAGTCGATCCCGCCGGAGAGGCCGAGGACCACATGCGCGAAGCCGTTCTTGAGCACGTAGTCACGCAGGCCGAGCGTGAGCGCCGCATAGATCTCCGCCTCGGCCGGAGCGAGCAGCTCGTGCATGGCCGGCGCCGGAGAGGGGGAGGGGGCAGGCGAGGCGGCGGCGTCGAGCGCGGGCAGGACGAGCGCACGGTGCTCGGAGCGCCGCGCCGCGGGGCGGTGCCCGGGATCGCGCAGGCGCGCGGCGGCGGCAGCCTCGAGGTCAACGTCGCAGAGCAGCATCTCCTCCTCGAACTGCGCGGCGCGCACGAGCGTTTGACCGGTGTGGTCGATCACGCACGAATGCCCGTCGAAGACGAGCTCGTCCTGGCCGCCGACGAGCGCGCAGAAGGCGACGCAGGCGATGTGCTCGCGTGCGCGCTGCGCGAACATCCGCTCGCGCTCGGCGCCCTTGCCGGCGTGGTAGGGGGAGGCGGAGATGTTGAGGATCAGCGTGGCGCCCGCGAGCGCCTCCTCGCCGGCGGGGGGTCCGGGCTCCCACATGTCCTCGCAGATCGTCAGCCCGACGCGCTGGTTGCCGATGTCGAGCACCGCGCCGCCCGGGCCGGCCTGGAAGTAGCGCTGCTCGTCGAAGACGCCGTAGTTGGGCAGGTAGACCTTGCGGTAGACCGCGTGCACGGCGCCTGCCGCGAGGACGGCCGCGGCGTTGAACACATCCCCGGCGCGCTGCGGGAAGCCGACGATCGCGACGATGCCATTGGCCTCGGCCGCGAGCTCGTGCAACGCGGCGGCGGCGTCGGCGAGGAAGTGCTCCTTCAGCAACAGATCCTCCGGCGGATAGCCCGTCAGCGCGAGCTCGGGAAAGAGGACGAGCTCCGCGCCGGCGGAGCGGGCCGCGCGGATGCCGTCGCGCACCCGCTCGGCGTTGCCGGCTATGTCGCCTACCGTGGTGTTGATCTGACAGAGGGCGAGGCGCATCGGCGAGTCCCTTCTCAGGGGAGCGACGATGTTAGTGCGCCCGAATCGAGGCGTCGTGCGAGGCGTGCTGCTCAGCTTCCGGCGGCTGAGCGCTTGGCGGCGCGGGTGCCGTTGGAGGAGCCGCGCGCGGCTTTGTGCGCCGGGCGCCTGGCCGCCGGGCGCACGCCCGCGGTACGCGAGAGCGCCGAGATCGCCCACTTGAGATCCAGCGCGATCTCCTCGAGATCGGGCAGCGCGTCGTAGTCGCCGAGCAGACCGAAGCCGAGATGCCCGTCGTAGCTCATCACGGCGATGCCGAGCGCCTGGCGCTGGGCGAGAGGCACGACCGGATAGAGAACCTCCAGTCGGCGGCCGAGCAGGTACAGCGGGAACTGGGGGCCGGGCACGTTCGTCACGACGAGGTTAAAGAAGGGCTGGCGAGCCTGCAGGCGCGCGGCCTGGCTGAGGATCGTCGGCGGCGCGAAGCCCGCGAGGTTCGTGAGCACCTGTGCGCCGACCGCCTGTCCGGACTTCTTCAGATCCTCCATCGCCGAGGCGATCGTGCGCAGGCAGTCGGCGGGGTTCTCCACGCCGACTGGCAGCGGCGCCCACATCGCGGCGACCTGGTTGCCGAGCGCGCCGCGCTGGGATTTCGTGCGGACCGAGACCGGCACCATCGCCTTCAACACGAGTCCGTCGGTGTTGTGGCCGTGCTTGCGCAGGTAGCGCCCGAGCGAGAGGCATACGGTGGCGAGCACGGCATCGTTGAGAGTGCCGCCGAGCGAGTTCTTGATCGCCTTCAGGCTCGCGAGGTCGGCGTCGAGGAACGTGTAGCGACGGTGCGGGCCGATCTCGACGTTGAAGGGGCTGGGCGGCGCCGGCGCGTTGATGCCGGCGAGGGTCGTGGCGCCGATGTTCCTCAGGCCGTCCTTGATCTGTCCGAGCGCGCGGCGCGGGGCGCGCAGCAGCGCACGTCCGCCGCGCAGCATCTCGGCCGGGACCGTGGAGCGCTCGATCAGAGCCTCGCCGAGCAGCTTCGCGGGACCCGGCAGCGGCTTGGCGCTCCACTGCGAGTGCGGTGCGGGCGTCGCGACGGGCTCGCGGGCGGTGTCGAACAGAACCGTCGTGATGTCGACGCCCGAGATCCCGTCGACGAGCGCGTGGTGGGTCTTTGCCACGAGCGCGAAGCGCTCCCCGGCCATCGCCTGCACGAGCCAGATCTCCCACAGCGGCTTGGAGCGATCCAGGCGCTGCGAGAACAGGCGACCGGCGAGCTGCTTGAGCGCTGTGTCGTCAGCCGGCTTCGGCAGCGCGCTGTGGCGGATGTGGTAGTAGGGATTGAAGTGCGGGTCGTCGGTCCATACCGGCCGGCCCTGCCCCAGCGGGACGTGCGCGAGTCGCTGGCGGTAGCGCGGCACCAGATGCAGGCGCCCGAGCACGTGCTCGACAAGCTCATCGAGCGTGGGGGCGACGCCCTCGAAGACCATCACCGAAGCGACGTGCATGTGCGCCGTCGAGTGATCCTCGAGGTGCAGAAACGTCGAGTCCAGTGCTGTCAAGCGGTCAGGGTTGGCCATCGTGCGCCGATTGTCGCTGTTGTGGCACGCCGAGTCAACGACCAGCTCGAAAAGACGTTGTCCGTCGATCGCGACCGCGCGTTTAGGGCGACCCGGAGGCAGGGAGAATGAGAAACCTGACCCCCGGATCGCCGTTCCCCGCTCGGTCGTTGACCGCATGGCCAGTTTATCCGCACGCGCCCCGGCGATGTCGGCCACTCGAGCCGACTCCCGCTCGCGACCGGCACGGCGCCGCGGCGAAGGTATCTGCCGGATGCCATGATGGCCCTGTTCGGAGCCAATCGATCGAAGGAGAAGCCATGGCGGGGCCAGAAGCGGGTGACCAGGGCAATGAGCGCGAAGGCACGGGCGACCCGCGGACGCGACTCATGCAGGAAGTCGCCGAGCAGATGGATGCGATCGAAACGGACTTCGGCGACGGCTATCAGATCGGCCATGTGGTGACGATCGTCGAAGTCATCCAGCCCGACGGAAACGTGGGACTGCGCGTACGCAGCAACCAGCAGCCGTGGATCTCCCTCGGGATGTTGCAGTTCGCACAGAAGTTCGTCGAAGCGCAGATCTAGTTTGTGAGCGTGGCTTCGTAGCGTCCACAGCCAGGGGCGGTGTAGCCCGTTCGGCAGCGTGTTCGCGCGCGCCACGTTTGTTCGTAGCCGACCCGATAACTACCGCTTTCTACGTCACGAGCAGCCAAACGGTGTCTGATGGCCGGCTCTACTTCCGCCAAAGTCCGCTGGTAGCCGCGCCTGATGTGCGCAACTTCGAAGACGTAGTAGAGAATCTCGTGGAATGGCCCCACGAGCTTGTGCAGAGGAGCCGCGAAGAAGTCCTTTTCGTAGCGCTTTTCTCCACGGCCCCGCGCGCGACCCAGCCGCAGTCCCCCCTCGATGCTCTGATTGAACTGTTCCGCCACGCTCTCGAAGCTTCTGCCTGCCTGCAGCTCGCGTTTTGCCTCGAGGACTTGCGAGTTGCTTTTGTTCATGATCGCCTTGATGTCGCGCCGTTCGCCGACAACGAACTCTCCACGGTGCCGGCGGTAGTAGGTCAATACCCGCGACCGTGCGATCCCCGACTGTCTTATTGCGATGCGTCGCTGAGTGAGCCTCGAGGCGAGCATGCCCAGCTTGACCAACCAAAGCTGGTCCGATGTTGCGAGCTTCGGCGCGGTCAGGAATCGCAGCAACTCGCGTTCATGCGCAAACCATTCGTATTCGGTTCCCTGTGCATGGCTTGATTGAGACAATGCCAGCTGCTTCTCGGCTTCGCGATCCCCAACCCGCGCTCCGACTTCATGAGCCGCATGACGCGTCCACTCCCATAAAATCAGTAAACCCACAGCCCATCGTCTCAGCGTCCGTTCGTTGGAGGCAGCGTGGCTATCTGCCGTAGCGTCAACCTTCATCCAGTGCGCGACCTTCTGCTTGGTGATTCCGCGCCCTGCGACTGACGCGACCAGAACGTCGTTGGCCAATCCCCCACATCCCGCCAGGCAAACTGCGGCGGCGAGCACGGTGTAGATCGCGGTGAGTCCAGCGAGTCGGGTCACAGTGCCGGGACGGTAACCAAACGATCCTCAAACTTGTGAAGCTGTCTCCCATTGCTGTAGTTCGCCAGAGCCCTTATTAGCTACTTGCCGCGGAATAACTCTCCGTCCGCGTGGCCTCACCGGGACGCCCTGTCTCAGTGTGTGCATGGTCACACAAGAACCTGCCCAGAACCTCCTAGCCTACGAACAATTGTTCGACTCGCCGAGTCGTTCCCGCTGTTGGGAGCGAACGGGGGAACCACCGCCGAGCCACAGACGTGGCACGGATGGGGCGAATCGGCCGCTGCTGCGGCCGTAACGCCCGG
>JACDGG010000299.1 GCA_013815355.1 Solirubrobacterales bacterium
CCGAGCGCTGGCGGGCGCTCGCCGCACACGCGCTGAGCGATCCGAGCACCGAGCCCGACGGGGCGGGACCGGTGGCCGTCGGCGGCTTCGCGTTCGCCGAGGAGGGCGGTCGCGCGCCGCACTGGCTGGGCTTTGAGCCCGCGTCGCTGAGCGTGCCGGAGGTGGCGATCGTGAGGCGCGTGCGCGATGGCACGACGCGCGTGCACCTGACGCTCGCGGCGCTCGCCGCGCCCGACGACACGGTTGAGGATCTGCTCGCGCGCGTGCAGGGCCGGCTCGGAGAGCTTCACAGCGCGTCGCTCGGGCTGCTCGATCCGGCTCCCACGGGGCGTTTCCAGGTGGCGAGCGCGATGCCCCCCGAGCACTACGAGCAGGCGGTGGCGCGCGCCGTCGAGCTGATCGCGGCCGGTGAGCTGGAGAAGGTGGTGCTCGCGCGCGAAGTGCAGGTTCACGCTCCGCGCGCGTATGACCCGGCGGCGATCTTCGGCGTGCTGCGCCGCGAGTTCCCCTCGTGCTTCGTGTTCTGCGTCGGGCGCGGTGAGGCGAGCCTGATCGCCGCGAGCCCGGAGTTGCTCGTGCGTCGCGAGGGTCAGCGCGTGAGCACGCTCGCGCTCGCCGGCTCGACCCGGCGCAGCGCCGATCCGGCCGTCGATGACCATCTTGGCGAGCAGCTCTTACGCGACCCCGGATACCGCGAGGAGCACGCGATCGTCGCGCGGCGGATCGAGCGCACGCTGCGGGCGCACTCGGTATGGGTCGCCGCGGCGGGCGAGCCCGAGCTCGTGCGGATCGCGAACATCCAGCACCTCGCCACGCCGATCCGCGCGCAGCTGGCGGCGCCGATGGATGCCCTGGAGCTCCTCAGCGTGATGCATCCCACGCCGGCCGTCGGCGGCGAGCCGCTGAGCCGCGCAGCGCCGCTGATCCCCGCCCTGGAGGGCCTTGACCGCGGCTGGTACTCGGGCCCGGTGGGCTGGACCGACGCGGCCGGCGACGGCGAGTTCTGCGTGGCGCTGCGCTGCGCGCTCCTGCGGGGCGGGGTGGCGCGCTGCTTCGCCGGAAACGGCATCGTGCGCGCCTCCGAGCCGGCTCGCGAGCTGGCCGAGACCGAGATCAAGCTGCAGGCGCTCTTGCCGCTGCTCAGCGGCTGAGCGACTCGGCGACGGACTGCCACATCCGCCGGTGTAGCGCGACGTTAGCCGCGCGCTCGCAGGGCACCTCGACGATGCTCGAGCCCTCCGCGGCCAGCGCGCGCTCGAGCGCGGCGCGAAAGCCCGGCAGATTCGCCACGCGCTCGTGGTCGAGGCCGTAGAGCGCGGCGGCGCGCGAGAAGTCGAGGCCCGTGGGCGTGGCCACATGGCGGGTGTAGATGTCGTGCTCGGGAAGGGCGGGGTCGCTCGCGAGCGCCATGCGGGCGCCCGCCACGGGCAGGAAGTCGAAGATGCCGCCACCGTCGTTGTTGAGCAGGACGATCGTGAGACGCAGCTGGAGCCTGCTCGCGGCGAGCAGGCCGCCGATGTCGTGGGCAAGCGCGACGTCGCCAATCAGCAGCATGACCTGGGCGCCGTCGTGTGCGGCGGCCGCGCCGAAGGCCGCTGAGACGGTGCCGTCGATGCCGTTGGCGCCGCGGTTACAGAGCACGCGCGGCGGGTCCTCGCGAACCGGCCAGAACGTCTCGATGTCGCGCACGGGCATCGAGGAGGCGACGAACAGCGTGTTCTGCTCGGCCAGCAGGACGCCCAGCTCGGCCGCGACCGCGGGCTCTGAGATCGGCGACTCGCCGAGCACGGCGTGGATCGCCTCAGCCGCCAGGCGGTCCGCGCGCCGCCAGCGCTCGAGCCACTCCTGCGGCGCGAGGTTCGGCGAGTCCTCGAGGAGCGCATCGAGCGCCGCGGCGGGCTCAAGCGCAAAGCTCTCGCTGAGCACGGCGGCCGGGTCCTGCCAGGCGCCTTCCGGGTCGAGCGCCACCTGGCGTATGCCCGCGAGGCTCTCGAGCCAGCTGCGCAGCGGCTTGGAGACCGGCAAATCGCCCACGCGCAGGACGAGATCGGGCGTGAGCTCATCGGCGAAGCCGCGATCGCGCAGCAGCGCGTCGTAGTGGGCGATCGCGGCGGCCCCGCGGCGGGCTCCGGAAAGC
>JACDGG010000105.1 GCA_013815355.1 Solirubrobacterales bacterium
AAGCATCGCCGCGCTCCTCGCGGCGCACCGTGGGCGTCGTGCTCGGCGGACTCGTGCTGCTGGCCGTGATCGTCTTCGGCGCCATCTCCCTGCTCGGTGGCGGCTCCTCCAAGAAGAGTCCCTCGAAGCAGGCCGCGAGCACCGTCACCACGACCACCACGGCGCACAAGAGCACCCACCACAAAGCCTCCAAGACGACGAAGTCCACGACCCCTCCGGCGAGCGCCGCCGACACGACGATCACCGTCCTCAACGGCACCGAAACGGCGGGTCTCGCCCACCAGGTCTCAGCCAGCCTGCAGCAGCACGGCTACTCGCAGGCAGCCGCGGTCGCCGGGCGCCCAGCCGGCGAAAACCAGGCGACGGTCGTCGAGTATGCAAGCGGTCATCAGGCTGACGCCGAAGCCGTCGCGCGCTCGCTGTCGGTGTCGCAGGTGCAGCCGCTGGAATCGGCCGTCACCGGGCTGGCGGCCTCAGCGAGGGTGGTGGTGATCGTCGGCCACGACAAGGCCACGACGGGCCCATAGCGGCATTCCTCGACATCCCCGCGCGCTCGGTCAAGCCGCGCGAGCACGGCATCACCCACGTGATCGATCGGGGCCTGTCGATGGCCGAGGTGGACGGCCTGCTCGAAGTGATCGGCGACAGCGTCGATGTCGTCAAGCTCGGCTGGGGCACCGCCGTCGTCACCGGCAACCTGCGCGCGAAGCTCGCGCGCTATGCCGCCGCCGAGATCCCCGTCGTGCTCGGCGGCACGCTCACCGAGGTGGCGATCCGCCAGGGTCGGGTCGACGGGCTGATCGCATGGCTGCGCGAGCTCGGGCTGCGCCACGTCGAGATCTCCGACGGCACGATCACGCTCGAGCCGCAGGTCAAGCACGAGCTGATCAAGCGCCTCGTGGGCGAGTTCGTCGTGTTCGCCGAGGTCGGCAGCAAGGACGCGGAGCACATCATGGCCCCCTACATCTGGGTGGAGCAGATCGAACGCGACCTCGAGGCCGGAGCGTGGAAGGTGATCGCCGAGGCGCGCGAGTCCGGGACCGCCGGGATCTATCGAGCCAACGGCGAGGTCCGCACGGGCCTGATCGACGAGATCGTGCACGCGATCGACCCCACGCGGCTGATCTTCGATGCGCCCCTGCAGCAGCAGCAGGTGTGGCTGCTCAAGCGCCTCGGCACGGAGTGCAACCTCGGCAACATCGCCCCGGCGGACGTGCTCTCGCTGGAGACCCTGCGCCTCGGGCTGCGTTCTGACACGGTCGAGCGCTTTGCGCTGGGCGGCGGGGATTGAGCGAGGCCCCGGTCGCGCTTGAAGGCGGGGGGAACGGGGACCGTGGATGGTCGCCTGCGGCCGATCCGCTCGTTCGCGGCGTGTTCGCGGCGCTCGTGCTCGCCTGCCTCGGTGCGTTCTTCCTGACTCAGCGCTTGAAGCACACGCCGACGCCGGTGCAGCACTTCAAGCGCACGCCGCGCTTCTCGCCCTACCCCAGCGGCCACAACAAGCTCGAGCAGATCTCCTTCAAGCTGGCGCGCGCCGACGCGGTCACCGTGACGATCCTCGACGCAGCCGATGACCCTGTGGCGACGCTCGTCGAAGGCTATCCCGTGCCCCGCTACAAACAGTTCTCGCTGCGCTGGAACGGGCGGCGCGGACTCGCCCACGGATATGAGATCCAGCGCACCTCGAGCGGTCACCCCTACTTGGTGGCGCGCAACCGTGGTCCGCTCGCGCCGCCGGGCGAATATCGCGTGCGAGTGACGCTCCGCGATCAGGCCCGAACGCTCGAATCGCCGTGGACGTTCACGCTGGTGGGGCCGTGAACGCCCTCGCGGTGGGCGTGCTCGCGACGAAGCTGCCCGGCACCGGCGTGCTGGCCGCCGCCGCGGCGTCCTCGCTCGTCGTGATCGCGCTGCTGCTCGCCGTGATGCGTCGCCACGAGCACGCCTTCCCGCTGCTGGCGGTGATGGCGCTGCCCTTCCGCGTGCCGGTCTCGACCCAGGGCAAGACCGTCAACCTGCTGATCCCGCTCTACCTGGTGGTGGCCGCCGGCGCGCTCGCCTGGCTGCTGGCGCGCCGTGAATCCTCGGCGGAGGCGAAGGGGGATGCAGCCCGGGGCGGGGACGCGGACGCTGGCGCCCCCGTGCTCGTGCGTGGCGCGAGCGCAGAACGTTTGACGCCGCGCCGGGCAGCGTTCTGGATCTCGCCGCGTGGCCTGGAGGCGCTGCTGGCGCTCGCCGTGGGCCTGTATGCGCTGCAGGCGCTCTACTCCTCAGACCTCGCGCGCGCCGCCGAGAACGTGGCCTTCTTCTACGTGCCGTTTGGTCTGCTGGCGCTGTTGCTGGGGCGCGTGCAGTGGACTCGCGAGCTGCTGCTGCGCTGCCTGGGGGTGCTCGTCGTGCTCGCCGTGATCTTCGCGGGGATCGGCTTCGTCGAGTACGCGCGCAAGTCGCTGTTCCTGAACCCGAAGGTCGTCGCGGCCAACCAGTACGACAACTACTTCCGCGTCAACTCGCTGTTCTTCGACCCCAACATCTACGGGCGCTTCCTCGCGCTCGTGATGATCGCGCTGAGCACCCTCGTGCTGTGGGGCTCGCGGCGGCGAGACGTCCTCTACGCGGCGGGGGCTCTGGCGTGGCTGCTGGCGGGGCTCGTGACGAGCTTCTCGCAGTCGAGCATCGCCGCGCTGCTGCTCGGCCTGGCGGTGCTGGCGGCGTGGCGGTGGGATCTGCGCCGCACGCTGTATGCCGCGCTCGGGCTGCTTGCTCTGGGTGCAGCCGTGCTCGCGCTCGCGCCGGCGGGCCTGCACTTCGGGCTGAAGGGCAGCGGCGGATCGACGAGCAACGCCACGAGCGGACGCACGAAGCTGATCTCCGGCGGCGTTGAGCTGTTCGCCAAACGCCCGCTCCAGGGCTACGGCTCTGGCTCCTTTGAAACCGAGTACAAGCGCCATTCAAAGACGACCAACCAGAACGCGACCTCGGCCTCGCACACGATCCCCGTGACCGTCGCCGCGGAGCAGGGCATCCTCGGCCTCGCTCTGTATGTGGCGCTCGTGAGTGCCGCGCTGCTCGTTCTGTTCAACGGCGCAGGGCGTTCGCCGCCGCGGATCGCGCTGGCCAGCTGCTTCGCGGCGCTCGTCCTGCACACCTGGACCTACGCGGACTTCCTCGAGGACCCCTTCACGTGGGCGCTCTTGGGCATCGGCATCGCGCTCGCCAGGCAGGCGCGGGCCGCGCCCGGCAGTAGCTTCTAGGGTCGTGCTCGGCTACCTCAAGCGCCTCCTCACGACCGGCGCGGCCTACCAGTTCGGCGACATCCTCGCCAAGGCGCTGGCGCTGCTGACGCTGCCGCTGTACACGAGCCATCTCAACCCCACGGCCTACGGCGCGGCCGAATCGCTGCTGACCGCGGTGATCCTCTCGAGCATCCTGCTGCGGGTCGGCGTCGGCGAGGCCTTCATCCGCTTCTACTTCGACGACGAGGACGTTGCCCGGCGCGAGCGCATCGCGCGCACGGCGACGGCCGCGGTGGCCTTGACGACGACGGTCGCCGCGCTCGCGTCGCTCGCCCTCGCCACGCCGCTGTCGCGCCTGCTGCTCGGCTTCGAGGACCCGCTTCTGCTCGACTGCGCGGTGCTCGGGCTGTGGGCTTTCACGAACCTGGAGATGGCCTACGCGCAGCTGCGCGTCGATGAACGCGCGCGCACCTATGTGTTCGCGACCGGCGCCAACGTCGCGCTGACGGTCAGCTTCACGATCGCGCTTGTGGTGTTCGCCCACCAGGGCGCACGCGGCCTTCTGCTCGGCAACTTCGGCGCCTCCGCATTGGTCGTGCTCGCGTTGTGGTGGGTGCTGCGCCGCCGCGTCTCGCTGCGGCTCGGACGCCGCTCGCTCGCAGACCTGCGCGCGATGCTCCGCTTTGGACTGCCGACGGTGCCGGCGGACGCGAGCGTCTACGCGCTGCAGGTCGCCGACCGCTTCTACCTGTTCCGCTCCTACTCCCACACCTCAGCCGGCCTCTACGCCGTGGCGATCAAGCTCGCCACGGTCGTGTTCGTGGCGGTGCGCGGCTTCCAGTACGCGTGGCCGCCGCTGGCCTACTCGATCGAGAGCGACGAGGAGGCCGGGCGGCTGTACTCGCTCGTCACGACCTACTACGCCCTCGCGACCGGCGCGGTCGTGTGCGCGGTCGCGCTGCTCGGACGCTGGATGGTGCACCTGCTCGCCGCGGAGCGCTTCTTCGGCGCCTATCGCGCGCTGCCGTGGCTCGCGCTCGGCTGGGCGCTCTACGGGCTCTACCTGGTGTTCGTCGCGATCGCGGCGCGCGCGCGTGTGACCTCGCGCAACGTCCCCGCCGCGCTGGCCGGGCTGGCCGTCAACATCGCGCTGCTGCTCGTGCTCGTACCCGGCAGCGGCGCGGGGCTCGGCATCGCCGGGGCCGGGATCGCGTTGTGCGGCGCCTACGCGGCGATGCTCGCGGTCATGTACCTGCTGACGCGCAGCCTGTTCCGCGTCGGCTTTGAATGGGCGCGCCTGGCGCAGCTCGCCGTGATCCTCATCGGCGTCGCCGTCTCCGGCGAGCTCCTGCTGCCGGCGAGCGGCGCCCTCGGCCTGCTGAGCCGCCTGGCCTGGCTGGCGCTGGCGCCGGCAGCGCTGCTCCTGACGCGCTTCTTTCATCCCCACGAGCGCGACGGCGCACGCACGCTGATCGCCGACGGGCGCCGGCGCGTCGGTGCGTTCCGGGCGCGCCACGGCGAGGTCGAGGCCTACGCCGAGGACCCTCTACGCGACCTGTGACGCCGCGGAAGTGTCGATCACCGCGGCGCAACCCTCAAGTCGTGCCTTACCGCAAGGCGCTCATGGAGGAGCTTCCGAGCACGCGTCGCGGTTGTAGCGCGCGGCCGCCTCGCGCAGCCCCTCGCCGCGCCGCGGTCGCAGCGTAGCCGTGACGTGGCGCCAGTAGCGCTGAGGGGAGTGACCCGGCAGCACGAGCGCCGCCAGCGCGCGCAGCGCATAGGGCCACGCGGTCAACAGGCGCACCGCAAGCCTCGCCGCCAGGCCGTGGTGCTTGCGCATGTAGAGCTCGCGACCTCGCGCCAGTTCGACGATGCGCGGCTCTCCGATCAGGTCTGTGGAGAGCTGCTCGTGATGGACGGCCACCGCCTCCGGGACCCACAGGCTGCGCCAGCCGGCGTCGCGCAGGCGCCGCGCGAAGTCGACCTCGTCTGAGTACACGAAGAAGTCGCCGTCCAGGTAGCCGACAGCCGCCGCCGCCTCGCGGCGCACGAGCAGCGCCGCCGACTGGCACCAGTCGACCTCGCGCGTGCGCTCGCCCGTGCTCTGCACGACCAGCCGCCGGTGCAGCAGCAGCGCACCTGCGAGCGCGCTCAGCGGCGTCGGAAAGCGCCATGCCGATGCCTGCTCGCGACCCTCAGGGCGCAGCAGCCGCGCACCCGCCAGCGCGGCGTCTGCCCGCTTGAGAAGGGCACCGTGAAGCGCCAGGGTCGCGCCGGGACGAAGCTCTGAGTCCTCGTTCAAGAGCAGCGCAAAGCGTCCCCGTGCGCGACGCAGCAGCTCGCTGTCGTTGGCGCTCTTGCCGCGGCGCTCCCCGAGCGCGATCACCTCATCGACAGCCGCATGCGCGCGCGCCGCCTCGGCCGATCCGTCGCGTGAGCCGTTCTCGAGCACGAGCACCTCCGAGCTGAACGGCAGCGTCTCGCGCTCGCGCGCGATCGCATCGAGACCGCGCAGCAGCAGCTCGCGCTGGGAGGTGTTGACCACGCAGTAGCTGAGCTCGATCTCGCTCATCGCCAGACCCTACTTCCGCCGCCGCCGGCGAAGGCCTCCCTATTGTCCGTTGCCGTGCGCGTCCAGGTCGTCGATCCCTCGGTCTTCACACCGCCCTACGATCACGCGCTCTGCACTGCGCTCGCGAGCGCCGGCGCGAGCGTCGAGCTGCACACGAGCCGCTTTGCCTACGGCTCCGTCGCCGCTCCCGCGGGCTACACGCGCCGCGAGAGCTTCTACCGGCTCGCCGCACGGCTGAAGGACCCACGCGCCCGCCGCGCCCTCAAGCTGATCGAGCACGTGCCCGACATGCTCCGCTACCGCCGCCGCGCGCGCGAGGCCGAGATCGTGCACTTCCAGTGGCTGACGGTGCAGCATCTCGACGGGCACCTGCTCCCGCGCGGGCGCCCGCTCGTGCTCACCGCGCACGACATCCTGCCGCGGGAGCCGCGGCGCGGGCAGCTCGACGCCCAGCGCCGCCTATACGAGCGCTTCGACGCCGTGATCGTGCATTCCGAGCACGGCGCAGCACGGCTGCGCGACGAGCTCGACGTCGAGGCCGCGCGCGTGCACGTGATCCCTCACGGCGCCTTCGCCCACCTCGCCGCCGGCCCGCCGGGGCCGGCGCCGTTCGCGACTGAGCTCCCCGTCGTGCTCTGCTTCGGGCTGATGCGCTCCTACAAGGGCATCGATCTGCTGCTTGGGGCCTGGCGAGGCGTCACCGGCGCGGAGCTGTGGATCGCGGGCATGCCGCGCATGGACATCGCCCCGCTTCAGGCGGCCGCGCCGCCGGGGGTGCGCTTCGTGCCCCGGTTCATCGGCGATCAGGAGCTCGGAGCCTTCTTCGCGCGCGCCGATCTGGTCGTGCTCCCGTATCGATCGATCGACCAGTCCGGCGTGCTGTTCACCGCGCTCGCCTTCGGCAAGCCGCTGCTGTTGAGCGACGTCGGCGGCTTCCCCGAGATCGGCGCGCACGGCGCCGCGCGGATCTTCCCGGCGGGCGAGGAGCGTGAGCTGAGGCAGGCGCTCCAAGAGCTGCTCGCCGACCCCGCTGCGCTCGCGCGGCTGGCCATGGGCTCGCGCGCCGCCGCGAGCGGCCCCTACTCCTGGGATGCGATCGCACGCGCCACGATCGCGCTGTACGAGCGCCTGTTGCAGGAGGCTCCGAGCCGATGAGCGCCGCGCTCGAGGCCATCTTTTGGCTGTCCTGCACGCTGATCGTCTGGACGCAGGCCGGTTACGGCCTGGCGCTCGCGCTGATCGCGCACCTCTCACCGCGCCGTCGTTCCTCGGCGCGCGAGCCGGAGGCCCAGGAGTTGCCCCCGCTGTCGCTGATCATCGCCGCGCACGACGAGCAGGAGGTGATTGCGGCGAAGGTCGCAAACGCGCTCGCCCTCGACTATCCGCGCGAGCGCCTGGAGGTCGTCGTGGCCTGCGACGGCTGCAGCGACGAGACCGCGGCCGCGGCCCGCGCGGCGGGCGCCGATCTCGTCCTCGAGCTCCCCCGCGCCGGCAAGATCCGCGCGCAGGACAGCGCCGTGGAGCGCTCGCACGGGGAGCTGCTCGCCTTCTCCGATGCCAACGCGCTGTGGGAGCCCGACGCGGCGCGCACGCTCGTCGCCGCGTTCGCCGATCCGCACGTCGGCTACGCCTGCGGGCAGGTGCGCTTCGTGCAGGCCGCAAGCGGCGCACAGGCCGGCAACCAGGAGGGCGTCTACTGGCACTACGAGCTGATGCTGCGCGCGCTGGAGTCGCGGCTCAGCTCGATCACGGCCGGCAACGGCGCGATCTACGCCACCCGCCGCGAGTCCTATCTCGTCGTCGACCCGATCATGGGCCACGACCTCTCGTTGCCGTTCAACATGGTCAAGCGCGGCTGGCGCGCGGTGTATGAGCCGGCGGCCCGCGCCAGCGAGAAGATGGTTCCCTCCCTCAGCGGGGAGTTCGCGCGCAAGCGCAGGATGATGAGCCACACATGGCCGATCCTGCTGCGCGGCGGCATGCTCTCCCCCCGCGGCTACCCGCCCGGCTACGCGCTGATGATCTTCTCGCACCGCCTGCTGCGCTACAGCACGCCGATGCTGCACCTGCTCGCGCTGGCCGTGAACATCGCGCTCGTCGCCGCGGGCTCGAGCCCGCTCTACGTGGCGACGCTGGCACTGCAGCTCGCGCTGCTCGGCGCCGCGGCGCTCGCGGGCGCCGTGCGCCTGCGCCCGCTGTTGATCGCGCGCTACTACGTGCTCACGACCGCCTCGCCCGCCGCCGGGCTGTGGGACTGGCTGCGTCACGGCACACCGGCATCCTGGGAGGCGGCGGAGGGAACCCGCTGACGGCCGGGAGCCGGCGCGATACGGCGTCCTCAGTCGCTCGCGTGCGGAGCACGCCACGCTCCTTGCGTCCTTGTCTCGCTTGACTCCCGGCCGTCAGACGGCCGTCGGGAGTCCTATTGTCCGGGCGGTGATCAGGCGCGCACTCGACATCGCCGTGTCCGCGAGTGTGCTCGTGCTGAGTGCCCCCGTGCTGCTCGTGGCGATGATCGCCATCCGCCTGGAGAGTCCCGGCGGGGTGATCTACCGCCAGCGTCGCATCGGCATGGAAGGCCACCAGTTCGATGTGCTCAAGCTGCGCACGATGCTCGACGGCGCCGAGCACGAAGGCGCGGGCCTCGCGGTGGCCGAGAACGACGCGCGCATCACGCGCGTGGGCGCGCTGCTGCGGCGCACCTCACTCGATGAGCTGCCCAACCTCGTCAACGTCCTGCGCGGGGAGATGTCGCTGATCGGGCCGCGCCCGACGCTGCCGGTGCAGGTCGAGCAGTACACCGAGCGCCAGCGCGGGCGCCTCGCGGTCAAGCCGGGCATCACGGGCTGGGCCCAGGTCAACGGTCGCGCCTCGCTGCCCTGGTCGCAGCGGATCGAGCTCGACCTCGACTACATCGAGCACCGCACGCCGGCGATGGATCTGCGCATCCTCTGGCGCACCGTGACGATGGTGCTCGGCAGCGGGGAGATCTACAAGGGTGAGCACGGCGGCTGGGAGGGCAAGCTGTGAGCCCGCCCGCCGTGCTGCTCACCGGCGCGGGCAAGCGCTACGACATCGTCTCCTGCTTCGCTCGCCTGACCACGACCGTCGTGGCCGACCCCTCGCCGCTGGCCCCCGCGCAGTACGCGGCGCACGTGCGCGCATCGGTGCCGCTGATCGAGGATACCGGCTACGTGCCCGCACTCGAGGAGCTGTGCGCCGAGCACGGCGTGGGTGCGGTACTGCCGCTGACCGACCTCGACATCGAGGTGCTCGCGCGCGCCCGCGAGGATGGTCGCCTGCCCGCGCTCGTTCCGGCTGCGGAGATCGCCCGCGCGACCTATGACAAGTACGAGACGCACCTGCTGCTCGAGCGTCTGGGGCTGCCCTCGCCGCCGACGGTGCTCCCGCAAGCGGAGCTCGAGCAGCTCGCCTACCCGGTGATGGTCAAGCCCCGACGCGGCTCCGGCGCCCGCTCGATCCACCTCGCACACGACGTCGCGCAGGCGCGCTTCTTCCTCGACTACGTCCCCGAGCCGACGATGCTGCAGCGCGCCATGAATGGACCGGAGCTGTCGATCGACTGCCTCGGCGATCTCGACGGGCGCTGCCTGAACGCGATCCCGCGCACGATGCTCGAGTCGCGCGGCGGCGAGTCGATCAAGGGCGAAGTCATCCGCGACGATGAGCTGATCGAGCTCGCGCGGCGCACGATGGAGGCCCTCGGCGTGCGCGGGCCGGCCACGATCCAGGTGTTCCGCGACCCCGACATCGGCCTCGGCATCACCGACGTCAACACGCGCTTTGGTGGCGCCTTCCCGGCCCCCGCCTACGCCGCTCTCCCCGGCTGCAGCTATCCCGAGCTGATCGTGCGCATGGCCGGCGGCGAGCGAATCGAGCCGCACGTCGGCGAGTTCCAGGCGGGGATGAGCTTCACGCGCTACTACTGGCAGCTCGAGCTCGACGAGCGCATGCGCCCCACCGGTCGCGAGATCGTCGAGGGCGGCCCGTTGCGCCCGCGCTGAGGTACTCAAGGCCTCCAACCGCCGCCGCCCCGCCGCGCTGGGGCTAGAATTGGCTCAGTGGCAACATTGCTCGTCGACTCCCAGGCTGCTCCGACCAGCGAGCAGAGCCCGGCCGGCTCGCCCAACGGCGCCGAGGTCGAGCCCAGCCCGACCGGTACGCCCGATGCCCTCCTCCTCTCCTCGGCGCCTGCCGATCAGACGTGCGCGCGCTGCGGAGCGCCGATGTCGCTCGCCCAGGACTGGTGCCTGCAGTGCGGCGCCGGCGCACCGGGCGCCATCGGCTCGCCGGGGTGGCGCTCGGCGGCCACGATCCTGCTCGCGAC
>JACDGG010000106.1 GCA_013815355.1 Solirubrobacterales bacterium
AGTGAAAGGCGCGCGCGAGCGCAGCGTCGTTGCCGAGCACGCCCGCGGCGCGCAGCACGCCCGAGGCGTGACCCGCGAGCGGCGCCGCGCGCATCGCCGGCGTCAGGCGGTGATTGCCGAGACCGACCATGCCGGCCGCCTGCGGACCGAGCATGTAGGCCAGCAGCGCGCTCGTGAATGGAACGGTCAGCAGCGCGAGGTCGTTGGCGCGCGAAGCCGGGATGCCAAACGCGACGCGCGGCAGGCCGCGGCGCACGAGCGCGCTCGTCAGCGCTCTGGCGCTGTCCTCGTCGGTGCGCTGGTCGAACGCGTCGTAGGTCTCCTGCATCTGCACTGCGCGCTCGTAGGAGAGCGGCAGCAGATCCTCGGCGATGCCCATCACGTGTCCGATCCAGCGCCACATGTGGGCCATCGCCTCGCGCTCGCCCGGGGAGTAGTGGATGCCGAGCTTCTGCATGCCTTTGACGTGCAGCGTGAAGAAGGCGATGTTGAGCGTCGCGGCGATGTCTGTCGCATTCATCGGGATGCCATCGCGATGCAGGTCCCAGTCCTCGCGGGTGAGCATGTGACGGCGCAGGTAGGCGTGCACGAGACGTACGCGAATCGATGTCGCGATCCCGCGTCCGGGCCGGTCCGGACGCATGCTCCCCGGCCCGGTCACGGCCAGTACCCACTGGCCGGTCTCGAGCATCCGCCGCCCGGCCTTCTCGTCGATGCGCCCGGTCCCGAGCAGCACCTTTGCGATGCGCGGGATCGGGTAGCCATAGCCGAGACTCAGCGCGCCTGCGAACGCGAGCGCCGGACCGACTCGCCAGTGCGCGATACGCCCGGCTTCGAAGAGCTCCCAGTTGATCCACTCCGGCGGCTCGAGGATCGGCGCGAGCATCGCCCCCAGCGCCAGCGGCAGCTCGGGCACGCTCACGGCGCCGGCGAGCGCCTCGTCGAGCAGGCGCCATCCGGCGCCGGCGGGGAGCTCTGAGAGCTCGACGACCACGTCGTCGGCGAGCGCGTCGGACTCCCACAGCCCCTGGCGCATCCGCCGCGCGAGGCCGCGATCGATCGTCGCGGGCAGATCCTCGAGTCGCGACACGAAGCTCGTCTGCTCGGGGTCGACCTCGCGCCCGAGCTCGTACGGCCTCGGCATCGTCTGGCTCGTGCCCATGCTCCGCCTCCTGTCGTTCGGCCCACCGGAACCGCAGTATACAGCGCAACAACTTATATTGCACCGTTGCATCGACTGCCTCGATATCGTTGCTGCGATGGCCCCGCAGCCCCTACCGCTGGCCTCCGCCCTCGCCGGGGAGCTCGCCTCGGATGCGAGCAATCCGGGTGTGGCCGAGGTGCTCGACGCGGCGCTCGCCCAGTTCGAGGAGATCGGCATCCGCCGCAGCACGATCGAGGACATCGCGCGGCGCGCCGGCATCGACCGCGTCACGGTCTACCGCCGCGTCGGCTCCAAGGACGATGTGATCCAGGCCGTGCTGGTCCGCGAGGCCAGGCGCCTGATCGACCAGGTCAGCGCGGCGACCGCGCCGCTGCCGACGCTCGAGCAGCGCATCGCCACCGCGTTCGCCGCCACGGTGATTCACATTCGCCGCAACGCCCTGTTCAACCGCATGGTCGCGCTCGACGGGGACACCTTCCTTCCCCGCATCACGACGCAGGCGAGCCCCCTGCTGGCGATGGGCATCGCCGCCGCGGTGGGCCTGCTCGAGCAGGCCCAGAGCGACGGTCTGCTCGATCCCGTCTCTGACCCGCAGGGCATCTCAGAGCTCCTGATCCGCCTCGTGCACTCCTTCGTGCTGACTCCCGACGGCGCGGTCAAGCGCCACGACCGCGCTGCGCTGGAGGCGTTCGCGAGCGCACACCTCACCCCGCTCGTGATGGGCCACGCCCGCCGGCAGGCCGGCTAGCGCACGAGCGCGCCGAACGCAGCTACGGCGCGAGGCGCTCGATCACCCAGCGGCCCTGCTCGCGGCGGTAGCGCAGGCGATCGTGCAGGCGGTCGGCGCGCTGCTGCCAGAACTCATAGGTCTCGGCGCTCAGCGCGAAGCCGCCCCAGCCACTCGGCAGCGGCGGCTCGCCCTCGCCGAGACGCGCGCCGAGCTCGGCCACGAACCGCTCGAGCTCCTCGCGACTCTCGACCACCTGGCTCTGAGGCGAGGCGAGCGCCCCGATCTGGCTGCCGCGGGGGCGACTGCGCACGTAGGCCGCCGTCTCCTGGGCGTCGACGCGCGCCACGGGTCCCTCGATGCGCACCTGGCGCCCGAGCACGTCCCAGTGGAACAGCAGCGCCGCGCGGGGGTTCGCCGCCAGCTCGCGGCCCTTGCGGCTCGAGTGGTTCGAGTAGAACACGAAGCGGTCATCCGCATAGTCCTTGACGAGCACCATGCGCACCGACGGCGCCCCCTCGGCGGACGCCGTCGCGAGCGCCGCGGCCTCCGGCAGGCGGATCGCGGCCGCGCTCGCCTCGGCGAACCATGCGCCGAACTGCCGCGAAGGGTCCTCCTCGGCATCCGCGCGTCGCAGCGGCTGTGCGTGTTCGCTCTCGCCCGTCATCGTGGCTGCAACGCTAGCGCCTGGAAGCGGGAGCTTCGATCTGCCACGCGAACGCGAGCGGCGAGGATGCCGTCAGGTCGATCGCGGGCTCGACCGTCGTGTAGGACTGCACGGCGTCCTCGAACACAGCTCTATTGTCGAAGGCCGCGTAGGGATCCGCGCCGTCGGGCGGGCACGCCCGCATGCCTTCGACTTCGCCCGCGCTCGTTTCATCGCTCGGGCCCTCGACGACCGCGCCCGCGAGCACCGCGCCGCTGCCGTCGAGCGAGCCTGCGAGGTTCGCGACCTGGTGCTGCGGGCAATGCGGAAAGCTCGAGCCGTCACCCACGATCAGCGAGGCGCCCCAGGCGTTTGCTCCGAGCACGTTCGCGAGCCATCCGGCGCCGGCATCGTGGAAGCTCAGCTCGCCTGTGAGGCGCTCGTACTCGCCCGCCATCACGGCCAGCCCGTCGCCGTGGGAGGCGGTGTCGGCGGTGTTCCACGGAAAGCCGAAGCCGAACGGGTCGCTGCGAGCCTGGCGCACCGCCGCGCTCAGCGCCAAGCGCAGGCTCGCGATCAGCTGTGCTTCGGAGATCTCAAGGCCAGGAGGATTCTGGCCTGCGCGCAGCGCGCGCACCAGCTCGAAGTGCGCAAGGCCGGACACGTCGTAGAGGTTGAGGGGTTCTGAGTGTCCTTTTTCACGCGTGATGTAGGCCTTGGCCCAGTGCGCGCCCTGCGCGAGATAGAAGGAGGCCTCGGTGTGGGGGACCGCGCCGGGGAGCTGCCCCGGGGCCGAGAGCGCGAGCGCCAGCTCGGCTGCGCCGAGCTCCAGGTCATCGCGCCATTCGTGCTCGGGGTAGAAGCCGAAGGGCACGACCGTCAGCAGGCGGCCGTGCGGGTGGGTGTCGGCGAGGTCGAAGATATGCTCGCCGGCGCGCAGGCAGCGCGCCGCGAGGCTCGGCTGACTGGTGCGAAAGACCTGGTCGCAGAGCGCGAACGCCGCGGCGAGGCGTCCCGCCAGGTTCGGGCTCACCGGCGCGCCGGGCGGTCCCGCCCGGAAGGCGGGACGGTGACGGATGTAGCGGAAGAGCGGGTCCTGCCCGCCGTAGCCGTCGTCGGCCTGGGGCAGGCGCCAGATGTCGTGGTCGCCCGCGGTGGCGCGGTTGCCCGCGCCGATGCCCACCTGGTAGTAGAGGGTCTGCGTGGGGTCATCCCACATCCGCAGCAGCCATTCCAGGCCGAAGCGCGCCTCGGCGGTGAAGTCCGAGTGCGCCGAGGCACTCCCCATCTGCGCGGGGAAGTCGCGCACGCCGGCCAGCAGCAGGTCGACCGTGTAGCTCGTCGTCTGGACGAACTTCAGGTAATCGCCCGCGTCCCACCACCCGCCGGAGACATCGATGCTCCTCCCGAGCGCTTTCAGATCTCCCTGGAAGGTGCCTGCGCCGCTCACCTTCGGCGTGGCGTAGGTCATCGCGGAGCCGTCGTTGAGGTGAGCTGGGGCGCTGCGCAGGGAAGAGCGGATGAACGCCGGCCCGTCACGCTCGTTCTCATAAAAGGAGAGAGCGTTCGCCAGCGGCTGTTCATAGAGCGCCCCCGCTGCTGCGATCGCGAACGTGGGCGAGCTCGTCGGGACCGCGCCCGCCACCGACAGCGAGTAGCGCCCCGGCGCCTGCAGGCCGGTGAAGTCGAGCGCATAGACCTCCGGGAAGCTCGCGCTCCAGGAGCCGAGCGAGGCGCCCACCGTGTGGGTGTAGAGGATTGCCTCCTCGCCCGCGCGGCGCACCGTGAAAGGCGCTCCGCTCTCTTCGACGTTCGCGATCAGATAGGCCCGCTTGGCCGCCGAGGTGGCGTAGCCGACCTGGTTCACACGCAGCGCCGCCTGTGGGGGCGCTGCCGCAGGCGCGGAGGCGGGGAGTGAGCCGAGCGCGCAGGCGGCGCCGATGCCGGCCAGCGCGATCCTCACGAGCTTTCGTGCTCTCCCCACCCGTCCATCGTCGCACGGCCCGCTCTGCGGCGCGGCAGGGGCTCTCGGCCGACTCACAGCCTCCCGGCGCGGTGACACCCCCACCCGATCACGGGTCGAAGTGAACCGAGTCAAATCCCCACGTCTCGCTGAGCCACCCGGGCACGAGCTCCTCGAGCGCGCGCTCCAGCGCGCCACCCGCGCATGCGTCGATGAGCCACCACGACACGACGGCGTTGCTGGCGGGGGGTGAGGACGGCGCGGGCGGGTCGATGTAGAGACAGCCCAACAGCTCGGTCTCCTCGCGGTCCAGGATCGCGTAGTTGAATGCCTCCTGGGCCGCGCTCTCGGCCTCGTGGCGAGCCAGGTCCACGCGGTCGGCCTCATAGCTCATGCTCGCCGCGGGCCAGCCCCAGGCGGCGCCGTACTTCGCCCACAGCCGCTCCCGCGAGCCCATCACGGCCGGGTAGTCGATCGCAACGTCGCTCGCCCGGATCGGGCGCAGGTGATGGCCGCTCGCGACTTCGACACGCTGCGGATGCCGGAAGCTCTCGCTCAGCCAGCTCATCGGTGCAAGCTAGCGCGAGCGGTGATCTCTACGCATTCTCGGCGCGGCCGCGTACTAGAAAGCGCTCTGCCCTTGCAAGCGCTCTGCGCCCTGTGGCCTACCGCCGCAGGCTGATCGCGTACCAGTCGGACTTCAGCTCCGGCACGCGGTCGCAGACGCTCGTGACGCACTCGAGCACCGTCAGGCGCCCGGTTTCTTCGCGTTCGTCGCGCTCCCTCGAGATCGGCCCATCCTCACCCGTGCGCGCGGTGATCTCCGTGCCGCTGCGGCTGAAGGAGACGTCTTCGAAGCGGCGTCCGTCGAGCCGCGCCCACAGCAGCTCGAGCGCGTCCTCGGGTGCGCCCGAGCCGGAGTGGTGCGTCACCGCGAACCTCATGCGCGCAGCCTAGACGGGCGCGTCCCGGAAACGCCGCGATCAGCTTGCGCCCTCGAGCAGCTGCACGAGGCGCGCGCGGCAGAACGCCCACTGCTTGCGGTTGCGCTCATCGCCCGGGTGCAGAGTGTCGAGCAGCGCGAGGCCCCGGATCGTGGCCACGGACATCTCGATCAGGCACTCGAAGTCGGCGCGGTCTGCCAGCTCGGGGAACAGCCGGCGCGCGAGCTCGAGCGTCTGGCGGTCGAGCTCGCGTTCCACCTCGATCAGGTGTCCGCGCAGCTCGGCGTCGGTGCGCGCGCAGGTCCACAAGTCGAGCGCCGCCTGATAGAGCGGGCTGGCGTAGTTGGACCACACGAGATCGAGGCCCGCGGCGATGCGCCCGCGCCCAGCCGGAAGCTGCTCGGCTGCGCGCAGGAGCTCCTCGCTGCGTCTCCGTGCGAGGTGCTCGACCGCCGCCGCCACGAGTGCCTGGCGCGTCTGGAAGTGGTGCAGGTGCGCGCCGCGCGAGACCCCGGCGCGCTCGGCCACGCGGCTCGTGGTGGTGCTCGCATAGCCGTCCTCGACGAGCGAGGCGATCGTCGCTTCGAGCAGCGCCTCGCGCGTCGCGGAGCTGCGCTCGGCCTGGCTGCGGCGGGGGGCGGGTGCTGTCGGGGAGGCGGGCACTGGTCTCCGATGCTAGACGAACTTGCGTTCACGAATGAATGTTATGCTGCGCGCCAGCGGCCCCCATTCGAGCAGAGGAGTCTCCCCATGGCAGCTACCGAGGCGTTGGTGTTCGACGCGATTCGTACACCGCGCGGCAAGGGCAAGGTCAACGGGTCGCTGCACGCGACCAAGCCGGTCGACCTCGTCGTCGGGCTGATGCACGAGACGCTCGTCCGCAACGAGAAACTAGATCCCGCGCGCGTCGATGACGTCGTGCTCGGCTGCGTCTCGCCCGTGGGCGACCAGGGCGCCGACATCGCCAAGACGGCGGCGATCAAGGCCAGCCTGCCCGACACCGTCGCCGGGCTGCAGGTCAACCGCTTCTGCGCATCGGGCCTGGAGGCCGTCAACATCGCCGCGCAGAAGGTCGCCTCCGGCTGGGAGGACCTCGTGTTCGCAGGCGGCGTCGAGTCGATGTCGCGCGTGCCGATGGGCTCCGACGGCGGCGCGTGGGCGATGGACCCCGAGACCAACTACGACACCTCCTTCGTGCCGCAGGGCGTCAGCGCCGATCTGATCGCCACGATCGAGGAGTTCACGCGCGATGACCTCGACGCCTACGCCGTGCGCTCACAGGAGCGCGCCGCCGCTGCCCAGGCTGAGGGCCGCTTCGCAAACAACGTGATTCCCGTCAAGGACCTCAACGACAACGTGGTGCTCGACAACGACGAGTTCATCCGCGCGGGCACCACCGCCGAGACGCTCGGCAAGCTGAAGCCGTCGTTCGCCGCAATGGGCGAGATGGGTGGCTTCGATGCCGTTGCGCTGCAGAAGTACCACTGGGTCGAGAAGATCCACCACGTCCACACGCCCGGCAACTCCTCAGGCATCGTCGACGGCGCCTCGCTCTTGACGATCGGCAACGAGAAGACGGGTGAGGAGCTGGGCATGAAGCCGAAGGCGCGGATTCTCGCCACGGCGCTCTCCGGCGCGGACCCGACGATCATGCTCACCGGCCCGGCGCCGGCGTCGAAGAAGGCGCTCGCGAAGGCTGGGCTGAGCGTCGAGGACCTCGATCTCGTCGAGATCAACGAGGCCTTCGCCGCGGTCGTGCTGCGCTTCGTCAGGGACATGGGCCTCGACATGGAGAAGGTCAACGTCAACGGCGGCGCGATCGCGATGGGCCACCCGCTCGGCGCGACCGGCGGCATGATCCTCGGCACGCTGATCGAGGAGCTGCACCGCATGGGCGGGCGCTACGGCCTGGCGACGCTGTGCGTCGGCGGCGGCATGGGCATCGCGACAGTCGTTGAGGCGGTCTAGTCATGGCCGAGTCAACGACCATCAACTACGAGCGCGGCGACGGGGGCATCGTGATCCTCACGCTGGACGATCCGAGCCAGTCGGCGAACACGATGAACGCCGCCTACATCGCCTCGATGGGCGCGACGCTGGACCGCCTCGAGGCCGAGAAGGATCAGATCAGGGGCGTCGTGGTCACCTCCGCGAAGAAGACCTTCTTCGCGGGCGGGGACCTCAACGACCTGAAGCGGGTGACGCGCGAGCATGCGGCCGAATTCGCGGCCGGAATCCGCGAGGTCAAGGGTCAGCTGCGCCGCCTGGAGACGCTGGGCGTGCCGGTCGTGGCCGCGATCAACGGCGCCGCGCTCGGCGGTGGCCTGGAGATATGCCTGGCCACGCACCACCGCGTGATGCTCGATGATCCCAAGGTCAAGCTCGGATTCCCGGAGGTCAAGCTCGGCCTGCTCCCGGGCGCCGGCGGCGTCGTGCGCACCGTGCGCATGTTCGGCATCGTCGAAGCGCTCATGCAGCTGCTGATGCAGGGCCAGGAGCTGCGCGCCGCAAAGGCGCTGGAGCTGGGCCTGGTCGATGAGGTCGTCTCCTCGCGCGAGGAGCTCGTGCCGACCGCCAAGGCTTGGATCGAGGCGAAGGCAGCCAGCGGCGAGGAGATCGCCCAGCCGTGGGACCTCAAGGGCTATGAGATCCCCGGCGGCACCCCCTCGAACCCGAAGCTCGCGCAGAACCTGCCGGCCTTCCCGGCGAACCTGCGCAAGCAGCTCAAGGGCGCCAACTACCCGGCCCCTCACCACATCATGGCCGCCGCCGTGGAGGGCGCCCAGGTCGATTTCGAGAATGCAATCGAGATCGAGGGTCGCTACTTCACCGACCTCGCCACGGGCCAGGTCGCCAAGAACATGATTCAGGCGTTCTTCTTCGACCTGCAACAGGTCAGCGGCGACCGCGGGCGGGGGGGTGGGGGTTCGATCATCGAGCGCTTCACGCCGCAGAAGATGGTCGTGCTCGGCGCCGGCATGATGGGCGCGGCGATCGCCTACGTCTGCGCCAAGGCGGGCATCGAGGTCGTGCTCAAGGACGTCTCTCTCCAGGCGGCCGAGCGCGGCAAGGGCTACTCGCAGGCGCTCGTCGAGAAGGCCGTCTCGCGCGGGCGCTCCAGCGAGGAGCAGGGCGCCGAGCTGCTCGCCCGCATCACCCCCACGGCCGACCCCCTCGACGCCGCCGGCGCCGAGCTCGTGATCGAGGCGGTGTTCGAGGACCCGGCCGTGAAGGCCCAGGTCTTCGCCGAGATCGAGCCGCATCTCGCCGTAGGCGCGCTGCTCGGCTCGAACACCTCGACGCTGCCGATCACTAAGCTCGCCGAGGGCGTCTCGCGTCCGGCGGACTTCATCGGGCTGCACTTCTTCAGCCCCGTGGAGAAGATGCCGCTGCTCGAGATCATCAAGGGCGAGCAGACGAGCGATGAGACGCTCTACCGCGCGCTCGACGTTGCACGGCTGATCCGCAAGACGCCGATCGTCGTCAACGACTCTCGCGGGTTCTTCACGAGCCGCGTGATCGGCGCGTTCATCACCGAGGGCGTCGGCATGCTGCCGGAGGGAATCCCGGCAGCCTCGATCGAGCAGGCATCGAGTCAGGCGGGCTACCCGGCGCCGGTGCTGCAGCTCTCCGACGAGCTCAACCTCAACCTCGCGCGCAAGATCCGCGATGCCACGAAGGCGGCCGTCGAGGCCGAAGGCGGGGTCTTCGAGGACCGTGCCTCCTTCGAGGTGGTCGACAAGCTGCTCGAGGCGGGACGCGGCGGCAAGCTCGCGGGCGCGGGCTACTACGACTACGAGGACGGCAAGCGCACGGGGCTATGGAAGGGCCTCAAAGAGCTCTTCCCGGAGATGGATGACCCCTCGACGCTGTCGCTGAGGGATCTCGAGGAGCGGATGCTCTTCGCGGAGGCGCTCGAGACGGTCAAGTGCCTTGACGAGGGCGTGATCGAGTCGGTCGCCGACGCGAACATCGGCTCGATCTTCGGCATCGGCTTCCCCGGCTGGACCGGCGGGGTGCTGCAGTACATCAACGGCTACGCCGGCGGCCTGCCCGGGTTCGTGGCGCGCGCGCGGGAGCTCGCGCAGGCCTACGGAGAGCGCTTCGAGCCGCCCGCCTCACTCGTGGAGAAGGCCGAGCGCGGCGAGAGCTACGAGGATCGGCCCGCGCTGCTCGTTGGGGTCTGAGTAGAAAGCCGAATCGTGTACGTCATGTCTGTCTGAGCCCTTGACGGGCAGGTAGAATCCCCGGCCGAGCTATGTCAGGGACGACAGGTTTCACTCGGCAGTTCCCGCATGCCGCTTCGCGGCTCCTGCTTCTGTGCGCAGTCGCCCTCGGTGTGTGGCTTGCGCTCGTGCCCCGGGCTTCGGCTGTCGAAGCGCTGTTGCCGGATCTGGTGGCTGATCCGCCGGCGGGGATATCGCTTGAAACGAGCACGACGGAAGGTGGCTTGAAAAAAACGGCTGAACCGCAGTTGCTTTTGCGCTTCAACGGTTACATCCACAATCTCGGTCCCGGTGCGGTGGACTTCCGGGGGTCGCGCAAATCGACGGGTGAAGCGATGAAAGTGTTCCAGCGGGTGTACAACAGCGACGGGTCGTTCAAAGAAGAACCGAGCGCCGCCGAACTCCTCTACGCGAGCGCCGATGGTCATGAACATTGGCATCTGCAGCGGGCTGCGAAGTACTCGTTGTGGAACTCCGCCA
>JACDGG010000300.1 GCA_013815355.1 Solirubrobacterales bacterium
GAGCTGTGGATCGCCGGCGGACGGCCCTCCGCGCTCGTCTACGAGCCGCTGATGCGCGGCACAGAGCCCGTCGGTGTGCTCGTCGTGGGCTGGCCCAATAGCGTCACGCCCGACGGCACGCGCACGAGCGTGGTCGCGCTCCTCGCGCACGAGGCGGCCGCTGTGATCGAACGCGCCGACAGGATGAGCCGCCTCAGCGACATGGCCAGCACCGATCCGCTCACCGGCCTGCCGAACCGTCGTGCCTGGGACGCGCGCATCGAGCAGGCGCTCGCGGGCGAGCAGCGCTTCACGGTCGCGATGATCGACTTCGACCACTTCAAGGAATACAACGACACCTACGGGCATCCCGCCGGCGACCGGCTGCTGAAGGAGACCGCCGCGATCTGGCGTGAGCAGCTGCGCACCGGCGACCTGCTGGCGAGACTCGGCGGCGAGGAGTTCGGCCTGCTCTTGATCGACTGCGAGCCGGCGCGCGCCGCCGAGGTGATCGAGCGCCTGCGCAAGCTGGCCTACGGCGAACGCACCTGCTCGGCCGGATTCGCCGCGCGCCGCCACGACGAAACAGCCGATGCGGTCATGGCCCGCGCCGACGCCGCGCTCTATGAAGCAAAGAGCTCCGGGCGCGATCGCGTCTGCATGAGCGCCTGAGCGCCGCTACACCAAGCAGGGACGCGAGCGGCGATCGGTGCCGACTTCGGTAATTCCACCGGAGGTGATCTTGATGCGGGTGGGCACGTTGCCGCGCTCCAGCAGCTTGTCGAGCACCGTCTCGCCCTTGGACTCGATCCCCGAGCGCAGCGGCTCCTCGAAGGCGGCGGGCTCCAGGGCGCTTGCGATCTGCACGTACACGTGCTTTTCGGCGCGGCCGTGCTGAACCTTCCAGCGGTAGAGGTCGCCGACGCGCGGCGCCTGAATCGGGGTGGGTCCGCCGATGATGTGGGGCGCGGCCGTCTGGGATGCGTGGTCCACGGCGCCAGAATGCCATGCCCCGCCGCTGCCGGTTAGGGCCGCACGGCCAGCATCTGCGGACGCGCTTTGGACAGCTGCCGTTCAGCTCTTGGGAACAACGCGCCGCGTCACGAACACCGGATCAGGCTCGCGAGCGAGCCCGGGATCGTCACGGGCACCGGTGGCCCCGCGGCCTACCGCGCCGCGACGGCGAGCGCGGCGAAGCTCGGCTTGTGCGAGCGGTTGGTGCGCTCGATCCCGTACCACATGTTGCTGCCATAGTCGACGGCGTTGAAGAAGATCACGACACTGATGTAGGGCTGGGAGTGCGCCCACGCGGCGAAGCCCGTGATCGCCGCGGCCTGCTGGGCCTCGCTCCACTGCTGGGAGTCCCCCGTCGCCGACTGACCGACGGCGGTCGGCCAGCCGACCTCGGTGACGGCAACCGGCTTGCCCGATTCCGCGTGTGCCTGGGTGATGAGTTCGCGCGCTCCTTCGAGGCCTTTGTGCTGACCTGTGCCGCCGCCGTAGGCGTGCACGACGACCTCATCGACATAAGGCAGCCCGCCCGCCGCAGCCCAGCCCTTGCCGAAACCATAGGTCGGCGCCCAGGAGGCGATGAGCTTCGGGCGCGCGACGGCCGGAACGCTCGCGAGCGCTTCGTGGGTCGCCTTCAGCAGGGCGACGTAGGCGGTGTAGTTGTGGGAGTCGGCGAGCAGCTCCGGCTCGTTGAGCACTTCGATGCGCCGCACCTCGGGATGGCGCTGCGCGTAGGCGAGCACTTCGCCGGCGTAGGTGGCGGGGTTGCGCCCGGCGATCGTGCCGCCGGCCTGGAAGGTGAGCACCGCGATCGTGCACCCTGCCGCCTCCGCTTCGCTCGCAGCGGCGGAGGAGGTGTCGCTGACCCTGAGGTTCCTGATCCCGCCGGCGGCGAGTTCGTTGAAGAGGTTGCCGCGCCAGCCGCTGGTGTCGACGCCGACGATCAGCCCCGAGGGCGTGGGCGGAGCCGGCGCTACCGGAGCCGTCGGCGTGGATTCGGCGCTGCGCGCGGCGGCGCGAATCGCAGCGGCGTGGATGATCGCGGCGCGGCTGCTGGCAGTCGCCGAGCCCGGTTGGGCGCTCACGACGGTGGGGGTCGCCCACGCGCTGCCGACGACGGCGC
>JACDGG010000005.1 GCA_013815355.1 Solirubrobacterales bacterium
TCGCCGCGTGGCGAACGCGCGCCCTCAGCCGCGGTGGTGGATCGCGTCGCTGCGCACCACTTCGAAGGCCGCGCCGGGAACGCGCTTGATCTGTTCGAGGTCTCCGTCGTGCCAGCGCGGGTCCGGCGCGCCCGTGATGTACCACGAGGAGCCGTTGTCGGCCACGATCAGACCGTAGCGCTTGAGCGCGCGCAGGACGATCAGCGACTCGCCGCGATAGCCCGCGAGGCTGTAGCTCACCTTCAGGCGTAGGCGCAGCCCCATCGGCGGCAGGCTGGGGTCCGAGTTGCTCGACGCCTGATGCGTCGCCGGATGGATGTAGCCGCTCTGCGTCTCTGAGACCGTCATCCGCAGCGCGTGATCGATGCGCCCGGCGCGCACCTCGTCGTAGCGCACGAGCAGCGGCAGGATCGGCAGGCCGGCAGCGTCCGCCGAGGTCCAGCCTTCGGGGCGCAGCGCGTTGCTGCGCAGGTTGAACACCGCGCCCGAGCCCGCTTCCCAGCCGCTCCCGCGGCGGTGCGCGGAGTACAGCTCATACACCCGGCAGCTGCCCCGCTGCAGCACGAGCACATGCTGATCGCCGCCCGCGCCGGCGCCCTCGACAGGCGCGTTCGGCGGGACCGGGTAGGGCCCCGGGTCCGATTCGCTGCCGTATTCGCTGAACGCGATCGGCACTCTCGGCTGACGCGCGCCCACGACCGAGTAGGGGATGCCGTAAGCGGGGTTCGAGCCGAAGTCGGGGTGCAGATGGCCGCGCAGGCCGATGCTCGCGATGTAGCGCGCCGAGCTCGGGTCCACCGGCGCGCGTGAGATGTCGCGGTTGAGCGAGTTGCTCGCCGGGAACAGCGGGCAGCCGTACTCGCTCGGTCCGCGGTGCGCGCGCGTGGGAGCGGCGAGCGTCGTCGCAGGCGCGAGCAGCGTCGCTCCGAGGAGCGCAGTGAGGGCCTTGACGTTTACGACCCTCATTTTTTGAGAGTGATCGGCACGCTGATGGGGGCCACCCCGCCGCTCGTGAAGCGCACGCTCGCCCGGACCACCAGGCGATGACGGCGCTTGAGCGTCCTGCGCGCGGCTGCGTTCAGCTTCACGCGCACGTTGCCCACCGCGCCCGCCTTCAGCGAGAAGCGCGCCGTGCCGTAGCTGACCGGCTGCGGGCGCTTCTTCGCGGTACGTGCCGCGCCCCCCGTGCGCACGCTCTGCAGGCTCAACGACCCGGCGCAGTCCAGCGCCAGGCACTGCAGCGCAATCGCGGCGACTCCACGGCGCACCAGGATCGAGACCTTCGTGAACGCGACCGCCGCGGAGGGGCGTCGCGCGAGCGCAATCGGGTTGAGCGCCTCGCCTGCCGGCGCGCCGCCGCCGCCGGAAGGTGCCGAGCCGCCCGCGCCGGACGGCACGCCCGCTTCCAGGCGCGTTTCGAAGTCGGCGTTCATCAGCATCTCCGCGCCTTCGGGACTCGCCGAGGCGCTCAGCGGCGCCGGGCCCGGCGCCGCCTGCGTCGAAGGCGTGGGCGCAGGATAGAAGCCAGCGTCCCTGCTCTTTTCGTCGATCAGCGCCGGAATCGGCACGTTCGGCGAGAGGATCGAGATCGCAAGGAGGTCACCCGCGGCCTTCGTCGTGACGTCGCTGAGCGGCGGCGTCGGCTGCTCGGTCATCGCCAGCGAGCTCGTCACGGTCGTGACCGCGCCCGCCTTCGCTTCGAACACCGGTCCGTAGGCCTCGACGAAGCAGCACGTGAAGTAGGGGTGTTCGGGGTCGCCCGCCTTATTCTCATAGAGCGAGCGCATCACCAGCACCTGCATCTGCCCACCGAGGGCGCCCGCCCTCACGCGCACCGCCGTGACCGTGCCGCTCGCCGGCGCGTAGAAGCTCACTCCCGGCCCGCCCGAGAGCCACGTGCACGAAGGGCTGGCGAGGAACGTCGGAAAGAAGCCTTCGCCGCACACCGCGGGGTCGTCGGCGTGCGCACGCAGATCGGCGCCGAAGCTCGTCTGCGCCGCGCCCGCGCTCGTGGCAGTGGCGCCGAGAGCGAGCACGGCTGCGACGAGCGCCTTCCCTGCCTTCAGCGTGCTGCGCACCGCCCTGATGCTATCCGCCGGCCAGGCCGCCCTCGGACAGGCGCGCTCAGCGCTTGAGCGTCACCCGCGCGCTCTTGCCGATTCGGCGCCGGAGCGCCGTCCCGCAGCTGCTCGCTACTTCCTACGGTGCGTCCCGAACTTCTTCTGTGCACTGCGGCGGCACGCCGCGCGCTTCTTCTTCGGCTTCTTGGCGCAGGCTTTGAGTGCTTTTGCCAGCTTCTGCTTGTTGGTCAGTTTGACCGGGCCGGTCCCCGGCTTGCTTTCAAGCGAGGAGGCGTCGGGGTTCGGGAGCAGGGCCAACGCCGGCGGAACGGTGAAGATCGGCGGGAACGCGGCGGTCGTGAACGACGACTCGGAGCCATATGTTGTCCCGTCTCGGTTCCGTGCGACCGCGCGGTAGTAGTAGGTGACTCCTGGCTGCAGGAGATTGCCAAAGCTTGCTGACACCGAGAGCACGGTCCCAGACGCGCCGTCAACGCTCGCGCTCACGAGCGAGCCCGCGAACGGGGAGGTGCCGAGTTCGAACTGCGAGATCGTCGCAAGGCGTCGTGTGTCGATACTGCCGTGGATCGCCGCGGTGTTCTGCGTGATGCCGTCAGCGCCACCGGTCGTGACGATCGGTGGGGTCGCCGGCGCCGTCGTGAAGGTTCCGTCATTCCCGGTCGTCGTACCGACGGCGTTTGCAGCCCGCACGGCGTAATGGTAGGTCGTTCCCGGTTCGAGTTCGTCGATCAGGATGGGCCCGACCGCCTGCGTTTCGTAGCTCGCCGGCAACCCGGCTGTCGCCGTGCTGCGCCCGTACGGATCGGCGGAGGAGGCGAGCGCCGCTTCGTAGTCCGCCTGGGTCGCATAGACGACGCTGTAACCGCTCGGCGCCCCGGCGGGGTTGACGGTGCCGGTCACCGTCGCGGAGGTCCGTGTGATCCTGGCGGCTCCGCCGGTGCTCACGACCGGGACCGCAGTCGTCGTGAACTGTTCGACCGGGCCTTCCATCTTTCCGGTGCCGTTTTCAGCCGTCACGCGGTAGAAGTAGGTGGTGCTTGGCGCCAGCGAGCCGATTGAGGTGCTCACGGGCAGTTCGGCGAATTCCGCCGACAGCGGCGCGCCGCCTGCGACCGTGATCGCACCCGCAAGGCTTTCGCTCGTCCCGTATTCGAATGAGTACGTCGTTTCCTGGTAGTTCGGATTGACCTGCGCACGGAGCGTCGCATGTGTGGACGTCAGTTCTGAGACGCTCTCCCCACTCACGATCGGGGCTTCGAGCGGGAGCGTCGAAAATTCACCGTCCACACCTTTGGTCGTCCCCGTCGCGTTGGCGACGACCGCGCGGAAGTGGTACGCAGTGCCAGGTTCCAGGGCCGCGATGGCCGCGGAGGCGAGCTGCGTTTCTGCGCCTTCGAGCGTGGCCGGGCTGCATTCCGCGCTCGAGCCATATGCGGTTGTTTCGCCGTATTCGAACGTGCACGAGGCGGTTGTTTCGTTCTCGGGGTTGACCTGCGCTTCGAGGGTCGCTCCGAATGGTGTGACGGCAGAGGTGCTCGCGCTCGCCACGACCGGTGCCGATGCGAGCGTTTTGAAGCTCTGGGGCGCTCCCGACGTCGATTCGGTCAATTCGCTTTCGGTGAGGTTCGCGACCAGGCAGAAGCTGTATTCGGTGTTGGCCTCGAGTTCGCTGACGGACGTCGAGACTTTGATCGCTTTGCCGGTGACAGGCCCGCCTTCGGGCGTCGTCGCACCTTCTGTACAGCTTTCACCGCGCGCGTATGTGAAGTCGTAGCTCACAGTGGCGCTTGCGCCCGGGTTGAGCGTGCCGTGCAGGGTCGCCGTCGTTCCCGTCACCACCGTTGCAGCTTCCGTGACGGGAGCTTCTGGCGCCGCCGCGGACGCCGCTGCGGCCGATAGCGCCACAATGGCCGCCGACACCATCGCCACAGCCGCAAAGTTGCGCGAATTACCCGCGATCCAACCCAGATCCCCGATGCCCATTCCCTCTCGCCTCCGTGTTCGGCGGGCCCGCAAGGCCCGTACGCAGTTACGTACTGCGTTTATAGCCACCCCGTGACGGGATAGCGAGAGGCGTCTCTGACTGTCAGGTGGCTGTTTAGAGGCCTGAAGCGCCGCGGGACGCGCCTCCTCGAGCAGCGGCGCGCATCGGCAAGAAGGCGAGCCGGCACTGGCACTAGCCGGGCTGCCCAGAGGGATGGCGCCGCGCGCTGCGTGGCGCCATCCTCGGCCCGTGTGAATAAGCTCGCGCGGGCTAGAGCATGCTCGATGCGATGCGTTCGATCTCGGCGATCGAGGTGAGCCCTTCGCGGACCTTCTGCAGGCCGTCGCCGCGCAGCCGGCGCATGCCTTCCCGCTCGGCGACCGCCACCATCGAGTCGACCGAGGCGCGCTCGAGGATCAGCGCGCGGATCGGCTCGCTGACGCTCATCACCTCGTAGATGCCCACGCGGCCGCGGTAGCCGGAGTTCGAGCAGCGCGAGCAGCCGACCGCCTCAAACACCTCGACCCCTGCCAGGCCGTGCTCTGCGAGCACCGACTCGGCGAGGTGCTGGGGACGCTTGCAGTGGGGACACAGCATCCGCACGAGGCGCTGGGCGACGATGCAGTCAACCGCGGAGGAGACGAGGAACGGCTCGATGCCCATGTCGATCAGACGCCCGAGCGCGCTCGGAGCATCACGAGTGTGCAGCGTCGAGAGCACGAGGTGACCGGTGAGGGCCGCCTCGACGGCGATGTGCGCAGTCTGGCGGTCGCGGATCTCGCCGACCATGATCACGTCGGGGTCGGCGCGCAGCATCGAGCGCAGGCCGACGTCGAAGGTCACGCCGGCCTTGGGTGCGATCTGCATCTGCTTGATGCCGTGGATGCGCTGCTCGACCGGGTCCTCAATCGTGAGGATGCTGCGCTCGCCGTCGTTGAGTGCGTTCAGGGCGGTGTAGAGGGTCGTCGACTTACCTGACCCGGTCGGGCCCGTCACAAGCACGGCACCGTTGGGGCGGTTGATCGCGATCGTGAAGCGCTCCTGCTCCTCGCGCTGCATGCCGAGCGATTCGAGGTCGTCGACGACGACGCCGGCATCGAGGATGCGCATGACCACGCCCTCGCCGTTGACGAGCGGCAGCGTCACGACGCGGATCGCGACGCGGCGCCCGTCGACGTTCATTGCGAAGCGGCCGTCCTGGGGCACGCGTCTCTCGGAGATGTCGAGGTCGGACATGATCTTGATGCGCGAGACGACGGCCGCGGCCATCTTGCGCTTGACGGTCGCCGCCGGCGTCAGCACGCCATCGACGCGGAACATCACGCGCGTGTCGCCCTCCTCGGGGTTGACGTGGATGTCGGAGGCGCCCTGCTGCACGGCCTGCGCGACGATCGAGTGCACGAGCTTGATGACGGGAGCGCCGTCGTCGGCGTCGTCGAGTGAGAGGTTCTGCTCGGCGTCCTTGTCCTCGTCTTCCTCGGCGATGTCTTCGATCGACTCATCTATGCGCACGAGCCGGGTGAGCAGCAGGTTGAGATCCTCGACCGAGGCCGCGGCAGGGCGGATGCGCCGGCCGGTCATCATGCTGATGTCGTCGATCGTGAGCACGTTCGTGGGGTTGGCCATCGCCAGCAGCACAGCGCCGTCGTCGGTGAAGCCAACGGGCAGCGCCTGGTAGCGCTTGGCGGTCTCGGCGCTGACGAGGTTCGTCGCACCGACATCGAGGTCGTAGACGGACAGGTCGATGAAGTCCAGCCCGAAGCGCTCGGCTACGACGCGTGCGAGCTGGTCGTGGCGCAGGATGCCGCGCTCCACGAGCACGAGGCCCGTGGGCCTGCCCTGCTCACCCGCGGCGGTGACGGCCTCCTCGACCGTCTCGCGATCGGCGAAGCCGAGGTCGACGACGACTTCGCCGATCATCCGGGTCGAGCGACCCGGGTTCTTCGGCGAATACAGGCCGTTGGCGTTCTCGCCGGACTGCCGCGGGCCCTGCCGACGGTCGTCGGCGAGCGCACTCGCGGTCGCGGCGCTGTCGTTATCGAAGGTTGAGGCGGAGCTCTCGCTCATCACCGCTTCCTATCGGCAGCGGTGAGACTCGCCTTGACACGGATTGATGAGGTTTTTAGGAAGCGAGCCCGGGCGCGCCGTGCTCCAGCACGCCCTTAACCTGAGCGTCGAGCGCGTTCAGCCGGTACAGGGCGAGCGCCTCAGCCGAGCCGAAGCGCTGGCCGGAGGCCGTATCGGCGCCGTGATGGACGATCACGCAGTGCTCGAGCGCCAGCCTGCGCTCGCCCGATAGCGCCGGGGAAATGTGCTCGGCGAGCACCCGCAGTCCCAGCTCGACGTGGCCGAGCAGGCGCCCCTCGGCGCTGCGCTCGATCTCGGCGCCGTAGGTGAACTCCCGGGTCTTGCCGAGATCGTGGACGATCGTCGCCGCGAGCAGCAGATCGCGGTCCAGCTTGGGGTGCAGGATGCAGAGCTCACTCGCGAGCGTCGCGACGGCCACCGTGTGCTCGAGCAGGCCGCCGAGGTAGGCGTGATGCCCCGACGGAGCGCGCCCGCCGCTCTGGGCGGAGCGGGGCAGCGGCGGCGAGCAGGGAGCGAGTCTAATCTGTGCGCGCAGCTCGCTGTCGCCGAGCAGTGTCGCGAGCAGTGCCTTCAGCGCAGGGTCATAGACCTCGCGCGCGAGGTGCTCAAGGAACCCTTCGAGCTCGTCGAGGTCACGGTAGGCGCTCGGCAGGAACTGCGCGGGATCGGCCTCGTCGGGCTCGGCGCGGGCGACCGAGCGGACCTCGATCTGCAGCTCGTCGCGAAAGCGCGCCACGCGTCCACGCACACGCACGAGCTCGCCGCGCTCGAAGCGCCCGGCGAGCACGTCGGCGTCGCGAAAGGCGCGGCCGAGGATCGTGCCGCTGCGGTCGCGCAGCTCGAGCGTCAGGTAGGGGGTACCTGCGCGCGAGATCTGGCGCTCCTTGCGCGTGCACGCGAACAGTGCGTCGACCTGTTCCTCCGCGCGCAGCGTGGCGATCGTCTGCGCGTCCTCGGGAGTTGTGGAGGTGACGGCGGCCATCGACTCATGATGTACGGTGGTTCGGATGCAGCCGCTGATCTGGGATCGCCGTCCTGACGGCCTCAGGGCCCCGGCCATGATCTGCGCGTTTCAGGGCTGGAACGACGCGGGCGATGCGGCCTCCAGCGCCGTCTCCTTCCTCTCCTCCTCACTGAACGCGCGCCGCTTCGCGCGCATCGACTCCGAGGAGTTCTACGACTTCCAGTCCAACCGCCCGTGCATACGCTTCGATGAGAACGAGCGCCGCGAGATCTCCTGGCCGACGGTCGAGATCTTCGAAGCGCTGGCGCCGCGCGCACCACGCGATCTCGTGCTGGTGCAGGGCGTCGAGCCATCGATGCGCTGGCGCGCGTTCTGCGCGCACATCGTCGATCTCGCGGAAGCCCTCGGAGTGCAGGCCGTCGTCTCGCTCGGCGCGCTGCTGGGCGACGTCCCCCACACCAGGCCGGTTGCGATGAGCGGCCATGCCTCCGACGCGGCGATGCTCGAGCGCCTCGGCCTGTCCGCCTCCGCCTACGAGGGCCCCACGGGGATCGTGGGCGTGCTGCACACGGCCTGCGCGGACGCGGGGCTGCCGGCGGCGAGCCTGTGGGCGGCGGTGCCCCACTACGTCGCCGCGGCCACGAACCCGAAGGCGGCGCTCGCGCTGCTGCGCAAGGTCGAAGGCCTCGTCGGCGTGTCCGTCGACGTCTCCGAGCTCGAGTCCGCGGCTGCGGACTACGAACGCCAGGTGGGCCTGGCGGTGCAGAGCGACCCCGACATCCTCGCGTTCGTCGAACGCCTCGAGCAGGCGGCCGACAGCGAGGGTCAGGGCTCGCCCCAGGACGTGCCCTCGGGCGACATGATCGCGCGCGAATTCCAGCGCTTTCTGCGTCAGCGCGGGCGCGAGGGCAAGTAGCGCTCAGCCCTCGGCTGCGGGACAAACGATCCGGTAGTCGCAGATCGAGCAGGCCGCACGCGAGGGCGTCGGCTCGAAGGACTGCCCGAGGATGCCCTCGCCGACCTCGAGCACGATCTCGGTGACCGCGGCGGCGTCGCGCTCGTCGCGTGGCACGGGCACCTTGAGGTCATCGAGCACGTAGTAGTAGGCCTGCTGGGAGGACTCCAGCTGCCAGGCCTCACGCGCGGCGAGCGCATACAGCGAGAGCTGTATGTCATCTGCGAGCTGCTCGGCCGTTTTGGGGCGCGAGGTCTTGTAGTCGATCAGCTCGTACTGCTCCTGCGCGCCGTCTGTGAGCAGATCGACGCGGTCGACGCGCCCGCGCAGGTGATGAGGCCCGAGGCGGAAGGCGAAGGCGCGCTCGAACCACACCGGCTTTGCGGGCTCCGCGCCGAGGCGCGCGTGGTATCGACTGAGCGCCGCGCGTGCCTTGCCCATCAGCTCGAGCTCATAGGGGCTTTCGCCGAGCGCGCTGCGACGCCAGACGACCTCGAGCAGCTCGAGCATCTGCGCGAGTGTCTGGGCGTCCTCGGAGTGGTAGCGCTCCAGCACCTGATGCACGACGATGCCGAAGCGCTGGTGCACCGTCTGCTCGGTGGGGATGCGCAGCACGCGCGCGAACTTGTAGCGCAGTGGGCAGCTGCGATAGGTCTGGATGTCCGAAGCCGACAGCGCCAGCCCGACGCCCTTGCGCGGCAGGAACGGCCCGAGCGAATGCTCCTCGCGCGGCACGAGCGCCTGGGCGCGGGCACGCTCGTCGCCCTCGACGTCGAGCAGCGTGTCATCGAGCGTGGAGGTCTGGAAGATCTCGCGCTGAAGTGGCGTCGTGGCTCCCAGCAGGCGCGTGTTGACGTCAGCCAGCGCCTCATCGAGCTCCTGCCCCTCGGGTCGCTGCAGCAGCGCGGAAAGCTTCAACAGCTCGAGGAAGCGAACGACACCGTGGGAGATGTCGAGGTCGGTGTCCAGCCGCAGCTCGCTGAGACGCCCGCCGATCCGCGCGACGGAGTCGAGGACCTCCTCGCGCAGCAGCCGCAGCGTCGTCTCCAGGCGATCCTCGGGGGGTGGCTCAGGCTCCTGCTCCTCGGCCGGACCCTCGGCGCGGCTTGGGGGCACGACCGTGGCGAGGTGGCGGGCGAGATCGCGCGTGCTCGAGCGCGGGTTCGCGGCGACAAAGCCCACGGCGAGCGCGCGTAGACGCTCGAGGCTCGCACGCTGATCGGCGGCCTCCTGCGGCGCGAGCAGCGGGCGCGAGCGCATCCCGAGGCGATCCACGAGGCGACTGAGGAACACATCCGGCTCGACTGTGTCCAGCTCTGCCGCGGCGCTGCGATGGAGCTCCAGGAAGCGCTGGATGCGTTCGCGCGCCTCCGGCGGGACCTGGGGCGACTCGATCGCTGCAGTGAGGCCGAGCACGAGGTCGAGCTTGCGCCGGCGCGCAAGGGCGATCACTCGCGCGAGGTCCACCTGGCGCAGCTCGATCGGGGGTCGCGCGAGCGCGCGCACGACCGCGGCGGCTTCGGTGGGGTCGATCAGAAGGCGCATCCAGGCGAGCGCGTCTCGCACCTCGGCGCGCTTGAGAAAGCTCCCGGGCTGCTCCTCTCGCGGCGGGCCTGCAGGCGGCGCTTGCGCGATCTCAGAGCTCGTCACAAACCAAGGATACGCGGGAGATCGAGATCGACCGGGCTACGCTCTGTGAGTGGACGTCGTCGATTGGGGCTCAGCCCAGCGAATCGGAGAGATGATCGCCGGCTCGCCGCCGTTCGGTGGCGTGCGCGCGGCCAGCATCGAGCCGCTAGCGCTCGATTTCGCGGGGCGCGTGAGCGCCTACAGCGGGCTTGAGCTGCCCAGCGCGCTGCCGCCGCTGGAGGTCGTCGACCGCTCGGCCTGGATCGCGGCGAACCTGCGCACGATGCGCCCGATGCTCGCGCCGCTGACGGAGAAGATGGGCAAGGAGACGGGCATCCTCGCGGGGCCGATGCGGGCCGCCTCGGGCCTGATGCTCGGAGCACAGGTGGGCGCGCTGACGGGGATGCTCTCCCAGCGCGTGCTCGGGCAATACGACCTCGCGCTGCTCGACTCATCGGTGGCGCCGCGTCTGCTGCTGCTGGCGCCCAACCTCGCGCAGGCCGCGCAGAGCCTGAACGTCGACCGTGACGAGCTCGTGCTGTGGGTGACGATCCACGAGATCACCCACGCGGTGCAGTTCTCGGGCGCGCCGTGGCTGCGCGACTACCTCGGTGGGATGCTCAAAGAGCTGATCGACGGCCTGCAGATGAGCGTCACGGGCAAACCGTCGCTCGCCAGCCGGCTCCCGAAGATGCCTGCGGCGAGCGAGCTGCGCGAGATGGTCGAGCGCGCCCGCAGCGGCCAGCTGCTGCGCCTGACGCTCGGCGAGGACCGCTGGGCGCTCGTCGAGCGCATGCAGGCGGCGATGTCGCTGATCGAGGGGCACGCGGAGCACACGATGGACGTGATCGGCGCCGAGATGCTCCCTTCGCTGCCGCGCCTGCGCACCGCGATGAACCACCGCCGCGAGAGCCGCGGCCTGCCCTGGCGCGTGCTCGAGCGGCTGCTCGGCCTGGAGCTGAAGATGCGTCAGTACGCGATCGGCAGGCAGTTCTGCGACGCCGTCGTGGCCGACGGCGGCCCCGAGATGCTGGCGCGCGCGTGGAGCGGCCCGGAGTCGCTGCCGCGTCCGGAGGAGCTGGAGCGCCCAGCCCACTGGCTCGAACGGATCCGTTCGAATGGGTCTGACGGGCCCAACGGCAATGGTCGAACGCATGTTCCTCCTGTTACAAGCTGACCGGCGCTGAGCCCCGGGGTTACAGGGAAATCACATCCTGATAGGATCGTCCTGTAACGATCTTCCTCGAGCGGGTTACAAACAGGTGTTCGATTAGCTGAGACCGGCAATCGAGACCGAACACACATACCCATCCCTCGCACCCGGCGAGGAATACAGAGGAGCCCACTTCAGATGCCCACCGTAAGCAACTCCCCCAAAGCCACCAAAGTCCGAGCGAAGGCCGCCCGTAAACCGGCCGCCCGCAAAGCTTCCACGCCCAAAGCCCGCACGCAGGCCAAGGCCTCCCACGCCAAGGGCGCACGCACCCGCGCCGCCCACCAGGCCGAGTCGACGCTGCGCCAGACCCAGACCGCGACCCGTGAGACCGCCGGCGTGTTCGGCGACTACGCCGAGCGCGCGGTGCTGATCCCCGTCGGCGCCGCCCTGATCGCCCGCGACCGCGTCGTCACGACGGTCAGCGACACGATCTCGACCTACTCCTCGACGTCCAAGACGCAGGCTCAGCTCAAAAAGTTCGAGCGTCGCGGCGCCACGGCCCGCAACCGCCTCGAGCGCGAGGTCCGCAAAGCGCGCGTGCGCGTCGAGCGCGAACTGCGCCAGCGCCGTCGCGTGATCGAGAGCACGGTCAGCGACATCGATGAGCGTCGCGAGACGATCGCCAAGAACGGCCAGGACATCGCGGGCCGCGTGCCCGAGCTGGCCACGAAGCTGCAGGAGCGCGTCCTCAGCCTCGTTTGATCCAACCCCTTCCCCCGCCCGGCTCGGAGAGGCCGGATCGGGAAAGTCTGCCGACCTCATATCCCGTCGGCAGTAGTAGCACCCTCTCCTCCCTCGACCCGCGGGCGGCCCCCACCGCCCGCGGGTCTTTTTAAGCCTCAAACGACGGGGAGAGACATACGCAGTCCGTGAGTTCAAATGAACGTTTAATTCCGTTCAATCGAATACGCTGGCTGACGTTATGGGAGCCGTCGGGGGCCTGCCGCACGAGACTTGGGCTACCAGCTCGAGACGAACCCGAGCCCACCGTTCGTGGACGCCGCTCGGACGCGCTCTGGCGGCGACTGGAGATCGCTGGACGCTGCTGATTGTCCTGCAACTCTCCGGTGGGCGCCTGCGCCTGAGCCGGCTTCATCGATGCCTCCCCGGTGTCAGCACGGGCGTACTCGAGCGCTACGTGCAGCAGATGGAGGAGCTCGAGCTGCTGACACGTACCCGCCACCGAGAGATGCCCCCGCGTGTCGAACTCGAGTTGACGCAGGCCGGTAGAGAACTCCTGCCTATCGCAGTCGCCCTGTCGCGCTGGGGCATGGTCCGCATGTGGTCGGACCCCGGCGAGCGCGAACGAGTGGGTATCGAGTTACTACTACGCACCCTGCCGATGTTGGTCGAGGATCCAGCGGAGCTCCCCGACGGCACAGTCGAGGCCGTTGTAGTCGACCACCCCGAGCCACCGACCCATGTGAGCTACCGCATCTGCGGCGGCCATATCCAAGTCGAGCATGCGACCGGACGCTCGCAGAGCCGCGTCGAAGGCAACACTGGCATGTGGATCGAGGCGCTCGGACCTGCAGCCGACTACGCACGGCTCACCTTCGAAGGTGAGCGCCAACTTGCGATCGCTCTGCTCGACGCATTGCCACGCAGCACACGGAGCGTCCCGAGAGTGGGCTGAAGGGCTCGGTTGGTAGCGCAACGGGACCGGGCCCCGGGTTTGCCACAATGGGCGGCGTGAGCAACCGAGACGAGATCCTCAAGGCGCTCGAGGTCGTGATCGACCCTGAGCTGCACCGCTCGATCGTCGAGCTCGACATGGTGCGCTCGATCGAGATCGGTGCAAACGGCGTCGTCGACGTGACCGTCTCGCTGACGACGCCGGGCTGCCCGATCAAGGGCCACTTTCAGAGCTCGGTCGCTGACGCGGTGAACGCGCTCGACGGCGTCACGCACACGAACGTCTACTTCGACGTGCTCACCGACACCCAGAAGGCCGCTCTGCAGCAGAAGCTCGGACGCGGGAGCTTGCCCGCGGGCTCACTCGCACAGGTCTCCAATGTGATCTGCATCGGCTCGGGCAAGGGCGGCGTCGGCAAGTCGACCCTGACGGCCAACATCGCCGCCGCACTCACAGCCGAAGGCAAGCGCGTGGGCATCCTCGACGCCGATGTGTGGGGCTACTCGATCCCGCGCATGTACGGCCTCGGCGCCACGCGTCCCCCGGTGTCCGCCGAGCGCAAGATCATTCCGCTCGAGTCCCACGGCGTGCGGGTGATGTCGATCGGCTTCTTCGTCGAGGAGGATGCCGCGGTCGTCTGGCGCGGGCCGATGCTGCACAAGGCGCTCACCCAGTTCCTCCAGGACGTCGACTGGGGCGTGCTCGACTATCTGCTCGTCGACCTACCGCCGGGTACCGGCGACGTCTCGATGACGCTCGCCCAGCTGCTGCCCCAGGCCAAGTTCCTGATCGTGACCACGCCGCAGCAGACCGCGCAGAAGGTCGCGCGCCGCTCGGCCCACATGGCGCACAAGGTCGACCTCGAGATCGCCGGCGTGATCGAGAACATGTCGGCGTTCACGACGCCCTCCGGCGAGCGTTTTACGATTTTCGGCGAGGGCGGCGGTAGTGAACTGGCCGAGGAACTCGACGTGCCCCTGCTCGGCAAGGTGCCCCTGACAATGCCGCTGCGGGCCCAGGCCGACAGCGGACTCCCGCTCGTGATCGAGGACCCGGATGACCCAGCCTCGCAGGCGATCCGCCAAGTCGCGCGCGGGATGATCGCGATGGCACCCGTGGCGCTACCCGTATTGCCGCTCGTAGAGGTTGGCGCATCCGCGCGGGAATCGGCGGAGAGCCGCAAACCCGTGGGCATGTCGCTGCCGATGGCCTGATCGAGGCCGAGCGCAACAAGCGACATGCCCGTCCTCAGCCGCAGGCCGTCCGGCCCTGCGCGCACGGGTCTGCGCGACCCGCCCGGCCACCGAACGCTTGACAACAGCGTGTCACCTGAGAGGATCGTCTCGGAAATGCCAGTACAGGACCAGCAGGAGAGGGAGCACGACGACCAGCAACCGGACTCGCCGGGTAGCGAGAACGGCGTCGTCGAATTCGATGAACGTCGCGCCAAGATGGAGCGGTTGCGCGCGGAAGGCGTCGAGCCATATCCCGCTGTCACGCTGTGGGCGACGCGCACGCGCATCGCCGAAGTGCTCGCCGGCCATGACGCGGCGACGCTCGACGCCGGCGAGCACCCCGAGCTCAGCTACCAGATCGCCGGCCGGTTGATCTCGCGTCGCGGACACGGCAAGACCGCGTTCCTGGACATCCGCGACCTGTCCGGCTCGATCCAGGTGGTCGTGCGCGTCGATGCGCTCGGGCAGGAGACCTATGACCGCATCCTCGGCTTCGACATCGGCGACATCCTCGGCGTGCTCGGCTGCGTGTACGTCACCCAGCGCGGTCAGCTCGCGCTGGCGGTCAAGGAGTGCACGCTGCTGACCAAGACGCTGCGCCCGCCGCCGGACAAGCACCACGGTCTCGGCGACACCGGCACGCGCTACCGCTACCGCGAGCTTGACCTGATCGCAAACGTTGACACGCGCGAGCTGTTCATCACGCGCAACAAGATCGTCCTCGGGATCCGCGAATGGCTCGCCGAAAGGCATTTTGTGGAGATCGAAACGCCGGCGCTGCAGTCGCTCGCCGGCGGCGCCGGCTCGCGCCCGTTCACCACCCACCACAACGCGCTCGACCGCGACCTCTACCTGCGCATCTCCGTCGAGCTGTTCCTCAACCGCTGCATCGTCGGCGGCATGGAGAACGTCTACGACATGGGCAAGGTTTTCCGCAACGAGGGCATCTCGCCGAAGCACAGCCCCGAGTTCACGATCATCGAGTTCATGTGCGCCTACTCCGACTACAACGACGTCGCCACCGTCACCGAAGAAATGTTCCGCGATGTCTCACAGACGGCGATCGGGCGCACCGTCATCAAACGAAACGGTGAGGACATCGACCTCGCAAAGCCGTGGCGGCGCGTCACGATGCGCGAGCTGATCCAGGAGCGCTTCGGACTGGACTTCATGGAGTCCACGCGCGAGCAGCTCGCCGAGGTGCTCGACGGGCCGATCGACCCCGCCGCGACGTGGGCTGAGGTCGTCGGCGACATCTACTCGGAGAAAATCGAGTCGACGCTCAACCAGCCCACGCACGTGTTTGACTTCCCGCTCGAGCCTTTCCCGATCACGAAGCGCCACGCCGTGCACCCCGAGCTCGGCGAGCACTTCGACGCGGTCATCGGCGGCATCGAGCTCGTCAGCGGCGACACCGAGTTGAACGACCCGGTCGATCAGTGGCAGCGCTTCGTCGACCAGCGCAAGCGGCGCATGATCGACGACGAGGATGTGCCGCACCCCAACGACGAGGAATACGCGCGTGCGATCGAGTACGGCTACTCGCCGACCGCCGGCGGCGGCATGGGCGTCGACCGCCTGGTCATGATCCTGACCGAACGCGACACGCTGCGCGAGGTCATTCCCTTCCCGATCGTGCGGGATCTGCAATGAGCGCTCAGGCGAACGGCACCCATGGCCGGAACGGCTCCGCGTCGGCGCAGGGCAAGCTGGGGCTCGACCCCGGGGTAGTCTCGGCCTGCCGCCAGGCGGCAAAGCAGATCGCCGATGAGGTGGGCGAGCAGATCGCCGGGCGCACGACCGTCTCGGTCGAGCGCAGCGTTACGCGCCTGCTCGGCGTCGACGGCGCGGACGCGCTCGAGGTGCCGCTGCCGAACGTGCTCGTCGATCACGTGCACCACGGAGGCGGCCTCGGCAAGGGGATCTCACACTGGCTCGGCAACGCGCTGCTGCAGAGCGAGCGCACGCCCCAGCAGATCGCCGAGGCGCTCAGCGCGGGCGAGCTCGATCTGCTGAGGATCGAGCAGGCCGACGAGCAGGCGATCCGCGAGCGCATCACCGAGGAGTGCGCGGCGAAACTGGCGGAGATCAACCGCCGCTTCGCAGAGCGCCGCGCCACGCGCGAGCGCCTCGGCGAGACTGCCACTCCACAGCGCTACGTGCTCACGGCCACGGGCGATGTCTATGAGGACGTCGTGCACGCCAAGGCCGTCGCGCAGGCCGGCGGGGACATCATCGCGGTGATTCGCTCGACCGCGCAGAGCCTGCTCGACTACGTCCCCTACGGCCCCACCACCGAGGGCTACGGCGGTACCTTTGCCACGCAGGCGAACTTCCGCATCATGCGCGAGGCGATGGACGAGTGGTCTGAGCAGCACGGGCGCTACGTGCGCCTGTCGAGCTTCTGCTCGGGCCTGTGCATGTCGGAGATCGCCGCGATGGGCGCCTGGGAGGGCTTTGACAACATGGTCAACGACGCCCTCTACGGCATCCTCTACCGCGACATCAACCCTGTGCGCGGCCTGATCGACCAGCGCATCTCGCGCATGATCAACGGCTACTTCGGCGTCGTCATCAACACCGGCGAGGACAACTATCTGCGCACCGCCGATGCCCTCGAGGCAGCACCCTCGGTCACTGCCTCGCAGTTCATCAACCATCAGCTCGCGCACGCCTCGGGCGTGCCCGACGCGCAGATCGGACTCGGCGACGCGTTCGAGATCGACGTGCCCGTCACCAACAGCCTGCTTTATGAGTGGGCCCAAGCGCAGCTCACGCGCGAGCTGTTCCCGGACTGCCCCGTCAAGTACATGCCGCCCACACGGCACATGGACGGCAACCTGTTCCGCACGCACGCCGCCGACTCGCTGTTCAACCTCGTCACGATCGCAACCGGCCAGGGCATCCAGACGATCGGCGTGCCGACTGAGGGCATCTTCACGCCCCACATCCACGACCGCGTGCTCGGCCTGCAGAACGTCGACTACGTCTTCAACGCCGCGCGCGACATCGGCGAGGAGGTCGAGTTCAAGCGCGGCGGGATCATCCAGACGCACGCCCAGCAGGTGCTCTCAGGCGCTCGGGCGCTGCTCGAGCGGATCGCGGATACGGGCCTCTTCAAGGCGATCGAGGAGGCGAGCTTCGGTGATGTCAGCCGCAAGATCGACGCGGGCCGGGGCCTGGAGGGGATCGTGGAGACCGAGCCCGGCTACTTCAACCCCGTGGTCGGGCTGATGCGCGACCCGGCCGTCGCGGACGAGGCGAGCTATGCGTAGGGACGTCGACCTCACAGCGGTCGGCCCATACGCCGACCACCTCAGCGACGGGCTCGTGCAGATGAGCTTCACGCTGCCGGTGCCCCACTCGCTCGCCGCACGCAAGGCCGCGCTGGAGCTGGCCGGCAAGATGGGATTCTCCGAGCCCGAGGTGGTTCACTACGAGGAGCTGACCGAGGGCTACACCTACTTCGTGATGTATGGGCGCTGCACGCAGAGCGTCGACTTCGAGGCGCTGCAGGGCGAGGGCTTCGACATCGAGTACATGAGCGAGGATGAGATCGAGCGCTTCGCCGCGGAGCACCTCAGCCGCAAGGTGGTGGTCGTCGGGGCGAGCACGGGCTCCGATACCCACAGCGTCGGCATCGACGCGATGCTCAACCTCAAGGGCTACCACGGCCACCACGGCCTCGAGGGCTACCACGCCTTCGAGACCCACAACCTCGGCAGCCAGGTCCCCAACAGCGTGCTGCTGGCCAAGGCGATCGAGGTCGGCGCCGATGCGATCCTCGTCTCCCAGACGGTCACCCAGCAGAACCTGCACGTGCACAATCTCACTGAGCTCGTCGAGATGGTCGAGGCCGAGGGCAGGCGCGGGGACATGATCCTCGCCTGCGGCGGCCCGCGCGTCTCCAACGAGCTCGCCAAGGAGCTCGGCTACGACGCGGGCTTCTCCAAGGGCACTGAACCGCATCACCTCGCGACCTTCATCGTGCGAGAGCTCGCCGCACGCGTGGCGAGCACCACCTGAGAGGCTCTGAGTGCTGAGCGATCTGACCGCCTCCGCCAGGCGCCTGGCGCTGGTGGGGCTCGCCAAGAACACGGGCAAGACGGAGGCGCTCGCAGCGCTCCTGCGCGAGCTGGAGGCGGCCGGGCGCCACATCGGCGTGACCTCAGTCGGCCACGACGGCGAGGAGCGCGACGTGATCAACGCCGAGATCAGCAAGCCACGCGTGCTCCTCGGAGGCGGGAGCATCGTCGCGACCACCGACGCGCTGCTGCGCGCGAGCGGACTGCCTCACGATCTGCTGCAGAGCACAGGCGTCCGGACGCCGCTCGGCGAGGTCTTGATCGCTCGCCTGCGCGGTCGCGGCGCGCTCGAGGTCGCCGGTCCGAGCGACTCGGCAGGCCTCGGCGCGGTAAGCGAGGCGATGCTCGGCTACGGCGCCGAGCAGGTTCTGATCGACGGCGCGATCGACCGCCGCGCCGCCTCCTCGCCGGCGGTGACCGACGGCCTCGTGATCTCGACCGGCGCGGTCCTCAGCCACGACATCGAGGAGATCGTGACGATCACTCGGGAGGCCGTCGAGCTCGTGCGCCTACCCCATCTCGATCCGAGCGCGACGGGACTGCGCACGCTCGCTGAAGGCGACTCGATAACGGCGCTCCTCAGCGATGACCTCGAGCCGGTGGCGCTGCCCGAGCGCTTCATCCTCACCAGCGAGGACGGGCAGACCGCCCGGCTGCTCGACGAGCACCCTCGCGCTCGCTGGCTGCTCGTCGCCGGTGCGCTTCCCGATCGCTTCCTGCGCCAGCTCGCGCACGCCGCGCACCGCCGCGGGCGCGAGCTGACCGTCGTCGTGGCAGACCCCACGAAGGTGTTCCTCGCCGGACACGGCATCGGCTGGTTTGGAGCGCAGGGCGTCACGATCGAGGCGCTGGACACGATCCCCCTGCTCGCGATCACCGTCAATCCGGTGGCGCCCCAGTCACACCACTTCGACTCGATTGAGCTACGCGACCTGCTGGCCGAGGCGATCCCCGACGTGCCGATCTTCGACGTGCTGCACGCCGACTATCGCTAGCGCAGCTCGCGCAGCGTCGGGAACGGCACGACTTCGCGAATCGACTCGACGCCGCAGAGGATCATCAGGAAGCGGTCGACGCCCATGCCGCCGCCGGTCGTCGGCGCCATGCCATATTCGAGCGCGCGCACGTAGCCCTCGTCGTAGGGGTGGGGCTGATCGCCGTCGTCGCCGGGGCGGCGCTTTCGCTGTGTGACGAAGCGATCCCACTGGTCGAGCGGGTCGTTCAGCTCGGTATCGCCTGAGAGCACCTCCATGCCGCGGATCACCGTGTCGAAGTGCTCGCCGAGGCGCGGGTCGCGGGAGTGGCGCTTGCAGATCGGGAACAGCTCGATCGGGAAGTCGAGCACGTGCGTCGGCTGCATCAGAAACGGCTCGACGTACTTGCCGTAGACCTCTTCGGCCAGCTTCGCCCAACTCATCTCCGGGTCGACCGAGGGCTCGTCGAGCACCTCGATCAGCTCCTCGCGGCCGGCCTCGAGATAATCGACGCCGACAGCCTCCATGATCGCCTCCTGCAGAGTCACTCGCTTCCACGGGCGCGCGAGGTCGATCACCTGTCCGTCGTACTGCTCGATCTTGGTCGTGCCCAGCGTGCGCAGCGCGACACCCTCGGCGAGCTCTTCGCACCACACCGCCACGTCGAGGTAGTCTGCGTAGCTCATCATGCACTCGAGGATCGTGAATTCGGGGCTGTGACGGTGTGAGATCCCCTCGTTGCGGAAGGCGCGACCGAGGTCGTAGATGTTCTCGAGGCCCCCGACGATGCAGCGGTTGAGGTACAGCTCGACGGAGATGCGCAGGTGCAACTCAACGTTGAGCGCGTTGTGGTGGGTCTTGAACGGGCGCGAGTTGGCGCCGCCGGCGAGCGCCTGCAGCATCGGCGTCTCGATCTGCGTGAAGCCTTTCTCGCGCAACACCGCGTGGATCGCCTCGATCGCGTGTGTGCGTTTGAAGAACATCTCGCGCGTCTTGGCATTGGCAAGCAGGTCCAGTTCGCGGTAGCGATAGCGCGTACCAAGATCCTCGACGCCGTGGTGGCGGTCGGGCGGCGGGCGCAGCGCCTTCGCCAGCAACGTGCACGCATCGACTCCGAGCGCGAGCTGGCGACGCTGGGTCACATAGACGGCCGCATCGACGCTCACGATGTCGCCGATGTCGAGGTCGAGCATGCGCTCGTAGGCCTCGTCTCCCATCGCCTCGCGGCGTGCGACGAGCTGGATCAAGCCGGACTGGTCGCGCAGATCGAAGAAAGTCGCCTTGGAATGCCCGCGCCGCGCAATCAAGCGACCGCACGCGCGATAGCTGAGGCCGGGATGAGCGCCCGTTGCGATCGCTGCGGGATCGTGAGCAGCCTGGATGTCCGCCACCCAGGTGCGTGGCACACGCTTCTCGAGATAGGGATAGGGCTCGACTCCCTCGCCCCGCAGCCGCTCCATCTTCGCGCGACGTTCGTCGGCGCCGACGGTCTCCTCCTCCTGTACATGCGAACCGTTGCCCGCCGCGGTCTCGAGCGCCACGTCTGCCTCCTCTGGTGGTGACTTTCCGGGCGCGCTCACACGAGCACCAGCTCACGATCGCGCACGTCGAGAATCGGCACGCGCGGGATTGCCTCTTCGAGCAGCCCGCGCAGGTGCTTGGAGTCGAACACGTGCGAGTGCGGCGCCACCGGGTTGACCGTCAGCGCACGCAGATGAATCGGGGCGAGCACGCGCAGATGGATGCCCTGACGGGCAAACCAGCCACAGCCATGCTCTGCGAGGAACACCTTCGAACTGTCCGCCACAGTCACGGTCAGCTCGCGCCCTCGTGCGGCACGCAGCAGCCGCACGAGGAACGACTCGCAGAGGGCGCCGCGAACGATCAGGTGGCGCGCCGAGGGGCTCGAGCGCAGGACCGCGGCGATCTGCTCGCTCGTGCCGCTCAGCGCGAGGCGAGCGGGGAGCGAGAGCCACGATCCGTCGTCCTCGCCCACGAGCACGCTGTCCGGCTGTGCGCTGGCGATCGCGCGGATCAGTGGGTCCTCGAGCTCGGGCAGGCACACGAGCTCGACCGCGCTGCGGGTGCGCGCCACCACCTGCTCGGCATCACTGTCGAGCACCGCGCCCGTGGACATCACGAGGCCGTCCGAAACGGTTGGCGAGGACGCCATCCGACGGTCGAGGGCCCCGTCGATCAGCACCTGGTCGGCGCCGTGGAAGAGCATCGCGTCGCTCACCGCGCGCACGTCCTCGGCCGCGCTCGGCCCGGCGATCTCGACGCTCCCCGCCGCCAGCATGCGCGCCACGACAACGCGGCCGAGCGAGGTGCGCATGTCCGTGCGCAGCAGCCGTTCGTGCGCCTGCGGGCATGCTTTCAGCAGCGACTCGGTCGTGGCCACGAGACTCCAGGCGGGCAGCTCGATGCGCGGCTTCTCGATGCGCGCGTCGATCACGTCGCGCTGCTCGCCATCGCGGCCCACGGAGGTGACCCCCACAGTCTGCCCCGCTTCGTGCAGCTCGCGCACCGCGCAGGTGAGCGTTTCGGTCTTCCCCGTGTTCTTTGCGAGGCCCACGAACGCGACACGACGCGTCCAGGCGAGTAGTTCTGAGAGCGACATCGCGCGCTAACCCGCCGCCTGCACGGCGGCGTCGCGCTCGGAGAGCGTGCTTTGCTCGGCGATCCGCGCGGCCAGCTCGCGCACCAGGAACGTCGCGAGGTGATGTGGATAGGTTCCGCGCGAGAAGCCCGCGTCGAAGCCGAGCTCCTTGGCAAGCTCGTTGGAGACGCGTGAGCCGCCGCAGGCGAGAATCGTGCGCTTGCGCCGGCCCTCGGCCTCCACTATCTCGACCAGCTCGGTCAGATTGTGGATGTGCAGATCCTGCTGGGTGACCGTCTGGGAAACGAGAATCGCATCGGCGTCCAGCTCGATCGCCTTGGCGACGAGCGTGCTGTTGGGGACCTGGCTGCCGAGGTTGTGAGCCTCGAACGCGCGGTAGCCTTCCAGGCCCCGGTTGCCGTGAAAGCCCTTGAGGTCGAGCATCGCATCGATCCCGACGCTGTGGGTGTCCGAGCCGGTGCAGGCTCCGACGACCACGATCGGACGGCCGATGTGCTCGGCCGCATATGCCTCGATCTCATCTTCGCTGAGGTACTCGAGGTCGAGCTCGTCGACCTGCTGGGCGGTGTAGTCGATGCTGCCGGCGAAGCGCCCGTAGAGAAGGAAGTGCGTGTAGCTCTCGCGCAGACGCTGCTGGTGAACGACCTCGGCGCGCTCGAGGCCGAGCCTCGCAGCGAGCTCCAACGCGCACTTGCGCCCCGCCTGCCCGTGTGGCACGGGCAGCGTGAAGCTGATCTGCACGATGCCGTCGTCGAGATGGTCGCCGTATGGGCGCACCCGCTCGAGGTCGACCGCGCGCATCTGACTAGACAACGCCCACTCCTTCCATGACCTCGAGCGCCGGGTTGAAGTAGCGCTCGTCGGTCTCGATAATCCCCTCGAGACCGCGCCCCTCGTCGATTCGCCGCCGCACGTCGCCGAACGTGCCGTCTTCGATCGCACCGAACATCCCCACCTCGGCGATCCGCTCGAGCAGCTCATGCGCTTTGTGCAGTACCTCGCCCGCGCGCGTCTGAATCAGTCCGCCGGGCTTGAACTGGATCTCCTCGCCGAGGTCGCGGGCGAAGTTGAAGACGTAGTCCACACATTCAAGACCCACCACGCGGTCGTACATGTGCGGCGTGAAGACGCCCTCGGTCGGTACGCCCGCGGTCTGGATGCCCTGTCCGGTGGCGACCGTGATCAGGTTGAACAGCGTGTCGCAGGCGTGCGTGCGGAACAGGTTGCCGTCCATGTGGCGCGTCGGGGGCATGTACTTGATCGGGCAGGCAGGGAACAGCTCGCGCGTCAGCTGCGCCTGCGCCCAGGCGTAGAGCAGGCCGTTGGTCGTTGGCGGGTCGATCTCGAAGGCATCGCCGAGCGCCACCTGCTCCTCGCGCATGCCGGAGTCGAGCGCGAGGCGGTGGTTGATGAACTGCGATGCCGTCACCGACGGCGCCGCCTCCAGTGCCTCGGCCGTGCGCAGGTAGTTGTCCTCGCCCGTGTTGATGACCATCCCGAAGTAGCCGGCGATCATCCGTGAGACGCGCTGGTCGATCAGCGTGCGCTGCATGTTGATGCCGCGGTAGAGGATGCCGTAGAGCGCGTCGTTGACCATGTTGTCGAGCCCCTCCATCGCGCCGAGCGTCGCGAACTCGGTCATGCACAACCCCGAGCAGAAGCTCGACAGGCGCACGTAGCGCCCATTGCGCTCGCACCACTCATCCAGGCCCTCGCGCATGATGCGGAAGTTCTCCTGGGTTGCAAAGCTGCCGCCATAACCCTCGGTCGTCGGTCCATAGGGCACGTGCTCGAGCAGGCTCTGCGCCGTGGAGCGTGTCACCGAGACGACATCCCCGCCCGCCTCGGCGACCGCCACTGAGTGCACGACATCCTCGTACACGTTGCCCGTGCCGCTGAGCATGTAGCGAAGCGGCGTCGGACCCTCGCCGAGGCGCTCGCGCATCTCTCGGCGCTCGTCCGCACGGCGCGCGACCTCTCCCATGCGCTCTTCGCACTCGCGCGTGATGAGCGTGCGGATCGCTCCCTCCTGCGCCAGCGGCAGGCTGCAGAGATCGAGCGTCCCGGCGCTGACGGCCTCGGCGACCTCCTGAGCGCTGCGCCCGCTGAGCAGCATCGCGTTGCCGAGCCAGTAGGCGACTCCCCGGCCCAACCCGCCGCCATCGTGCACGTGCCCCACCAGCACATTCGGCAGCGGCACGTCGAGATCGCTGATTCCGTCGACCCCGAGAAAACGCGTGACCGTGCGCTCCACCGAGACGGTCGTCTTGCCCGCGGTTTCCGCAGCGAGCCGCTCAGCAATTTGCGCGGCGAGCTGCCGGCATGCCTCGAGCACCCCTACGTCTAGGTCCAGCTTCGACTCCATCGTGCGCCCGAGACTAATCGCCGCCTGCCGATGCTCGGCATAGGATGGGTGAATACTGCAATTGCCCTGCATGCGGGCGGAGTCTTATGAAGGTGAATGTTTCCCTCTCGTCCCAGGACTCCGGTTTTCCACATTTGGAGAGTCCTGCGTCCCGTCCGTGCGCGTCAGTCTGTCGGAGACGATTCCCGTGATCTGAGTAAAACCTCAAAGCCCAGTCCCCGACAGGCGTCTGAGCGTTTTCACCCTCCTGTGGCCCGCAACCGCGCGTGTGCACCCTTGACATGCCTTCCTCCTTCGACCTAGCCTCGGTTGCACAGTCATGGCCACGGAAATCGCCTCACTCGACCTGCTTTTCGAAGCCCCCGCCGCTCAGCCCGGCGAGCAGCCCCTGCCCGACCTGGGCAGCCGCGCCGGCGCTCGCCCGGCCCCCGCGTCGAGCACGGAGCTGCTGAAGGACAGGCCCTACATCGTCGACTTCTGCGATCCCAGCCCGACGACCGCACTGCACGCGGGTTACCTGCGCAACATCGCGCTCGGACATGCCCTTGCGAGCGCTCTGGAAGCTGCGGGCGCGCATGTCGCACGCCAGACGCAGATCGCCGATTCCGGGCGTGACATGGGTGAGGCGATCGCGGGCTATCTGCACTTCGCCTCGGACACCGATCCTGCGGGAGCGCGCGAGAAGAGCGACCGTTTCGTCGGTCGCCTGCATGCTCTGCACGCCAAGGAGCCGCAGGAGTCTCCGGATCTCGCCGACTCGCTGCTCAAGCGCCTCGCCTCGGGCGACCGTGAGATCCGTGAGGTGTGGCAGGCGGTCCGCGACTGGGCCGTCAGCGGTCAGAACGAGACACTCGCGCGGCTGGGCGTGCGCTTCGACCGCACGATCTTCGACTCGCAGTACGTTCCTCGGATAGAGCCGCTCGTGCGGCTCGCGCTCGCGCAGGGCGTGATCTCCGCCGCCGGGGACGGCTCGCTCACGGTCGACGTGGGTGCTGAGGAGTGCCTGCCGCTGATCGGAGCCGACGGCGTCCCGACGCGCGATCTGCGCGCACTGACGATCTGGCGCTCGCTGATGACCGAGATGACAGACGTCACGCTCGTGCGTCTGACCAGCGAGGAACGACGCGACAACCTCGACGCGATTCTGCAGGAGCTCGCGCCGGGCGCGCCCAGCTATCCGACGGCCGTGCTCCACGCCGCGGTGGTCACAGACCGCGACGACGGCCCCGGCGGTGAGAGCACGCTGCTGATCGATGAGCTGCTCGACATGCTGAGCGGCAGCGATGAGCTTCAGCGCCTGGCGATCGAGGAGCGGCCCTCGTGCGCCGCGCAGGACCTCGCTTCGATGATCTTGATGGGGATGTGCCTCGATCACCCGCTGTATGACCCGCTGCCGATCACGCCCGAGCGCGTGCTCGACAGTGCGAGCAACACCGGTTGGGTGCTGGCGAGGGCGTGGATGAAGGCGTGGGACCCGAAGAACGACGGCGGCCCGCTGCCGCTGCCCGACGAAGAGCACTACCGCTCTCTCGTCGCGCAGGCGCAGCTGCGTCCGCTGCTCGAACGGACGGTCAAGACGCACGATGTGACCGGGCTCGTGCGCTTTCTGGCGCGAATCGGAAGCTGGTACATGGAGACCGACACCGATGCGGCCGTGGGACGCATCATGCGCTCGCTGCTGTCAAGTGGACTGGGTGCGCTGGGCCTGATCAGGCCTTCGGAGTGAGAGGGGAGTGACAGCGGATGAGCGCCACGTATGAGACCTCGATGGCGGACCCCAATGCACTGGAGAACGATCTGCGCTCCTTCTACCTCACGGGGAATGAGGAGCAGAGCATCTTTGACGAGTGGGAGCACGGGATCGCCCGAGGAGACTCGACGACTCCGTCGATCTCCTCCCCCACCTACCGCTGGTGGATCCTCGAGCACCTGCGCAACGCGCTCAACCGCGACCGCAAGCACCTGCTGCTGAGCCTCGGCTCCGGCAACGCGTTCGTGGAGCGCGTGCTCTGCCGCGAAGGCTACCCCGTGCTCGCCGTGGACGCGCTCGATCACGCGGTGCAGCTCGCGCGCCAGGCGGGAGTGCCGGCGATCAACCACAACCTCTACACCTGGAAGACGGAGCCGGAATACTGGGATGTTCTCTACGCCGACGGGCTGCTCGGGCATCTGCACGACGGACAGGACGGCGCGCACGTGGCGCTGAAGCTGTTTCACAGCTGGCTGAAGAGCTCGGGCGGCACGGTCGTGATCTCAAACGATTCGCCGAAATCCGGCGAGCCCGTGCAGCAGTCCTCGAACGTGCCGGGCTTCTACTGGCTCTCCGATCATTGGATTGCGGATGAACTGAAGCGCGCGGGCTTCTCGCGCGTCTCGACCGCAGCGATCACCTATCGCCGTCCGGTGTCGGGCCTGCGCACGCGCGCGATCATCACCGCCCACCGCAACGACTGACGACGGCGGCGTTTGAGGCGATGCCGATCGGCCAGCACTTCAACGCGCAGCTCGAGCGCCATCTGCCGGCGATCGCCGAGCACTACGGCACGCCATTTCACATCTATGACGAGCGGGGGATCAACGACGCCGCGGGGCGACTGCTGAGCGCCTTCGAGGGACTGCCCTTCCACGAGTACTACGCGGTCAAGGCGCTGCCCAACCTGACGGTCCTGCGCATGCTGCGCGAGCGGGGCCTCGGCATGGAGTGCAGCTCGCTCGCCGAGCTCGAGCTAGCACGCGATGCGGGCGCGATCGGAGATGAGGTGTTCTTCACCTCCAACAACACGACGCGCGAGGAGTTCGCCGCGGCGATCGAGATGGATGCGATCGTCAACATCGACGACATCTCGCTGATCGAGAAGCTGCCCAGGGCGCCCTCGATCGTCTCGTTCCGCTTCAACCCAGGGCCCGAGCGCGTCGGCGACCGCCTGATCGGCTCCCCGCGCGAGGCGAAGTTCGGGTTGCGCCGCGACCAGCTGCTCGCGGCCTACGAGCGGGCGCGCGAACTCGGCACCGAGCGCTTCGGCCTGCACGCGATGATCGCCTCGAACGTGCTGAGCGTCGAGCCGCTGCTGGCGACGGTCGCGATGCTGCTGGAGATCGAGGAGCAGCTGCAGCGCACGCTGGGCATCTCGCTTGAGTTCATCAACGCCGGCGGCGGCCTCGGCATCCCCTACCGCCCGACGGATTCTCGCCTGGATCTCGGTGCGCTTGGGCGGGGTGCCCGCGAGCTGCTGGAGTCTCACAGCTTCCGCACCGGGCGCCGGCCAAAGCTGTTCCTCGAGTCCGGCCGCTTCATCTCAGGCCCACACGGCGTGCTCGTCACGCGCGTGATCAACCGCCTTAGCAAGTGGCGCGAGTACGCGGGCGTCGACGCCGGCATCGCGGCGCTGCTGCGCACCGCGATGTATCCCGACGCCTACCACCACGTGACGCTGCACGGCGACCGCGGCGAACGGCGCCTGCAGCGCGTGGACGTCGTCGGCTCGCTGTGTGAGAACAACGACAAGCTCGCGATCCAGCGTCCGCTGCCCGAACTGCGCGAAGGCGATCTGCTGCTCGTTCACGACACCGGCGCACACGGCCTGGCGATGGGCTTCAACTACAATGGGCGCCTGCGCCCCCAGGAGCTGTTGCTGCGCAGCGACGGCAGCGTCGAGCTGATCCGCCGCCGCGAGGAGGTGCGCCGCGACTACTTCGCCACGCTCCAGTTCGAGGCCGACGTGTTCGATCCGAGCGCGCCCTCGGGCCTGCCACCGGGCGTGGAGCGCATCGGTGACGACGCGCGCACTCCGGCTCCGGTGAGCTGAGGTGGCGAGCGTGGCCAGCATCGCGGACTTCGGCGGCCTCGAGGTGCTCGAGCAGAAGATCGATGAGCTCTGGCAGCGCCGCGAGCAGCTGAGCGACCGCGACGAGTACGTGCGCGGCACCGTGCTGAGCGTGATGGAGCTGCTCGACAGCGGGCGCCTGCGCGTTGCCGAGATCGGACCCAGCGACGAGGTCATCGTGCACGAATGGCTCAAGCGCGCGATCGCGCTGCTGTTCCGCGTGTGCCCGATGGAGCACACGACCGCCGGGCCGATGATGTTCGCCGACCGTCTCCCTCCGAAGGCCGGGAGCGCCGACGTCCGGGTCGTGCCCGGCGCCTACGCGCGCTTCGGCTCCTATCTTGCCCCGGGCTCGATCCTCATGCCGAGCTTCGTCAACGTTGGCGCATACGTGGGGCGAGGCACGCTCGTCGATACCTGGGCCACGGTGGGGTCGTGCGCCCAGGTCGGCGAGCACGTGCACCTCTCGGGAGGGGTGGGGATCGGCGGCGTGCTCGAGCCGCTGCAAGCGAGCCCCGTGTTCGTCGAGAGCGACGCGTTCATCGGCAGCCGCTGCATGCTGATCGAAGGCGCACGCGTGGGACGGGGCGCGGTCGTCGGCGCAGGGATCATCCTCTCGCCGACGATCCCTGTTATCGACGCGGACTCCGGTGAGGAGATCTCGCGCGGACACATCCCTGCCTGGAGCGTGGCGATCGGAGGCACACGCACGCGCAGCTTCCCGGGCGGCGAGTTCGGACTCCCCTGCGCACTAGTGATCAAGCGCCTCGCCGAGGGCGAGCGCTACGACAAGGTCCAGCTGAACGATCTCGTGCGCGACCACGGCGCCTCGCTGTAGCGCTCAGACCCCGTGGCCCAGCAGCACGCCTCTCGAAAGCAGCTCTGCGGCTCGCTCGATCTGCTCGCTCGCGGGCGTCAGCGCCGCGCGCAGGTGTCCCTCGCCGCCCGCGCCGAGATAGGAGCCGGGCACCATCAGCAGCGAGCGCTCGACCAGCAGCTCAAGCATCCGCTCATCATCGCCGCCGGGCACACGCAGCCACAAGAAGATCCCGGCCGGGCCGCCGACGTGCTCGAGTCCGGCGCGTCTCGCGGCCGCTTGGAGCACTTCGCGCTTGGCGCCGTAGCGAGCACGAGCATCCCGGACATGCGCCTCATCGCTCCAAGCCGCGATCGAGGCCAGCTGAACGATCGCCGGCGGGGTCGTGCCGATGTCGCTGCGGTGGCGCTTGACGCGACGGATGATCTCGCTGTCGCCGGCCATGAACCCTGAACGCAGCCCGGCCAGGCCCGAGCGCTTGGAAAGTGAGTTGAACACGACCACGCCGCTTCGATCCTCGAGCTCGAGGCCCGAGCAGGGCGCCTCGCGCTCGAACCAGAACTCCGAGTAGGTCTCATCCACGGCGAGGATCGCGCCGCTCTCGCGGCAGCGCTCCGCGAGCTCGGCGAGCAGCCCAAGCGGGGCCACCGCACCGGTGGGGTTGTGGGGGTTCACGACCCACACGATCGCCACGCGGCCCCAGGGAATGGCGTCGGGGGCCGGTAGCCAGGAGCTCGCCGCGGAGATGCTCTGCGGGATGACCTCCAGGCCGGCTGCGCGCGCGCTGCGCTCGGGCACGGGATAGGAGGGCGAGGCGACCGAGACCGCATCGCCTGGTCGCGCGAACAGGCGGGCGAGCAGCGCGATCGGCTCCTTCGCTCCGAGCGTCGGCAGCAATTCGCTGTGCGGATCCACCGTCGCGCCGTAGCGCCGCGCGATCCACGCCGCGATCGCCTCGCGCAGCGCAGGCATCCCTTCCGTGGAGGGATACTCGCACAGCGAGAGCTCAGCCGCGGCGGCGCTGAGTGCCTCGCGCACCGCCGCGGGCGCGGGGTCCGTCGGCTGACCGAGCGTCAGGTCGATGATCTCGATACCGCGCTCCTGGGCCTCGCGCCGCACCTCAGCGAGGCGCAGGAATGGATAGCCAGGCGCCTGCTCGACAGCTTGGTTCAGACGCACAGGGCCTCCAGGATCTCGTAGCAGCGCGCCAGGGAGGAGATCGCGACGCGCTCGTCGGAGCGATGCGCGAAGGCTGGGTCGCCTGGCCCGAGGTTGACCGCCTCGACGCCGGCGGCGGCAAACTCCGCGACGGGCGTCCACGCCTGCTTGGGCTCGATCGGGGCATCGCTCACGGCGAGCAGGCGCTCGAGCAGCGGGTTATCGTGCGGGGGCAGCGAGCCCGGCGAGTTGCTCAGCACGGTGAGCTCGCCGTGCGGCTCGCACCAGCCGCGCAACAGCCCCTCCGCCTCCGCGCCGCTGAGGCTGGGGTCGTAGCGGAAGTTGACGTTCGCGTTTGCCTCGCCCGGGATAACGTTGCGGGCGAGGCCCGCGTTGAGCGTCGTGACGCTCACCACCTGGGTGAAGTCGAGTCCGTCGATCGTGCGCAGCGCAGGCTCGATCGTATGCAGGGCATGAATCCCCGCAACGGCGTGATCGATTGCGTTATCCGCCAGCCAGGGACGCGCTGAGTGCCCCGCCCGGCCGCGAAAGCGCCAGGCGGCATCGACGTTACCGAGGCATCCCGCCTGCACGACGTTCGCGGTCGGCTCGAGCATGATCGCGAGGTCGGCCTCGCGAAGGCCCGGCTCGCGCTGGAGCAGGGGCGTGAGCGCACCCTCGGCCGCAGGGAGCTCCTCGCGCCCGAAGAACACGTAGCCGACATCGATCGCGCCGCGACGCTGGGCCAGCGCGAGCTCGAGCATCACTGCGACACCGCCCTTCATGTCGCTTGCGCCAAGCCCCTCGACGTGCTCATCGCTCAGCTCCCCGGGCAGGTTGCCCTGCTCTGGGACAGTGTCGAGATGTCCCGCAAGCAGCACAAACGGACGCTCAGCGCGTCCTGTGGCGGCGGCGAGCACGCACGTATCGCCCGCGTCGCGCACCTCCACGCCGGCGCCCTCGAGCAGGCTGAGCACATGTGCGGCGATGTTTCTCTCGGCTCCCGAGACCGAGGCCATGTCGATCAGCTCGAGCGTGCGCTCAGCGAGGCGCGTTTGCAGATCGGTGCGAGGAATGCCTGTAGGGGCCATGTCTGAGCGGCCCAGGCGCCCACTCGCTCACAGCGCAGGCGCAGGCCTCACAGACATTCTCTCAAGCGAGACTGGGGTTTCCGGCAGAACCGACTCCCCGTGGATCGGCTCCTACTTGGCGTTGGCGAAGTAGTCGGCGTTTATTTGCGTGTACTTGCCCCACTCCTCAGGGAGCTGGTCCTCGGCAAAGCACGCGTCGACCGGGCAGGCCTCGACGCAGGCGTCGCAGTCGATGCACTCCTCGGGGTCGATGTAGAGCATTTCGGCCGCGTCATATCCGGGCTCGTCGGGCGTCGGGTGGATGCAGTCCACGGGGCATACCTCGACACAGGAGTTGTCCTTGGTGCCAATGCACGGCTCGGCGATTACGTAGGCCATTTGCTTCTTTCTTTGGGTCGATTTGCGGGGTCTCCCCTCGGGAGACGCATATTGTACGAACCATGCTGCTGCTAACGGGCGCGACCGGCCTGGTGGGCTCGACGCTGCTGCGCCGCCTGGTCGCCGAAGGCACCCAGGTCCGCTGTCTCGTGCGCGATCCACGTAGGCTGGGGCCCCTGCGCGTGCGCGTCCAGATCGCCCTCGGAGACCTGACCGATCCGCCTTCCTTCCGCAACGCGTTGCGCGGCGTCGAGACCGTCGTGCACCTGGCGGCGGCGATCCGCGATCAGCGCCGCGGCTCGATCGAGGAGCTCAACGGCATCGCCACCTGGCGCATGGTCGAGGCCGCTGAGCGCCGCGGGGTGGAGCGCTTCGTCTTCTTCAGCGCGCTCGGCGCCTCGCCCCACCACCGCACGCGGCTGCTGCGTGCCAAGGCACTCGCCGAGGAGGCGGTGCGCGAGGCGGGGCTGCGCTCGACGGTGTTCGCGCCCTCGATCATCTACGCGCCAGGTGACCCCTGGCTGACGCTGCTCGAACGTCTCGCGCTGCTGCCGGCGATGCCCGTCTCCGGTCGTGGACGCGCGGTCTTCCAGCCGATCTGGGCCGAGGACGTGGCCGACGCTGTGATCGCCAGCCTTCGCGACGGGGGCGCAATCACACACGAGCGGGTCGAGCTGGCCGGGCCGGAGACGCTCAGCCACACCGAGATCGTGCGTACTGTCCTGCGCTCCTTGGGACGCCGCAGAGCCTTGCTGCACGTCCCCACGCCTCTCGTCTCCCGCGGCCTGCGCATGCTCGAGCGCCTCGCGGGACCCTCCGCGTTCGCGACCTGGGACGAGGCCGAGCTGATGGAGGTCTCGATGGTCTCGGCTCGCGGTGCGGCAGGCGCCGAAACGCTCGGTGTCACGCCTCAGCGCATGGCCGCGGTGCTCGGCACGCGCTGAGCGGCCAGGAGCTGTGGCAAAACGCGGAGACAGTCCACGTCCAAGCTCTTCGACAATGCGCGTACTCCGCCGACTAATGAGGTCTGTTAGCATTGCAGACTAGATTTAAAACAAGCTTCAAGGTTACCTATGTGCCCATCCATTGATGCTGACGACGAAGTCTTTGACGTAATTAAGAAGCATGCCGAGCCCTTTGTAGATACGCCCAACACGGTCCTGCGCCGGCTTCTCGGGCTTGATCAACCGCAAAGTCGGTCAACCGCCACAGCCGAGGCTGGTGAGCCGACCAGGCGCGCTGCGCCCGGATCGCTCTTGCCCGAGTCGGAGTACGAGATCCCGATCTTGCGCTTTCTAGCGGAGCGTGGTGGGCGAGCACCAAGCCGCGAGGCGGTTGACGCCGTCGGTGCCGCATTGGACAGCAAGCTCACCGAACTTGACAAGCAGGCACTTAAGTCCGGTGACATACGCTGGGAGAATCGGGCTGCGTTTGTGCGACTGCGCCTCGTCGAACGGGGCGAGCTTATGCGCGGGTCCCCCCGCGGCACTTGGGAGATCAGCGATAGAGGGCGCGAGCGGTTGCGATCCGCGACATGAAGTCCGATGACTGCTCGGCCTGAACCGCTGGAGATCCTCGATCGCTTCTTCGCAGCCGCGAGAATCGCCCACGAGTATGCCTTCGATCTGCACCGCGAGCTCACGGAACTGCGCGCCGCGGACGCCCACACTCGCGAGCTCCTGCGCGAGTCAGCAGCCGTGGCCCTCGAGCGCATGCCACAGATGACACGCCGGCTGCGCGGTCTGGAACGCCAATGGGCTGAGCAAGAGCTGCTGGATCCGCTCGCAGCCGAGCGCACCATCGAGCTTCTGAACAGCCACGTCGCGACGCTTGTCCCGGCACTTGCGGCGCTTCGCGCGCGACAGGATCAGATTGTCGCCGAGTTGCTCGATCGCATCAGGAGCACGCGGTAGCCCTCAAGCCGACAGCCGCACGCTCGCGGCCTGCTCGTAGCGCTCCGCGAGCGCGAGGGTGGCGTCGCGTATCCCCTTTACGTCGCTTTGCTCAGCCTCGGCGCGCAGAAGCTGCGCGCGCGCGCGCAGCTTCTCTACGCTCTGTGTGCTGTCGCGCAGTCTGCTCTCCATCGCGTCGACCAGCCACCGATCCTCGTCCTGCAACGCGGGCCAGGGTCGAACATCCATGTGGTAAGTGTAGCCCCGCCCGGCGCCGTGGGCATCAATCGGGCCAATCTGGCGGCAGCGCCCGTCATGAGAGGACCGGGCGGTGGGCCCGGAGTCGAAACAGCCGCGCGCCTCAGTCGCGAAGAGCCCCGGCCATCACGGGCCGCCGTCCAGCCCACGGCCGTGCCGCTTCCAGCTGGGCCGCGAGGGCAAGCAGCGCACCCTCGCCGGCAGGCCGACCGACGAGCTGGACACCCAGCGGCAGACCGTCGTCTCCCTCGAACAGTGGCACCGAAATCCCGGGCTGACCGGAGGCATTGAAGATCGGCGTGAACGGCGTGAAGACACCCGAGCGGGTGAAGGTCGCCATCGGGTCCGGGGCGGCGGTGTCGAGCGTTCCCAGCGGCAAGGGGCGCTCGGCGAGCGCGGGCGTCAGCAGCGCGTCGTAGGGCAGCAGGAAGGAGACGAGCTGGCGCGCGAAACCCTGCAGGCGCACGGCTGCGCCGAGCCCATCGATGGCGTTTAGTTTCTGAATCATCGAGTAGATCGCCCAGCTCATCGGCTCCATGTCATCCGCCGTCGGCGTGCGAGACGCGACGATCCCCGAGTAGGCGATCGAGAGCGCGATCTGGCTGGAGAAGACCGCGCCGAAGAGCTCCTGCAGCCCGGGGATCTGCCATGGCGGCTCGACCTCCTCTACCTCGTGCCCAAGCGAGCGCAGGAGTTCGGCGGCATCATCGACGGCACGGGCGCACATCGGATCGACCGGCGTGCCCGGGATCGGCGGAAGCGTCGTGGCCGCGATCCGCAGTCCGGCCGGCTCCCTTGCAGCGCTCTGCGCGAACGGCTCGGCGGGGTCGGGCGCCCACGTCGCATCTCCCGGCTCATAGCCGGCGAGCACGTCCAGGATCGCGGCGGTGTCGGCGACGGTGCGCGTGAGCACCCCGTCGATGCCGAGCGAGGAATCGCCGAGTTCCGGCGCGGCGGAGATACGTCCGCGGCTGGGCTTCAGGCCGACGAGGCCGCAGCAGGCGGCCGGGATGCGAACGGAGCCGCCACCGTCGTTGCCATGCGCAACCGGGAGCATGCCGCTGGCGACGGCCGCGGCGGCACCCCCCGAGGAGCCGCCGGGAGTGCGCTCCAGGTCCCAGGGATTGCGCGTGGGCCCGAACAGGCGCGCCTCGCTGACGGGCAGGATCCCGTACTCCGGCAACGTCGTTGTGCCGACGATTACGAAGCCCGCCTCCTTCAGCCGCCGCGTGATGTTGTGGTCGTAGTCGCACATGTTCTCGGCCATCAGCGAGCAACCGTAGGTCAGGCGCAGACCCTGCACGGGGCGGTTGTTCTTGATCGCGATCGGCACGCCCGCAAACGGGCGCTCATCGTCTCGGCCGATGCCGTCTGCGGTCTGCAGGGCACGCTCATCGTCGACATCGACGAACGCGTTCAACGAGGGGTTGAGCTCCTCGATCCGCGCGAGCGAGATCTCCACCAGCTCGCGGGATGAGACCTCTCCCGAGCTCACCATGCCGGCGAGCTCGATCGCGGAGCGGAACATCAGATCGCTGTCGGGCATTGCTCCTCCTCGGGTGACGGTGCCGGCGAGCGCGGGCGAACGCGGGCTCGGCGCATGAGCCTACCCGCACACGCTTTCCTGCGAGGATATGGCTCTGCCCACAAGGCAGCCCACCCCGTCAAGCATCAAGCTCAGAAAGCGAGTGCCATGAGCGCGGTTCAGCCTGCATCGGAGGTCCAGTCGGGCCTTGAAGGAGTCGTCGCCTTCGCCACGGAGATCGCCGAGCCCGACAAAGAGGGAGGGGCGCTCCGCTACCGCGGCGTCGACATCGAAGACCTCGTCGGCGCGGTCCCCTACGAGCAGGTGTGGGGGCTGCTGGTGGACGGGCACTTTGAGCCGGGGCTGCCGCCGGCCGAACCGCACGCGCTGACCGTTCGCTCGGGCGACCATCGCGTCGACGTACAGTCGGCCCTGGCGATGCTCGCACCCGAGTGGGGGTTCGGCCAGCTGATCGACATCTCCGACGAGGAAGCCCGCGAGAACCTCGCGCGCGCCTCGGTGATGGCGCTCTCCTTCGTCGCGCAGTCCGCACGCGAAGCGGGCCAGCCACCGGTCCCGCAGACCGAGGTCGACAAGGGCACGACCATTCCCGAGCGCTTCCTGATCCGCTGGCGTGGCGAGGCCAACCCCGACCACGTCAAGGCGATCGACGCCTACTGGGTGTCCGCCGCCGAGCACGGCATGAACGCCTCCACGTTCACGGCTCGAGTGATCGCCTCCACCGGCGCGGACTGTGCCGCGGCGCTTTCTGGCGCCGTCGGCGCGCTCTCGGGCCCGCTGCACGGCGGCGCCCCCTCGCGCGTGCTGAAGATGCTCGAAGAAGTCGAACAGACCGGCAACGCCGAGAAGTGGGTCTCTGACGCGCTCGACCGCGGCGAGCGGCTGATGGGCTTCGGCCACCGCATCTACCGCGCCGAAGATCCCCGTGCGCGAGTGTTGCGCAGGACCGCCGGCGAACTCGGCTCGCCCCGCTTCCAGGCCGCCGAGGCGCTCGAGAAGGCCGCGCTCGCCGAGCTTCACGCCCGCAGGCCCGACCGCGTGCTGGCGACAAACGTGGAGTTCTGGTCGGCTGTGATCCTCGACCTCGCCGAAGTGCCGCCGGACCTGTTCACGCCGATGTTCACCTGCGCGCGCGTGGCCGGCTGGTCGGCGCACATCCTCGAGCAGAAGCGCGAGGCCAAGCTGATCCGCCCAACGGCGAAGTACATCGGTGCGGGGCCACGCTCGGTGAGCGAGGTCGTCTAGCCAGGGCTTACGCCAGAGTCGGCAAAGAGCCCGCCTCTGAACGGCAAAGGGCCCGGCATCCGCCGGGCCCTTTCACCAATCTCATCAGCTGCGCGATCGCAGCCGAGAGCTCCCTACATCATCCCCGACATGTCCGGCATGCCGCCGCCGGGGCCGCCTGCGCCTTCCTTCTCGGGAACCTCGGCGACGATCGCCTCGGTCGTGAGGATGTTCTTGGCGATCGACGCGGCGTTCTGCAGGGCAGAGCGCGTGACCATCGCCGGGTCGATGATGCCCGCGGCGACGAGATCGACGATCTCGTTGGTGCCGGCGTTCAGGCCGTGGCCTTTCTTGGCCTTGCGGACATCGTTGACGACGACCGAGCCCTCGAGGCCCGCGTTCTCGGCGAGCTGACGAAGCGGCTCCTCCAGAGCACGCAGGACGATCCTCGCCCCCGTGCGCTCATCATCGGAACCGTCGACTGACGCGCCGTTCTCGGCGACGCTGACGGCGTTCGATGCCTGCAGCAGCGCTACGCCGCCACCGGGCACGATGCCCTCCTCGAGCGCCGCGCGGGTTGCCTGAAGGGCGTCCTCGACGCGGTGCTTCTTCTCCTTCATCTCCGTCTCAGTCGCAGCTCCGACCTTGACCACCGCGACGCCGCCGGAGAGCTTTGCCAGGCGCTCCTGGAGCTTCTCACGGTCGAAGTCGGAGTCGGTGTTGTCGATTTCGGCTTTGATCTGGTTGATGCGGCCCTTGATCGCGGTTGCATCGCCGGCGCCGTCGACGATCGTCGTCGTGTCCTTGGCGACGACGACGCGGCGCGCACGTCCGAGCTGGGAGAGCTGGGTGTTCTCCAGCTTTAGGCCCATCTCCTCGGTGATCACCTCGGCGTTCGTGAGGATCGCGATGTCCTCGAGCATCCGCTTGCGACGGTCGCCGAAACCAGGAGCCTTGACGGCCACACCGGTGAAGGTGCCGCGGAGCTTGTTGACGACCAGCGTCGCCAGCGACTCGCCCTCGACGTCCTCGGCGATGATCAGGATCGGCTTGCCCGACTGGATCACTGCCTCGAGCACCGGCAGCACGTCACGAACCGAGCCGATCTTCGAGTTGGCGATCAGGATATAGGGGTCCTCCAGGGTCGCCTCCATGCGGTCCTGGTCGGTGACCATGTAGGGCGAGATGTAGCCCTTGTCGAACTGCATGCCCTCGGTGAACTCGAGGTCCATGCCGAACGTCTGGCCCTCCTCGACGTTGACCACGCCGTCCTTGCCGACCTTCTCGATCGCATCGGCGATGACGTCGCCGATCTCCTCATCGCCGGCTGAGATCGTCGCCACGCGGGCGATCTGGTCCTTGCCGGAGACTTCCTTGGACTGCGAAGCGATGTTCTTGACGACCTCGTCCACAGCTTTCTCGATGCCGCGCTTGAGCGCGAGCGGGTTGGCCCCGGCCGCGACGTTCTTCAGACCCTGGCGAACAATCGCCTGGGCAAGAACGGTGGCGGTGGTGGTGCCGTCGCCGGCGACGTCGTTGGTGGCGGTTGCCACCTCGCGGACGAGCTGGGCGCCCTGGTTCTCGAAGACGTCCTCGACCTCGATCTCACGAGCGATCGTGACACCGTCGTTGGTGATCGTGGGCGCGCCGAACTTCTTGTCGAGAACCACGTAGCGGCCCTTGGGGCCGAGCGTGACCTTGACGGCGTTGGCGACCGCGTCGACGCCTGCCTCGAGCGACTTGCGTGCCTCTGAGCCGTACTTCAGTTCCTTGTGAGCCATGTTTCCTCAGTCTCCTTAAGACTCGACGCGGGCGAGGACATCGGACTCGCGAAGCACGAGCAGATCCTCCCCGTCGACCTTGATCTCGGTCCCGCCGTACTTGCTGTAGAGGACCTCGTCGCCCTTCTTGACATCCAGCGGGATGCGCTTGCCGTCCTCGTCGAGCTTTCCGTCGCCGACTGCGAGGACCTTGCCCTTCTGCGGCTTCTCCTTGGCGGTCTCGGGGAGGACGATGCCACTGGCAGTGGTCAGCTCCTCCTCGATCGCCTGCACGATCAAGCGATCGCCCAGGGGCTTTAGCTTCATGTTGAAAAACCTCCGTCTTCTGAGAATGCGACCGGCTGCCCGCTGCCCTCTATTGACTGGCGAGCCGCCTCTTTTGGCACTCTCGTGGGGAGAGTGCCAACTGCAAGCACAATATATAGAAGATCCGGCGCGGTTCAAGGGAGGATTGGCACTCTCTCACGGAGACTGCCAATGACTCCGACGCCATCCAGCGCCTAAAGACAGGCACTCGAGCTAGTTCTGCGCGCCGCCGAAGCCCTTCATGGCCTCGGTCATGCCGCTGGGGTTCTCGAGGATCTGCGAGAAGCGCACGACGGTGACCGTGTCCTCGCTCGAGACCGAGCGCCCGTAGATCTGTTCGAGGAAGTTGATCAGCTCCTCGTGGCGGCGGAACTCGGGATTATCGTGCTTGATGTCACGCGGGGAGAGCTCGCCGAGCTTCATCACCTCGACGTTGTCGATCACCGCTTCGAAGATCCGTTCGCGCGGGGAGTACTGGAAGCCGATCGTGACGAGCACGGATTCGTTCTTGCGGTACTTGCCCGACTTGTCGCCGAGGCGGATCGTGGCCGTCTTGCGCCCGCGCTTGAGCTCATCGGCGAAGATCGTCGAGTAGAAGTTCAGGACCTGCATCGCGACGGCAGGCTATCGGTCTTTATCGAGATAGGCGAGCGCCAGCGTGATCATCTCGCGCTCGGCGGCGTGGCTGAGCTCCTTCTCGGCCTGCGCAAGGGAGATCCAGCGGACCTCCTCGACCTCGTCGTCGTGGTCGGCGAAGTCGCCTTCGCGGAAGTCGAACAGGAAGAAGGAGACGCGCTTGCCGATCGTGCGGCCTTCGCGGCGATACCAATAGCGCGACTCACCGAGCTCCACGACGGGCTCAGCGAGAATGCCGGTCTCCTCACGCACCTCGCGCTCAGCCGCCTCAATCGGCGTCTCGCCGGGATCGACGTGGCCCTTGGGCAGCGCGAGCACACGCGAGCCGTCGGCGGCGCGCCGCGTTGGCACGATCACGACCACCTGGCCGTCGCGCACGACGACGCCCCCGGCGGAGAACTCGCGCGCCTGCGCGCGGCGCCCGCCGCGGGTGCGCTTCGGCTTAGAAGACATACTGCTTCAAGGCCTCCACGTCATGCACCACGAGGCGCCCGCGCCCCTGTGAGATGACCCCGGCGCGCTCAAGCACGGCCAGGAAGCGGCTTGCGGACTCACGCGAGGAGCCCGCAAGCTGCGCGAGGTCGGCCTGGGTGGCGGTGAGGAGCACGTCGCTTGAGTCCTTGCCGGCCACGATCTCCTGTTCGACCAGCTGGCTCAGCACGACCGCCACACGGCTCTGAACGGTCTGGAAGGACTGGCGCGAGAGGCGCTCGTTCATCTCGCGCAAGCGGCGCCCGAGCGCGATCACGAGCCGCGCGGCGATCGAGGGATGTTCGCTCATCAGCCGGCGCATGTCCGGGCCGAGCACGCCGACGACGCTCGTCGGCTCGACCGCCTCGACGGTGGCCGAGCGCAGCTCGTCCTCGAACATCGCGAGCTCGCCAAAGATGTCGCCCGGGCCAAACGTGGCCAGCGTGATCGTGCGCCCGTCGCCGTGGGTGCGGATCGCGCGGGCCTGGCCCTCGCGCACCACATAACAAGTGTCAGAGGCGTCGCCCTCGCGAAAGACGGCCTGTCCGGGCTCGAAGGCGCGCGGCACCGCGACCTCGGCGATCCGCTCGAGATCGGCCTGCTCGAGCGTGGAGAAGGCCGGGACCCGCCCGAGCAGCTCCACGACCTCGGCTGAGCGCGTCCTCCCCATTGCTCAACGGGATATCACAACGGAGTTTGCCGCAGTCGAGCGGCACATCGAGACCCTCGGCGGCGCTATCGTCATCGCTATGGCACCGCTCAGACGCGTCGCGATGTTCACACTCCTGGGATCGCTCTTCCTCGGCGGCGCTCCCGCCGTGGCCGGCGCAAAGGCACGCGTAACGAGCCACGCGCTGCTCCGATCCCACGAACTGTGGGCGACGATCGACGTGTGCAACCCAAAGGATCAGCCCAACACGGTCGGCATCCGCGGCTCGATGCCGGGAGACGGCAGGGCGGGCGACAAGATGTACATGAGCTTTCGCCTGCAGATCATGAGCGCCGCCAAACGCTGGGTCGACCTCGTCGCGGGGGCCACTCCCGGATACGTGGCGGTCGGCAGCTCCGCCACCGCGCGCGAGGGCGGGCGCAGCTTCCAGCTCGTGCCGGTGGCCGGGAAGCCTGCCTCAGAGCTGCGCGGCGTCGTCAGCTACCAGTGGCGCCACGGCAAGACGGTGATCCTCAAGATCTCACGTCCCACGACCGCCGGGCATGAAGCGCTCGCGGGCGCGGACCCCGCGGGCTTCAGCGCCGCCAGCTGCCTCATCGGCTGAACAGGCGCGGGTCGTTCGTGATGATGCCGTCGACGCCCATCGCGGTGAGCTTGGCGATCAAGCGCGCGTCGTCGACCGTCCACACGTAGAGCTCGCCGCCGCCCGCAGCCACGGCGCGCACCAGCGCGGGTGTGACGACGCGCCAGTGGGCCATGATCGCGTCGAAGCGCCCCGAGCGCAGCGCCTCGCGCGCCTTGCGCGGCAGCATCGCGCGGTAGCCGGTGAGGATCGCCAGGGCGGGGATCACGGTGAGCATGTCGGTCGTGTAGTCGCGGCGCGCGCGCGGCACCGACCAGCCGAGGCGCAGCGCCGGCTCGGCCGCGCGGATCTCGTCAAGGCTGTCAGTGAAGGTGCCGCTGATCAGGGTCCGTGGGACCAACTCACGCTCGCGCAGCGCCTCCAGCACGCGCAGCTCATAGCCGGGGATCTTCACGTCGACGTCGAATTCGAGGCGCGCGAAGGCCTCACCGGCGAGGTGGTCGAGTGCCTCCTCGAAGCTCAGCGGCGTGCGCGAGCGCATGTCCTCGTAATCGTGCGCGACGAGCAGACGCCCGCTGCCATCGATGCGCTCGGAGAGGACATCGAACTCGATCATGTCGACATCGTGCGCCAGCGCTGCGTCGAAGGAGGCCAATGTGTTGCCCAGCTCGATGTGATGCGCGCCCTTGTGGCCCACGCGGCGCGGGTGACTAGGCGGCCTGTCGACCATTCGGCACAGGATCGCAGAGAAACGACCTACTCGGCTCGTAACCCAACGCCGCCGCCGGCGCCCATCACCAGTCCGACTACCGCGTTGGCACGCTCGCTACTAGGTGTCTGCTATCTGCACCTGTCTAACCGGGCGTCCGTGTTTCTCTCCTCGGCGCACCGTGGGAAACGCGTTTTCCCTGCAAATCGACGCATTTGTGCAGCCTGCATCCCTGTACCATTTGCCTTTGTAGATTTTTCTCGCATCTAGTGCACCCCTCCTGGTAGTTATTGGAGGCGCCTGAAACGCAGATCCCGTAAACAAGGACATGGGATTCATGCAAGTACAAACTGCCATGTGTCTCCTCGCCACCCCTGAAGCTGGGTCGCGAAGACTGCGCTGACGAACTGTACTGGCGTGATTGGCGGCAAAGCAGATCCACAAAAACATTACCTTCATGCGCCCAGCACGCCGTCGCAGTCATCTGCTTCGGTCCTGGTGACGCCGCGAGCGCAACGCACATGTTGGTGATGGCCGACCGCTGGGTAGCGGCGCATACATACCAACAACTCAAGGGAGCAAAGTCCATGAAGCAAGTCAGAATTCTCGGCCTGATGCTGATGGCCGTCTTCGCAATGAGTGCAATCGCAGCCAGCGCCGCGAGCGCTGTCGTATTCGAACCCGACTCGACTGCAGTTAAAGCGACATCGACAAACGCCAAGTTCATCGCACCGAACGGACTGTCGGTCGAATGTAAATCCACTATCGCCGAAGGTAAAACGGGCGTCAAATCAAACACGATCGCCGCGACCGCAGTGAACAGCTTCACAGGATGCACGGCGTTTGGCGTCGCCGCAACGGTCACAGAAACCTGCGGCGCAACAAAAGGCAGCACCGTTGCGAACTCCACCACCTCGGTAACCGTCGTAATTGCCGCGGGCTGCAAAGTCGTAGTGAAAACGGCGACCTGCAGCTTGACCGCCGAAGGCAAACAGGAACTAAAAGGGACGTGGGTAAACGGAAACGGCACCACCACCAAGTCCACGTTTGAACTATCAAAAGCCCCGGTGACGGTGACTTCCACTGGCGGCATCTGCGGCGCAAGCGGCACGGGCTTCGAGTCCGGCAAATTCACCGTAGAACCAGTATCAGTGAAAATCAAATAGCAGCACGTTGCTTCGCTGACCTAGCGATGCGCTAAGGAAGTAGGATAGTGGGGGCCGGACACTCGTCCGGCCCCCATTGCGTAGTGCGTCCCGGCCGCCGCGATCCACAGCCAGCTTTGGCGGCGCTTGGCCGAGCGACTGGCGCTCCCGCATCCTGCCGCGGGCGATTGTGCGGCTCGCCCTTCGAGGATGCCGCCCAGCTCGCACAAGTTCGTCCTCATCTGTCGCAGCTTTAGCCTTCGAGGTCTTCTGCAGATCCCGGCGCCGTAGGCCCCGACGTGCCGCTCTGAATGTGGATCTCGTCAACCGTAGCCTTGCGTCAACGTTGAGGCACCCTACTGGCGACGGCATTTGCCCCGATCTACCTGTTCTGCCTAGAGACCTTCCGAACAGTTGGATAGAGGTATCCGGGTCACGGCCGACGCTGTGGGTCCTTCCAAAGATCCGCGACGAAGGGAAGCCGGATGCCGGACAAGCGTAGGTGGCTGCCCCGGTGGCAGCGTATCGAGCTGGTGCAGATGTGTGTGGTGCGCGGCATGACCCGTCGAGAAGCCGCAGCGTGGCGGGGAATGTCGCTCTCCACGGTGCAGTACTGGATCGATCGCTATCCAGTGCGTGCGATGGAGCTGGGAATGTCCCATGCGACCGTCTCGCTCTGAGGGCTTATCCCGGAAGGATTATGTAGAGCTGGGTTGAATCTTCTGATCGTCCGGTTGTTGCTACTCGATCAGGAGGTCTGTGGTGGGCTATATGGTCAGTAAGGATGATGGTTGGCGTGTCCCGGA